>CAYVXE010000131.1:0-11370 GCA_964455375.1 uncultured Calditrichaceae bacterium
TTTTAAACACGATAAGAGCATGAGACATTTTAAACCCAAAACCTCGGTTCTATATTTTTCTCTTTTGATTTTTCTCCTGACGGTAACCTTACAGGCATGTTTTGTCGAGCAAGTTGTTGCCGCCATAGCGGAGATGGTTTCACACGATCACCACAATAGCGAACGACATAGAGCGGACACATCACCTTCACACAGACACGATGAAAAGGGGCATGAAAATGTATTTTGCTGTGATAACAGCCTGAATTCCAGCGTAGTCAATGACACCTCCCGGCAACTAAGTCTGATAGACCAACTGCAAGCCAATAGCATATACGTCTGCATTACGGCTGTTTCCGAGGCAGAAGATAGTTACATGTTTTCGTCTGCAAATTACTCACAAACCAACAGGTACTCCATTCCATTCCGTTCAAGGGATAAGTACGCGCTTTCCAGCCTTCTGCACGCACCACCGTCCATCTGATTTATTATTCCACCTGAATTGTTTCTATTGAAAGAATGGCATTTCAAGTAAGCTGTGTAATTCTATCGATAGCTCAACACAATTTTCCGTTAGGCGGATCTGACGCCAAAATTAAGGTAAAGCAATCATGTTTTTAAAGGATGAAATTTGAAAATTCTGCAAAACTTTTAATGTCGAGCGGTTTTGGCAGTAAACGAAACAGACTTAACACTAAAACCATGAAAGGAGAAATATTTGATCCATCCAAGATAACCACTCATCAAATTTTTACGTGTGTTTTATTGCACATGTTATTTACTTTTTATTAATCTAAATTTAAGAAAGGTGTTACTATGAAAAAAATAATAAGTCTTGGCAACATGTTATTAATCGGTTTGTTCGTGGTTCTGTCTCAAAATAGTTCAGTTGCGCAGGAAACTAAGAAAGGTCATTCACATTCAACGGCTGAAATGCACGGCGGCTCAGTAGCTATGTCCAAACAATACCATTTTGAGGTTGTTTTCAACTCTGACGCTATTCAGGTTTATCTCTACGATGGTTTGCAAAAGCCCTTTTCTGCAAAAGGCGTGGAAGGTGAAGTGACGCTGAAGTTTAAAAATGGCGCCGCCAAAAAACTGCCTCTGAAATATGCTTCCATGGATCATGAAATGAAAGACATGCAGAAAGAAACGGAACATGAAGAGGGTGAACATGAAGAAGATGAGGATGATCACGATGATCACCATAGTAAGAAAAATATGGATCATCATGGTATGTCAATGAATATGGATTATTTACAGGCCAATGTCGATCTTGGTAAAGTTGAAGCTGGCACTATGAAAGCCGTTTTTTCCTTAAAGGGCCTGCCAAACGAAAAAGAACGTGAAGCGACATTTACAGAAACGTTCAATGGTTTTTCTTCCAAAGAACCGTCCCATCATGAGAATAAGGAGCATCATGAGACCAAAGGGGCGCATAAACATTAGTTCGTTCGAAATGGAGTCGGTACGATATTTTGCAGACAGTATTTTTTTGTCAATGTATAAATGAAGTCGTGCCTCTAGCTGTCTCAAAATCGCCCGCTTCGTCCTTTCACTCGTAATCGCGATGGAATGATAAAAGCAGCTTGATTTTGGGGCAGCCCCTTTTGTTCTGAGGTCCTTTTTACGGTAACGAAATAATTTGAGAGAGAACTAATGGAAAAGATAAGTGGCGAAAATAGTGGCGAAAATAAGGGTCAGGCTGTTGAAAGGCGTACTGTTCTCAAAATCCTGATCGCCGGGCTTAACGTTTTAATTGCTGTTATCCTTGCAGTCCCGGGCGCGGGTTACATTCTGACCCCCTTATTGCGTAAAGAGAGCCAGACATGGCTGAAAATTGGAAAAGCAACAGCGGTTCCTTCCGGCACGTTCACAAAGGAAATTTTTCGATTTATTAGCTCTTCCGGCTATGTACGAGAAGAAAAAAAGGACTTTGTTTGGATGCGGCGGGAAGATAGCGGTGAATTCACAGCATTCTCGCCCAAATGCACGCATATGGGATGCAATGTTTCCTGGAATGGTTCCGCTAATCGGTTTGAATGTCCTTGTCACGGAGGTATGTACGATGAATATGGCAATGTGATCTCCGGTCCGCCGCCAAGAGCGTTGGATCGCTATCCGACCAAAGTAGAAAACGACACTATTTACCTCAAAAAGACCGAGAGTTAATCGCAAATGACAAAAAAAAATCAGCCCGGAGACCAGGAGGGTTTGTTGGCTCAGGTGCGCGAATTCCTCGAAGAACCTATGCCCGAAGGTGTGGGATGGAGCCACGTCTTTGGGTCAACGCTTTTATTTCTCATCGTTTTGCAATTGATCACCGGCATCTTATTGGCGTTAACATATTCTCCCTCAACCGCATCGGCTTATGAAAGTGTGCAGTATATCGACCAATATATGATTTTTGGCAAGTTTATACGCGGTCTGCATCATTGGAGTGCTAGCGCTTTCGTAATCGTTCTCGTGATACATATTCTGCGTACATTTTTGTATGCTGCCTATAAAAGCCCGCGCAGGGGAACCTGGACGGCAGGTGTGTTGTTATTATTGGTCGTGTTGGGGTTTGCTTTCACCGGCTACCTCCTACCCTGGGACATGAAAGCTTATTTCGCCACTCGCGTCGGAATTGAAGTCGGCGCCTCAGCGCCTGTATTCGGGCCTATGATTGCAAAACTTATTCAAGGTGGGAACGAGCTTGGTGACCTGACCCTGACTCGTTTTTATGCACTGCATGTGGTGGTGTTGCCACTGATTCTCATGTCGCTTTTAGGCGTCCATCTTTACTATGTTCGGGTTTATAAAATTACTCCGCCCTGGAGAAAGAATGATGAAGCAGTCAGTTATCGAGGTGCTTTTTTCCCAAAACAGTTTGTCCGTGACCAGGTTGCCGTAACGGTGGTTTTCCTCCTCATCGCGGCAATGGCTTTGAAGTTTGGAGCTCCTCTGGAAGCCAAGGCCGATCCCACCAATACCACCTACATTCCAGGGCCGGATTGGTATTTCTACGGATTGTACCAACTGTTGCGCATTTTTCAGGGACCGTTAGAAATTTTTGGTACAATGATTTTACCGACACTATTTTTTCTGACGTTGCTTACTCTGCCGTTCTGGGATAAAAACCCGGAGCGGTCTTTAAGTAAACGCCGGTTTGTCGTGGTTAGCGGTTTTACAACTTTTTTTGTCATAACCCTTCTGACAGTATGGGGAGGACTCGAGGGAGCTAAAGAAGTCGCGGCGGGCAGCAAAAAGGAAACACTTGCCAAAACACTTGCGCCCGACGTAAAACCGGTTGACCCGAAAGTGGGTCTTGAATTATTTCAACGGTTGCGCTGTGCAAGCTGCCATAACAGTAATTCTAGAGGTGTGAATATTCCACCGGGTCTGGAATTTTCAGGTAGTAAATTTAAAACGAGTTGGTTGCAGGAGTATCTGCAAGATCCGTATAGAATACGCTGGGCAGACACCAATATCCGGCCTGTAGAGCGTATGCCGAATTTCAATTTAACGCAGCAGGAAGCGAAAAATATAGCAGCGTTTTTAATACAGAACGTGGATACTAAGCGTATCCCCGCAACGAATATTGCCTGGGACACCCCGGATTCCACTGCAATTAACAATGGACTCAAACTGGTTGCCCAATATGCCTGTACCGGTTGCCATGTAATTGGCGATGAGGGAGCCAATTTAGGCCCGAGCTTAAATCATATCGCAGGAAAACTACAACCGGATTACATCTACGACCTGATTTTAATGCCGAAAAAAATCATCCCCGGAACACCCATGAAAGACAATCAACTCTGGGAAGATGAGGCGGAAGCGATAGCACGATATTTGAATACGTTAAAATGATACTAACCGTAGCGGTCTGGCTTGCTTACAGGAAATCGGTTTGCAAAATCATTGAAAAGTGTTTTTAGCTCAATTACTATAAACCTTAATCTTAGAGGAGGGTTTTTATGAATAGAAGAAAGTTCTTAGCGACCGGTGCGGCTCTTTCGGCTACCGGCCTGTTCTCCGGTTCCCTGCTGGCTGAATCTGTAAAGCGCGCAAACGAGACTAAATTTCCTACACCTTATAAGCCAAGAGTTGTGGGAGATACCAAGGAGTTTGAAATTTTTATTGATATTCATCAACAGGAGGTGGTGCCTGCTTACAAATTTCATACGTTGGCCTTTAACAATCAAGTACCTGGTCCGGAATTTCGCGTTAATGCCGGCGATAACGTCAGGGTTATTTTCAAAAATAAATCCGAGATCAACCATACTATCCACTGGCATGGTATGCATGTACCCTGGCGCATGGACGGTGTTCCCTACGTCACCCAGATGCCGGTAATGCCCCGGCAAGAATTTGTCTATGAGTTCGTAGCTGAACCGTACGGAACCCACTTTTACCATTGCCATTGGGGCACGCTTCTACACATGCAGTCCGGGATGTATGGCAGCTTCATTATTGAAAATCCGGATGATCCAATTAAAAAGAAATTTCCCTATGAACGTGAGTACACGCTGATTTATTCAGCACACGATACAAATTTCATTCGCCAGGAACTAAATGGGATGCTCGATAGAATGAAGGAGAGAACGTATTTGATGAAAAACGGTCGCTTTGATAAAGAACGGTTTGCTGTATTTGATACGAAAGAGGAGCTTCAGGAATCTATCAAAAATGGTTATCAGCCACCGTATTTGCTAAATCGGCGCATGCCTTCCGAGTTGCCGCAGCCGCAATGGTTTACCGTGAACGGGAAAAGTTATCCTTCGACCCCAAATCTTTATATACAAAAAGGTGAAAATATCCGGGTACGGTTGATCAACGCAGGTGGAGAAGACCATTTTCTGCATTTGCACGGCCACGATTTCTGGCAGGTTTGCGATGACGGTGTACCGGTACCTCAACCCTGGCAGATGAACACTGTGAGGTTGAGTCCGGGAAAAACCATCGATATTATCATTGAAGGAAAGAATCGGGGCATTTGGACCTTCCATGACCATGACACACGACGAGTTACCAATAACGGCTTGTATCCTGGAGGTAATTTGCTGGCTCTGGTTTATGAAGATATGCCACCGGAAGAGGCCGAGGTGAATATGATGACTCAAAAAATGGGGCTTAAGTCTTTACCGATGTTGGCTTTGGACGAATAACCATTACCGTCGACCGGAGGGGTTGTTGAATAACATACTTTATGCTTTAGGTGATAAGTTTGCACAAATCCAAATAAGCTATATCAAAGAGTTTCTACTATTCGGAGGATATGATGTTTAAACATAAAACTTTGTTGGGGTTTACCGCGTTAGTTATCACTTTTTGGATGACTAATGCAGTGTTTTCTCAGGTCAGCCCGGAAATCCAACTTGGTGCCCGCGGTGTCATGTCATTCAATGTGGATGACCTGTCCGGGAAAACAGCATCTGCGGTAAATGACTTTTCCGATACGAGCCTTTTGACCGGTTTTCGCCAAAAACTTTACAATAATTTCAGAAGTCAGTTGGTCATCGGCTTTCAATTCCCGGACGCGAATTCTGACTTGGGGCAGTTATTTTTTCATCAGATATTTGTTAAAATAGAAAACAAGGCCAATATTTTAAAAATGGGGCGGTCACGGGTTCGGAGCGCGCTCATCGAGTTTCCAACTTTACGTGATGATGATGCCCTGTATTTTACCGACGTGCTGAATCCATTTTCGGCCGGTATAAACACTGAGGACAATCAATATGGTAATGTCCTTGAAGTTGCTCATATCTTTAAAAAACGGTATTGGTTGCGGATTCACGGTGAACATTTCACTGAAGCCCCTGTGCCACCGACAACGGTTGAAACAAATTTTAGCTTGAATGCCATTGGTGCATCACTTCAGTATCGCGTACCTGAAAGCCAAAGGTGGAATCGACCGATTCTAAAACAAATTGGTTTTGGGTTCAATAATTTTCTAACCGACAGGCAGGGAGGTTTCAGCGAATTTGACCAGGCATTGAAAAATCTCAGTTTTTCAACCATTGTGAATCTTAAATCGGATCCTGTTTACTTCTGGGATGTGCGTCACCAAAGCACCTACAATCTTGGCTTTAGTGAGTTTACCCGGATTACCGATTTTGCTTCAATGACCCGGGCGAAATCGCTGGCAACTTTTACGTCACTAAGATTTCTGTACCGTAAATTAGAACGACCAACGGCTCAATTGGCACTCTCTTTTGGCTATAAAACATTTCCGGATTTGCTCGCGTCGGCAGACCAACTTCAAATTGTAGCGAATGGTTTTTACCGTTTAGGAGAAAATTTTGACATTGCCTTGCAGTTCCAGTATTTGAAATATAACGGGGATTTGAAGGAACTTTTTGGAAATAATGAAGTGCGCTTACAGGCTGGACTGGTTTATTCAATTAACCAGTCATGGAATAATCAGTTTGATGACCGAGATTCCCTACTAAATCTGGAACACGGTTACATTCCGTAATCGTTTTGTTTGGAGGGTGTCTCTGCGATGGTTTTCGTGTAGGGCTGAAATGCAGATAACTATTGAAAATCGTATCAACAAAGTAAAAGGAAAATACAGTGATGGTAAAAGATCCGGTTTGCGGAATGGATGTCGAAGCCCCAAAAGCACAACATAAACTTGATTACAAGGGGGAAATGTATTTTTTCTGTACTCCGTTGTGCCTTGCGACATTTCAATAAAACCCGGAGAAGTATTTAGGGCAACCCAAAGCAAATTCGAATGAATGATTGAGAATGGTGCATTGAAAAACGGTATTACCTTTTCGAAATCAAAAAGGATTATCAACATTGTACTTTGCAGATAATGTCGGGTATCTTACCTTAATGATTTTCAGCTTTCTGGCAGCCACGATTATTCCGGTGAGTTCCGAAGCTGCCCTGGCTACAACGCTGGCGTTTGGCGGCCACCCGGTGCAAGCCCTCATCTTTGCTACAATCGGCAACTGTGCGGGTGTAGCCCTCAATTACTGGATTGGATTCCTGAGCCAGGAAAGGTTTCTGCAAAAGCATTTGCGGAAAAAAGCCGTCGTCCGTGCCTACGAGATCACACGGAAATGGGGCACGTGGTCGCTTTTGCTTTCCTGGCTTCCGATTATCGGAGATCCCATAACCATCATTGCCGGAGGCTTAAAGGTTCCTTTTGCACTTTTTGCCCTGGTGACGTTTCCGTTGCGGTTGCTCAGGTATGTGTTTATCATCGGATTTTTCAACCTTTAGGCGATTTAATGAATGCACCTTCAACAAAACAGTATTATGTTTCAGTGCTGCGATATAGCTGGCTGACTTCTTTATACGACCCGGTCATGCAGATGTTCATGCGCGAAAATAAATCTATACTCGCACTCGTTGAAAAAGCAGAGATCGCCCTCGACCATCCTAATAGAGCGAAAGAACTCAAAAGCAAACGTTACAGGCCTGGATGGCGATGAGAAAAATTTAACCTTTACACAAAAAAATGTAAAGCAGCAGGACTAGTGATACAGTTTCAGCAATACAATACACTTTTGGGAAATTTGTTTATTTGTCGGGATGAGCGTTTATGAAAAAACAACCGCGTATTTAGTTAACTAATGGAGAATGGTTATGTTAAAAAAAACAATTGCCAGTACTGTATGTGTATGTTTGGTGTTTATTTTAACGAGTTTTACAATGGTTGTCGGCAGCGAGTCCGACCAGGTGGAGACGACATTGAGGAGTTATGCCGCTGCCGTGGAAAGTAAAAGCATGGCCGAAATTGAAAAATATGTCGTCACAGGTGAACAATTCAGCATGTTTGAAGGTAGCCACATCAACTGGGGCTGGGCCGACTATAGCGATCACCATCTGGCACCGGAACTAAAGGAGTTCCTTGAACTGCAGTACAGTTTTGAAAATATCAAACCCCATATTGCAGGAAATTTGGCTTATGCCACGTTACGATACCGGATTCACGTAAAAATGACAGAGCGGGAAGCTACGGGCGAAGGCCTTGCCACGGTCATCCTGGTTAAACAGGATGATGGCTGGAAAATTCAACACATGCACACATCCCGCATTCCTAAACAAAAACATTAGCAGAGGTAAATACAATGAAATGTCAGAATTGTCAACAGACGGTTACCCAAAAAAGTAAATTTTGTCCAAATTGTGGCCAGCGCATCACACGCCGTGTCTCTACAGCCAACGCAAGCGCTAAAAGTACTTTTCCCATTGGCTATGCGGTAGGCCTTCTTGGGCTTGGAATTTTACTGGGTTTTGCGGTATTTAAATTCAGTTCGGGAAGTAATTCGCTTCAAACAGCGCGAACCATTCAACCTGCAACCCCCATCCAAAGTACGGCGGTTTTGGATATCGCCAGGGAATTTATGTGTCCGTGTGGTAAATGTAACGATCCGTTAGATGTATGCAATTGCGACCACAAGAACGGTGCCATGGAAGTGAAAGCGTTTATTGCGCAGCAATTGCAGAGCGGCCACAAAAAGCCGCATATCGTTGATATGGTTCAGACGAAATATGGTGGCCTGAAGGACTCCTCTGTACCCGCCTTTAAATTCGAGCCGCCTAGTATTTCTCGCGAATAAAGTATCATGAATAAAACAGACCATTTTGCTCTTTCGCGCAAATGGGGAACTTTGGGCCCCAATTTGTCATTTCTTTGGTGGCTCTGCTGACTGTACCTGGCATTGTCGTTGGTTATATAGAGATCATCCAGAACCGCCAGGGGAACGCTTGAGGAACGCGTAGCCATTTATGAGCAGAAACTTATTCGGGAAGCCCTTGCAAAGGCAGATGGGATGCAAACGAAAGCGGCAGAAATGTTAGGCTTAAGTGAATGGAATCTGGAGCGTCAACATTTATCTATTACAAAAACTGGTCCTTAGCGTCAAGCACGTATGTATTGCCAGGTTTCTCCCGGCTACTGCCGGGTTGAAATGACAGAAACGTGAGTTTTCGGTCAGACACTAATAAGCTCTGCTGAACACCAGACGTAGCGTTCAGCAGGGTCTGCTTGGAAAGGCGAAGATAACAGTGAAAACGCTTGCTGCTTTTTCTTTCATTTTTCTACCAGTCTGAATTTTTGAATTCGATCATTACCAAAATCCACCACGTAAAGGTTGCCCTTCTTGTCAAGAGCAATGTCGGTGGGATGTTTAAATTGCCCGGCGGCTTTGCCTTCGGTTCCAAACCCGTAAAGAAACCGACCGTTGCTGTCAAACAGTTGAATGCGATTGTTGTTGAAATCCACGACATAGATTCGATTTTTACTATCCGTTGCCACAGCGTTGGCGACGTCAAAGAGGCCCGGCTTTGTGCCTTTTCCTCCGAACGATTTTAACGGTTCTCCCTGCGGACTGAATTTCTGGATGCGGTGGTTGTAAGCGTCCGCTACCAGAATGTTTCCCTGTCGATCAACTGCTGCATCCGTTGGATAGTAGAGTTGACCAAATTCGTGACCCTCGGTGCCGAACTCCTGTTTAAATTTGCCTTTGGGAGTGAAAACCTGGATACGGTTGTTATAAAAATCGCTCACCAGTACGTTTCCGGCGGCATCGAAATTCACGCCGGCAGGAGCATCGAATTTACTTGCCTCACTTCCACTCTTACCCCACATGAATTCAAATCTTCCATCCGCACTGAACACCTGCACCCGGTCGTTGCCGTACTCCGGAATATAGATGAGCCCATCATTGCTGATGGCCAAATGCATGGGGCGCTCAAATTCGCCTGCGCCGCTTCCTGACTTTCCCCACTGTGCAACAAACTCTCCATCGGCAGTAAATTTCTGCACGCGGTTGTTTCCCGCATCTGTAACATAGACATTTCCCTGAACATCCAATGCGACGCCAATAGGTTCGTTAAATTTCCCTGGCTCTGAACCCGATCCACCCCATTGAGTTACGAACACCGCCTCAGGTGTGTGGTTCTTTGAACACCCCCAAAAGAACAACGCGGCCGACGACAACAAAAACCACAAGCCAATGTGATTTCGAATATTCATGGGAGCACCTCGAACTTCTCGATAATTAAGGTAAACGGATGAGCATGATGTCCTGCCGGGGTTGCATGCACCAGACGGCCTGTAATTCGAACCGGTTTATGCGAACCGCCCAGTGTTGATTGGAGTTTTTGCAGTTCATCGTCCTTTTTAAGAATAAATTCCACACCGGAACCGGTGACTGAGAAAACCGGTTTTCCATTGCTTTGTTCAACGTTGCCTACGACGGTGAGGGAAATTTCCCGGGGTGTAAAGCCGGCGTTTTTAACCACAGATTCCAGCTTTTCAACTGCAATGGACTGTTTTGCGGCGTTTTGCAGAGCAGCCTGGCCGTCTTTTACATTGATTTTAACGTTTCGAACTCCTTTGAGGTCTTTTAATTTTTTCTCCAGACCGTACGCGCAGAAAGGGCACGCCAGACCATCCACCCGAATTTCAACCTTTTCTACTTGTGCCTGAGTCGGCCTCGGATTTCCGATGAACAGAAGTAAAATCCCGGCTAGGATTATGATGATTTTTTGCATCGTTTGCTTCTCCCTTTATTTTGTAATTCATCTGTCTCGATTGCGACTTTTCTACAAAGGCGACGCTTGCATGACGAGTAAAAGTTAGAAAATTAAAATCCGTGTTCCCAGAGACACCGTCCAATCCGTGGCCAATTGAGTGCCGTTTGGTTCGTTGATGATGGGGATTTGCACGGACGCTTCAAGGAGCCAGCGCCGGCCGCCAACGTACTGCAGTCCCGGCGACAAAAAAACCGTCGTTCCGCCGGAGTTCGCTACTTTCTGGCCGTTGACCGTATTTTTATTTGTTGTCGTTCCATTGATTTCCAAAAAACCGTTGAGCTGCGGTGACGGATAGGTTTCATAAACTTTTGGCAGCAGGCGGTAACCAAAGGCGAAATTATATGCAAAGCTGTTGCCAAAATTCACCGGGCCGTGTGAGCTGTTTACATTGTAAATTCCCTCTAAATAAACGCCTGTTCTGCCTTCAATCCATCCGGCTACGGTGGCAAAGAAATAGTCTGTGGAGCCGGTTCCCAGGGCGGGCTGATCGTTCTCATCCCCGGACGGCAGTTTAATGCCGGCTTTCGAGGCCACGCGAATGGTCTTATTTTTCCGGTCGTATTGGTAAAGCAGGTACTTGGCAAAGAGCCGCAAATCCCCGATGCCGGAACTGGAAATATCGCCGCCGTTTGAATTGACATCGATGTTTATGAACGGTACAATTACCCCGAGCTGGAGCCTATCGTTGAGCAGATTGTAAGGCACAGCCACGGGTGTCACGTAAACGGTGACCTGTCTGTCTATGGGGTCGGTAATTTCATTGCCATCTTTTAACAGCGTTGCCTTGCGGATGATTTTTCCGAACGTCCGCAGCCCGCGCCCCTGCAAACCGAGCATGATGGGCGTGTC
>CAYVXE010000132.1:0-11204 GCA_964455375.1 uncultured Calditrichaceae bacterium
ATTCGAAAAAGCAAATGCTGCAACTGGCCTCAAATCCTCCCTGTCCCTCCTTTACGAAAGGAGGGCACTTTCTAAGCTGATGGTCGATTTTATCTAACATCATGAGTGTCCAATTAAGTTTCGGTTGTCAGCATTTGCTTTTAACACCCCCCTTTAATTCCCCCCGAGGGGAACTAAGGGGAGTGTTCCCGCTAGCTTCAAAAAACAAGTCGCGTTTGAAATTCCAAGTGCTTTCGACCTTGGTTTTTAATTACTTGTAGATATCTGTCTCAGCTTTAACCGGACACTCATGAAGAAGAATAATGTATTACTAAACAAACCGGGAAAATATGAAAAAGCTACTCTTTGTTTTATTTGTCTTTGTAAATATACATCTTGCTACAGGACAATCGCTGAAAGAATCCTTTAACCTCGCCAGGCAGGATACGCTTCGGGGTGCGCTCACACCACTGCGCACCTGTTATGATGTGCTGTATTATCATCTGAATGTGAAAATTGACCCTGGCAACCAAACAATTTCAGGCAGTAATCAAATCCGTTTTAAAGTCATCACAAATTTTAGCCGTTTGCAGATCGACCTTGTCAAAAAAATGAAGATCGAAAAAATCGTCTTCAATCATCAACCACTAAAATTCACAAGGGATCTTGGTGCGGTTTATATCGACTTTCCGGAAGACCTGAAAAGGGGTGACATCCACGATATTACGGTCTATTATTCAGGAAAACCTTTAGTTGCTGAACGACCGCCCTGGGATGGCGGCATTGTCTGGAGCAAAGATGCACACGGCAATCCCTGGGTGGCTGTGACCGTGCAGGGAACCGGCGCTTATCAATGGTGGCCAAACAAGGAACATCAATCCGATGAGCCCGACAGCGTCCTCATCAGCATCACAACACCAGACACACTGATGGACGTTTCCAACGGACGACTGCGCAACAAAAAAAACCTCAACAATGGTTGGACGCGCTGGGACTGGTTCGTGAGCAACCCGATTAACAATTATAATGTAACCTTCAATATTGCTAAATATGCCCACTTCGATGACACATACATTAGTGCCGTAGATGGGGACACATTAACACTCGATTATTATGTTTTACCGGAAAACCTGGAGAAAGCCAAAAAGCAATTTCAGCAGGTAAAATCCATGCTTGCCTGTTTTGAAAAACGCTTTGGCAAATATCCCTTTTATAAAGATGGTTACAAATTGGTGGAAGCACCGCATCTGGGCATGGAGCACCAAAGTGCGGTCGCCTACGGGAATCATTATTTAAACGGCTATCGGGGTCGTGCTTCTTCTGAAGAAGGTTTGCGGTTTGATTTCATTATCGTTCACGAAAGTGCACATGAATGGTGGGGAAACAGTGTCACATCCAAGGATATCGCCGATATGTGGATTCACGAAAGCTTTGCCGCGTATGCTGAGGCGCTTTACGTCGAATGCCAATACGGTTATCAGGCATACTTAAACTATCAAAACGGGAAAAAATATGGCGTCAGAAATGATCGACCAATCATCGGTCCCTATGGAGTCAACCGGGAAGGCGCCAGCGATATGTACAATAAAGGCTCGCTCATTTTGCATACCTTACGGCATGTCATCGATGATGACAATCTCTGGTTTGCCATATTAAAGGGTATCCAGACAAAGTTCCGGCATCAAACGGTGACGGCTGATGATATTTTCAACTACATTAACAAAATGACCGGAACCGATTACAGCACCTTTTTTGATCAATATTTCAAACATACAACGATCCCGAAACTGCAGGTTGTTATCAGCAAACAAGGCAGCAAAGTCTCCGCACGTTACCGCTGGCAAGCAGACGGGGAAAATTTTGCAATGCCGGTAAAAGTGACGACTGCAAAAAACAACTTTGAATTTATTTACCCCACCTTAAAATGGCAAAGCACCAACTTAGATTTGATCGACCCTGAGGATTTTAAAGTGGCAGAAGATTTATTTTATATCGATGTCAAATTGCGTCTGGTTTACCGTCGGTCTAATGAACCTGCCGCACAATTTTAATTTAATTATGTCTTGCATTTCATTACAACTTCGCTTAATTTCAGGCGAATTGAATCACGCACACAAAACAGTGAACAACCATGTCCTCAACAGTCCGAATCGCTCTGGCGCAAATCAACACCACAGTCGGTGATTTGCAGGGAAACAGCCATAAAATTTTGAGCTTCATCAAAAAAGCCGAAGAAGCTGAGGCAGATATCGTTCTTTTCCCTGAACTTGCCATTACCGGATATCCCCCCGAAGATTTACTTTTAAAGCACCGTTTCATCGAAGACAACAAAGAAATTCTGCAAAATATTGCCCGGGAGAACAACCGAATCATCTCCATTGTCGGCTTTGTGGATAATATGCTCGATCGCATCTACAACAGCGCTGCAATCTTATCCGGTGGGAAAATAGCAGCCACCTATCATAAAATTCAACTCCCGAATTACAGTGTTTTCGATGAAAAACGTTATTTCACCGCAGGAAAGCACCCGATGCTGTTTGAACAACATGGTATTAAGTTTGGTCTGAATATTTGTGAGGATATTTGGGTACCGAATGCGGTTACGGAGTGCCAGGCCTTTCACGGCGGAGCTGAAATTATTTTGAGTCTTTCTGCATCTCCGTACTATGTGGATAAACGCGACGACCGGCTGGCCATGGTCAAAACCCGGGCACGAAAAACACGTACGAATATCGCTTATTTGAATCTCATTGGCGGTCAGGATGAACTTATTTTCGACGGCAACAGTCTGGTGGTGGATTATCGCGGTAAGGTATTGGCGGAAGGCAAACAATTCCAGGAAGATTTTCTGGTCGTGGACTTCGATATTCGTGACCTACGCTTATTTCGCAAGGAAGACCCGGTCTTTTATTCTGACAAAGTGACCTTTCATTCCGATTTAGACGTAAAATTCATGATGTTTCCTGTTGAAGAAACCACAGAGAAAGAAACCATTCCCAACCAGCCCTACACAGCTCTCACAAAGTGGGAGGAAATTTACCATGCACTGGTATTGGGCACCAGAGACTATGTCACGAAAAACGGTTTCAAAAAAGTCGTCATCGGCCTCAGTGGCGGCATCGACTCTGCGCTGACCGCGGCCATCGCCACGGAAGCGCTGGGTGCAAAAAATGTCATCGGTGTGTTGATGCCGAGTGAAGTGACCTCCTCCACCAGTATGACTGACGCCGAAGATTTAACGACAAATTTAGGCATTAAAAATTACATTATCCCTATTAAGGAACCCTTCAAAAATTACCTTGCCATATTAAAAGACGTTTTTTCCAACTACCCTGAAGATGTAACAGAAGAAAATTTGCAGGCCAGAATCCGCGGGAATATTCTCATGGCATTATCGAATAAATTCGGTTGGCTGGTTCTGACCACCGGGAATAAGAGCGAGACCAGCGTAGGTTACTGCACGCTTTACGGCGATATGGCGGGAGGCTTTGCTGTCATCAAAGATGTTCCCAAAACCTGGGTCTATAAAATATGTGAGTATATCAATGAGACGGCGGGAAGAACCATCATTCCGCAATCCACCCTCACAAAAGCTCCTACAGCCGAATTACGAGTAGGACAAAAAGATCAGGATTCATTACCTCCGTATAAGCTTCTGGACAAAATTCTAGAAGAATATGTGGAGAACGATAAAACGATGCAAGAATTAATTGACCAGGGTTTCCCGCAAGAAATTGTAAAAGAAGTCACACGAAAAGTGGATGTCAACGAATATAAACGGCGACAGGCGCCACCAGGAATTAAGATCACCCACAAAGCATTCGGAAAGGACCGCCGAATGCCCATCACCAACCGCTACAAAACCTGATTACTTTCTCATCTGATAAATGACGTCTTTGTCATTTTTAAGAAAATCAATTAATTTTTTTCTCATTTTTAAGAATTATTTCCTGCAATTTCTCCCACTTTTAAAATTTTCCCAAAAATTGGTGCTGAAAAAACAATAGGTTAAATTACGACAAGCAGACTTCCCTGCAAGTTGAGTCTGGCATAATAGTTGTTTTATGTGCCTTATTCATTTTAAACCGCTCATCCATTCGAACACTTTTCAAAAATAAATATAAATGCTGATGGAGGGAAATTATGCATGCAGGAATTGACAAAGAAACATTAGACTTAACCATCGGTGCCATCCGTGAATTTACATCAGGGCGGCTCACCGATGAAAAACTTCTCGAATATGACGCCAAAGATGAGTTTCCGATAGACGTCGTACATGAAATGTGTGGGGAAGGATTGGGAATTCACCTCCTCTTTATCCCCGAAGAATTCGAAGGCATGGGCGGTGGTGCATTCGATGTTTACCGCGTTTGTGAAGAAATCGCCGCCATCGATATCGGCGTGGCCACCGGAGTTTTGGCGACTTTTTTAGGCAGTGACCCCATTGTTTTTGGCGCTACGTATGAACAAAAAAAACAGTGGATGACAAAGATTGCACAAGAGGGCTTGCTTATGGCATACGGAGCAACTGAACCGGAGGCCGGCAGCGACTTAGGCGCTTTGCGAACCACCGCCACACCTGTACAAAAAAACGGTAATGTGACAGGATACAAAATAACCGGTAATAAACAATGGATCAGTAACGGCGGCTATGCCGACCTCTACACCATTTTAGCTAATGCACCGGGCGGCCCGAGCTGGTTTATCGTTGAAAAAGGATTAGAAGGGTTCAGCCACGGCAGACCGGAGGATAAGCACGGTATCCGCGCCAGCAACACAGCAGCCCTCTCTCTGGATAACGTTTATGTCGATATCGACCGCCTCGTGGGCGGCGTCGAAGGTCAGGGATTGATCCAGGCACAATTAGTATTCGGTTACACCCGCTTGATGGTTGCAGCCTTTGGCCTTGGTGGCGGTTGGGCAGCGCTCAATCGTGCCATCCCCTACTCCAAAGAACGCATTCAGGGCGGTCAACCGCTGTCGGAAAAACAGGGTTACACTCACAAGCTCATCGTTCCGCACGTGGCGCGACTTGAAGCAGCGCGTGCCTACATAGAAGAGACGGCTGAACGTATCGACAGCGGCGGCGGCAACCTGAACACCGAGGGTGCCATCGCCAAATATCTGGCCACTGAAGCCGGTAACATGGCCGCGGATGCAAGCATCCAGGCGCTGGGCGGCTACGGTTACACCAAAGAATACATGGTGGAAAAAATCAAACGGGATGTCCGCATCACCACCATCTATGAAGGCACATCGGAAATTATGGAAATGACCATTTGCCGGGACCGCTGGCAAATGCACTTAAAAACCCGTGGCCGGCATTATCACGATGAAGCAAAAAAGATGGAGGAACTGCACGGCAAGGACCAAAATGTGGGTGCAGACATCGTCGCATTGGGTTTTCATGCTCTGGCTGAAATCATGGAACGCTGCCGCATACAGCGGTTGACCCGCAACCAGCACATTCTATTCCGGCTTGGGGAACTCATCGCTTACGCAGAGTGCGCAGCCAGTCTGGCGCAACGTGCCACCCGTGCAGCAGATAATTCGCTCAATGAAAAAGCAGACACCCGCTTCAAACCGGATGCCCTGGCAGTGATCAGCCGGATTTTCGCACGGGAAGCGGCAATGAAGGTCGCAGAAGAGGGCATGCGCTGGGTCTACGGCGGCAATGGCATTCAAAACGGCGAATCACAACTTTTTGAACAAACGCTCAATCTCACAGCGATTCACTGGGTTCAGGCAGGCTTATTAGACGACATGGACATGGTAGCTGATATCTTATATGAACGAAACTAACAGCAACTGAAGAAAGACTTCCGACAATCTGGAGGGAAAAAAGGATGAAAAATTCTACACACAAAGCGGTGGCAATCGTTGGCGTTGGCGCAGTTTTACCCGATGCTCCCGATGTGAAAATATTCTGGCAAAATATAAAAAACGGCCGTTACAGTATCACGGAAACTCCCAAAGAACGCTGGGATACAAACCTGTATTTCGACCCGGATCCCAAAGCACCGGACAAAAGCTACACAAAAATCGGTGGTTGGGTACGTGAGTTCAACTGGGAGCCGCTCAAATGGCGTTTGCCTATTCCGCCAAAGGTCAGCGATGTCATGGACCTGACACAGAAATGGGCCATCATTGCTTCCCGTGAGGCGCTTCACGATTTTGGCTATCCCGACCGCGCACTGGACACTGAACGGACTGCCGTTATTTTCGGGAATGCCATGGGAGGCGATCAACATCTGTACAGCGCATCACGAATTTTTTTCCCGGAATACGCTCAGGCATTGGAGAATGCACCCAGTTTCACGACGCTGCCAACAAGCCAGCGCAAAAAAATTGTCAATGAAATGCATACGACGATTGGCAAACTTTTCCCTCCTATCACCGAAGACACCATGCCGGGCGAATTATCGAATATTATCGCCGGACGAATTGCGTCGCTCTTTAACTTGCGCGGTCCAAACTTTGTGACCGATGCAGCCTGTGCTTCGGCCATGGCAGCCTTGCACTCAGCCATCAAAGGTCTGGAAGAATACGACTATGACGCCGTCCTCACCGGCGGTATCGATGCCAATATGAGCGCCTCCACTTATGTGAAATTCTGCAAAATCGGCGCACTTTCTGCTACCGGTACCCGGCCCTACGCCAAAGGTGCCGATGGGTTTGTTATGGGTGAAGGCGCCGCGGTTTTCCTCATGAAACGGCTTGAAGATGCAGAACGGGATGGCGATAAAATTTATGCTGTCATACGCGGCCTGGGCGGCTCAAGTGATGGCAAAGGGAAAGGCATTACAGCTCCCAATCCCATCGGGCAACAGTTGGCGGTCCAACGAGGCTGGTACAATGCCGGTGTGCCGTTGACTTCCGCCGGCATGATCGAAGGGCACGGTACATCTACCGCTGTTGGTGACGCTGCCGAACTTGAATGTATAAAGGAGGTTTTTGCCAATCAGGGTCTGCCAAAACAATCGATTCCTTTGGGTTCGGTAAAATCGAACATCGGTCATTTGAAAGGGGCAGCCGGGGCAGCGGGTATTTTAAAAGCAACGCTGGCATTACATGAAAAAGTCATTCCTCCGAGTTTGAACTTTAATGAACCGAATCCAAAATTCGATTTTGCCAACTCGCCATTTTATGTAAATACGGAATTGCGCCCCTGGGATTTAAACGGCAAAGACATCAGACGGGCAGGCGCCAGCGCCTTTGGTTTTGGCGGCACAAACTTCCATACCGTGTTGGAAGAGTACATCCCCGGTCGTATCCAAAGTGAATTAAAACATAAAACCACAGTGCGTGGTGCGGATTTAAGCTTGCCTGCAAAAACGACAGCGAAAATTCCGCTGCGTGGAGCGCTGCTTCTTGGCGGCAACTCTGAAGCAGACATCGTGGAGCGCCTACGAAAGATTCTGAATGATGCAAAAAACGGCACAGCTCCGCAACCGGCCACACCATCTGAGAAGGATCTGCGCGCATCACTGCGATTGAGCATCGATTATGCCAACGCAGAAGAACTGGCTGCCAAAGCAGAAAAAGCACTCAAAGCTTTAGAGACACAAAACAGCGGCATGTGGCGGGTATTGCGGGCAAAAGGTGTTTTCTTACGCAAAGGAAGCGCCGGGAAAATTGCCTTTTTATTTACGGGTCAGGGGTCACAATATGTGAACATGCTACGGGATTTTCGGGACAAAGAATCCGTGGCGGCGGATACATTTGCTGAAGCTGACCGGGTTATGGAACCGTTGTTGGGGAAACCACTCAGTGATTATATTTTTGTCAATGGAGCGGACAAAGAAAGCGTCAAACAGGCCGAAGAAGACCTGCGGCAAACGGCCATTACGCAGCCGGCGGTCTTGGCAACGGATACCGCACTCGCCCGCCTGCTCGGTACTTACGGTATCGAACCGGACATGGTGATGGGACACAGCCTTGGCGAATATGGTGCCCTGGTGGCCTCCGGCGCTCTGCCATTTGCCGAAGCCCTGAAAGCCGTCAGCGCGCGTGGAACCGAAATGACCAAAGTGTCCATGGAAGATAACGGCATGATGGCCGCCGTCTTTGGACGCATCGATAAAATTGAAGAGATCATTAAAAATATCGATGGGTATGTGGTTATCGCCAATATCAACAGTTACGGACAGGCGGTCATCGGTGGCGCAAGCGCTGCCGTACAGAAGGCCGTGAAGGCCGTACAGGCAGCCGGATTTACAGCGAGTCTGCTATCCGTGAGCCATGCATTTCATACAAAAATTGTAGCGCCCGCCAGCGAACCCATGAGACGGGTTTTACAGCAATTTAATCTACGCTCACCGCAGATTCCCATTATTTCAAATGTGACCGGAGAATTTTATCCCACGGGTGCGGATGTAAAACCGCACATAATCGATCTTCTTGCCCAACAAATCGCCTCGCCCGTACAATTTGTCAAAGGGCTGAATACACTGTACGATGCCGGCGCCCGTGTATTTGTGGAAGTGGGTCCAAAACGTGCCTTGCACGGTTTCGTAGAAGATGTCCTCGGTAAAAAAGACGATGTCCTGGCATTGTCCACAAACCACCCGCGGCTCGGTGATCTTGCTTCCTTCAATCTTGCCTTGTGCGGGTTTTATGCATCGGGGCATGGCGCCTGTAAACCGGAGCGGGAAAAAATAGACATGCACGCCGGCATTTCCGAAGCAAAGGAACAATTAGTGGCGGCCCAAACTCAACCCGTGAAAGAACTGAAAATGAATCCGGCGACATCACAATTCCAGAATGGAGATAACGAAAACCAATCTCAACAACCTGCTGATCGCTACCGGGAACTCGGCCATCTGTTCGCTGAATTTCTGGAACGCGGTCTTGAGGTTTACACAGGTGAAACGAAACGTCCTTCGTCGCAGGCTAAACCGAATGTTCACGCCTGTATTACAGGCGCGGCGCTTGGATTGCCCGGAACAAAAAAGGTCTTCGACGATGCCAACATCGAGCGCATCTTACATGGGGAGCAATTCATCGAGGAGATCCCGGCAAAATTGCGTCAGGCGATGGTGGACAAGCATATCACACGCGTGGTTAAAAGCGCCGATGGCAGCGGCCGATTCGAAACCATTTCCAGCACCACAGACGTTATCAGGCTGGCGGCGCGGGGAAAGGAATTTGACATCAGCAAAGAATTTGGTTATCCCAAAGACCGCAAGAAGGCGCTGGACAGCGTCACCGCCCTGGCCATCGCCGCGGGCATCGACGCCCTCAGAGACGCCGGTATTCCACTCGTGCTGCATTACAAAACCACCACCAAAGGCACGAAACTCCCCGAAAACTGGCGTTTGCCGGATGCATTACGCGATGACACCGGTGTTATTTTCGCATCCGCTTTTCCGGGGTACAACTCATTCGCCAACGAAGTAAAACGTTATTATTCGGACCACAACCGGCGGGAACGCTTACAAGAATTTGAAAACTTACGTGATGAAATAAGCCGGACAAATGGGGCATCAGGTACCGCACTCGAAGAAATAAACAAACGAATCAAATCTTTGCAGTCTGAAATCGAGAGCGAACCCTATCACTTCGACCGCCGGTTCCTGTTCAGAGTGCTCTCCATGGGACATTCACAATTTGCGGAATACATCGGAGCCCGCGGCCCCAATACACAAATCAATTCCGCCTGCGCCAGTACGGCAATGGCCCTTTCCATGGCCGAAGAATGGATTAAAGATGGCCGCTGCAACCGGGTCGTCATCATCACAGCCGACAATATTACCTCCGATGCTATTTTAGAATGGTTTGCCGCCGGATTTTTAGCAACCGGTGCGGCCGCAACTGATGATATTTTAGAAGACGCGGCGATTCCGTTTGACCGCCGCCGCCACGGCATGATTATCGGCATGGGCGGCGCTGCTCTCGTGGTCGAAGGTAATGACACGGCCCGCGAGCGCGGCCTGCAGCCCATTTGCGATGTTTTAGGAACAATCGGCGCCAACAGCGCTTTCCACGGCACCCGTTTGGATGTGGCGCACATCTGTCAGGTCATGGAGAAACTCATTTCAAAAGCTGAACGGGAATGGGGCATCGACCGGTTTCAAATCGCACCGCAGATGATGTTTATGTCACATGAAACCTACACGCCCGCACGTGGCGGCAGTGCAGCCGCAGAAATAAATGCACTGCGGCATGTCTTCGGTAACAGCGCAGACAAAATTGTCATCGCCAATACCAAAGGATTTACCGGGCATGCCATGGCCACCGGAATCGAAGATGTCGTTGCCGTAAAGGCGCTGGAAACCGGCATCGTTCCACCCGTGGCAAATTTCAAAGAAATTGATCCGGAATTAGGACAGCTCAATCTTTCCAAAGGCGGGGCCTACCCGGTCAACTATGCCCTGCGACTCGGTGCCGGATTCGGTTCACAAATAAGTATGAGCCTGATCCGCTGGAATCCTGTTGCAGATGGCAGACACCGCAACCCCTCGGAGTTAGGATTTGATTACCGGATTTCTGATCGCCGCGCCTGGAACAGTTGGTTACGAAAAATATCCGGCTATGACAGTGTGGAATTAGAAGTCGTTCAGCGCACGATCCGAATAAAAGATCAGGGGCCGGCGGCCAGATTTATGAAACCGGCGGAATCTGAAATTCCTGCGCCACAAGTAACGCCTGACTTCGTACCTGCCGCACCGGTTCCGGTCACCTCACTGGCACAAACAGTTACTGGTTCCGTAAGCGCACCGGCTGCAGCGGTCGCAAAGACGGATGACTCTGTTCAGGAAAGAGTTCTCCAAATCATCGCCGAGAAAACCGGTTATCCCACCGACATGCTTGATTTGGATCTGGATTTAGAAGCTGATCTCGGCATCGACACCGTGAAACAGGCCGAGATGTTTGCCGCCATTCGTGAGGCCTACAACATTCCACGAGACGACACGGTGCAACTGCGGGATTTCCCGACACTCAAACATACGATTCAATTTGTGTACGACCGCCGACCGGATTTAAAAGCTACACCGGAAACGCAGACAATGCCGGCGACTGTTGCACCGGCGCAAATGCAGACAACCGAGGCCACAGACATCGATGACCCGGTCAAAGAAAAAGTTCTGCAACTTATTTCCGAAAAGACCGGCTATCCCACTGACATGCTTGACCTGGATTTAGATTTGGAGGCTGATCTTGGTATCGACACCGTAAAACAGGCGGAAGTTTTCTCGGCCATCCGTGAAGCCTACGACATTCCA
>CAYVXE010000133.1:0-9592 GCA_964455375.1 uncultured Calditrichaceae bacterium
TTCGGTGTTTAAAAAATAGCATGATTCCGGAAGGATAATGAGTGCTCTTTCAAACATTATTTCATTGATTATCCAAATTTTATTTATAATATTTAACTTTTATCGTTGTAACCCAAAGGAGAATGGATGAACTTCGGCTTTATTATAGATAACCGAAAATGCATCGGCTGTCATGCGTGTACGGTCGCGTGCAAGAGCGAGCATGACATGCCGTTAGGCGTGAACCGAACCTGGGTGAAGTATATCGAAAAGGGAGAATTTCCTCAGGTACGCCGGATTTTTTCGGTGATGCGCTGTAATCATTGTGCAGATGCGCCATGTGTGGATATCTGTCCGGTAACTGCCTTGTACACACGTGAGGACGGCATTGTTGATTTTGATAATCGACGCTGCATCGGTTGTAAAGCGTGTATGCAGGCCTGTCCCTACGACGCTCTGTATATCGATCCAAGTACACATACAGCGGCAAAATGCAATTACTGTGCGCATCGTGTGGATCTCAGTCTTGAACCGGCATGTGTGAATGTCTGCCCTGAACATGCCATCATTTCGGGTGATTTGGATAATCCACTCACTGAAATCTCACAACTTCTTGCCCGTGAACAGGTGACGGCAAGAAAGGTTGAAAAAGGCACGCGTCCGAAATTGTTTTACATCGATGCCGATGACGCCTCTTTAAAACCCGGTGCCACGGAACAGTCGAGCGAGTATGTGTGGAGTTCGCAGGCAACCGGCGTCGGCCACTTTGCACAATTTGCTGAAGAACGGATGGCAAAATCGGATCCGGCAAAAATGCAGACGCAGTTAGCATCTTCTACGCTGGGGAATGGTTCCCGGAGCAGTGAGCGGGACGGAAACGCGGTCAATGCACCGGACAACGCGGATAGAAATATGCCGGACAAAGCACAAGCCGCCATTCGAGAGCAAGCCCGGCGGGCGTACGATGTGCCGGGCAAAGGCATTCTTTGGGGATGGGAAGTTTCCGCGTATGTGTGGACAAAAGCTATTGCTGCGGGGGTTTTCCTGATTCCTTTTCTGGCACGGATCTTCGGTTTTGCTCCTGTAACAGATGGTTTGCTCTGGTCGGCTTTCACGTTAGGTTTGCTGTTTTTGAGCATTACCGGGGCTTTGCTGGTGATTGATCTCGACAAACCGTCACGCTTTATTTATGTTTTATTGCGTCCGCAGTGGACGTCCTGGCTGGTTCGCGGCGGGTATGCAATTCTCCTCTATGGTGGTTTCTTGACACTCTGGGGATTAGGCAACTTCTTCAAAATTTCCGGCGTTCTATTTATCGCTTTCTGGGGGTGTGCACTATTTGCGGTTATCACTGCGGTCTATACAGCCTTTTTATTTGCTCAGGCGAAGGGTCGGGATTTTTGGCAAAGTCCGATATTGTCGTTGCACATGCTCGGACATGCGACTCTTGCCGGTTCGGCCGTTTTTGCAATACTTGGAATGTTTACTCAAAATACTGAAGTTTGGACCGAATTTTTGCAAGTTGTTTTCGTGGCGAGCATCGGGGTAAATCTTGTTGTTTTGTTTTTGGAAGTCGTGTCCACACATCCCACAAACGATGCGGAACGGGTGGTGCAGATGATTGTTTCCGGTCAATTTAAGACATTGTTTTGGTTTGGCACACTGGTCATTGGCAATGTTTTACCGTTAGCGCTTTTGTGGTTCGGTGGGGTAGAAGCTACAGCACTTGCCGGCGTGTTGGCGCTTGCAGGAATTTATATTACGGAGCACATCTGGATTCGAGCGCCACAACTGATTCCATTGAGTTAAATGACGTCATCATAAAACGGAGGAAAAATGTCAACAAAGCTTGATCCCGGTTTCATTGAAAAAATCGCCGAAAAACTTCATCTGATTTCAAATTTACATGATGATTTTTGCATGGATGTCCCACGCCTGAGCGAACCCGGTGATTTAAACGCCTATCCGCCACCGGAAAAATGGGATGATTGGATTGAATATGAAGCGAAAAGCTGGCCCGTCCGTGATCGCAAACATTACATGATCGTTCCTACAAATTGTTTTAACTGTGAAGCCGGTTGTGGTCTTTTGAGCTACGTCGATAAAGATACAATGGATGTGCGTAAGTTTGAAGGAAATCCGTATCATCCTGGCAGCCGGGGGCGAAATTGTGCGAAAGGCCCGGCCACGATTAACCAGATAAAGGATACCGATCGCATCCTGTATCCCATGAAACGAACCGGAAAAAGAGGCGAGGGGAAATGGGAGCGGCTTTCCTGGGATGCTGTTTTGGATGACATCGCCGGAAAAATTCGTGAGACGCTTCTCGATAAACGCAACAACGAAATTGTCTACCATGTGGGCCGGCCGGGGCATGAGGGCTACATCGACCGGGTGTTAAAGGCGTGGGGTGTGGACGGACACAACAGTCACACCAACGTTTGCTCTTCAGGCGCCCGCTTCGGGTACGCTCTCTGGCAGTCGTTCGACCGGCCATCTCCGGATTACGCCAGTGCAAAATTTATTTTGTTAGTGAGTGCGCATTTGGAGTCCGGGCATTATTTTAACCCGCATGCTCAGCGCATCATCGAAGGGATGATGGACGGCGCAAAATTAGCGGTCATGGATCCGCGTCTTTCGAATACGGCCAGTATGGCTGATTATTGGATGCCAACGTATCCCGGCAGCGAAGCGGCTATTTTGCTGGCTATGGCGAACGTCATCCTCGACAAAGGTCTTTATAATGAATCATTTATGAAAAATTGGGTGAACTGGCAGGAATATTTGCGGAATGAGCATCCGCAAGTGGCAGTGACTTTTGACAATTTCATAGCTGCCTTAAAAGAGGCGTATAAAGAGTATACGCCGGAATTTGCCGAACAGGAAAGTGGCGTCCCTGCAAGAACGATTCTTGAGGTGGCGCACAAAATAGGTGAAGCCGGAAGCCGGTTTGCAACCCATAATTGGCGCAGTGCCGGCAGCGGTAATCTCGGTGGCTGGTCGGTCGCCAGGTGTTTGCATTTTCTCAATGTCCTTACCGGAAGTGTGGGCAGTGTCGGCGGAACCTCACCCAGCGGCTGGAATAAATTTAAGCCGCAGGTTTTTGATGTACCACCTGCCCAGAAATTCTGGAACGAATTGCATTTCCCGCAAGAATATCCATTGGCACATTATGAGATGAGCCACCTGCTGCCGCATTTCCTGAAGGAAGGACGTGGAAAACTGGCCGTCTATTTCACGCGTGTTTTTAATCCGGTTTGGACCTACCCGGATGGTTTCACATGGATTGAAGCGTTGTCGGATGAAAAGAAAATCGGTCTGCACGCTGCTTTAACACCCACATGGAATGAAACGGCTTACTTCGCAGATTATGTGCTGCCCATGGGACATGCCAGCGAACGCCATGATATTATCAGTTACGAAACCCATTCCGGTAAGTGGATTGGTTTTCGGCAGCCGGTCGTCCGCGAGGCGCTGCGACGAATGGGTAAACCGGTGACCTTCACGTATGAAGCAAATCCCGGTGAAGTCTGGGAGGAAGATGAATTCTGGATCGAGCTGTCCTGGCGAATCGACCCGGATGGCAGCCTTGGGATTAAAAAGCATTTCATGTCACCATACCGTCCTGATGAAAAAATAACCATTGAGGAATATTACCGCTTTATTTTTGAAAATGTACCTGGGTTGCCGGAAAAAGCCAAAGAAGAAAGTTTGTCTCCATTGGACTATATGCGAAAGTATGGTGCGTTTGAGATAGAAAAGACATCCTACAATAAGCATCTGAGCAAACTTTCGGCTGAGGAACTGGCCGGTACCACAGCAGACTCTGCAACAAAAACGGTTAAACGAGGTGGGAAAGCTGTCGGGGTATTGGTCAACGGAGAAGCATGTTCGGGTTTCCCGACGCCTTCACGGAAACAGGAATTTTATTCGCAGACCATGGTGGATTGGAACTGGCCGGAATTTAAGATTCCGGTCTATATAAAGAGTCACGTGCACCAACAAAAGATCAAGTCTGAAAAGGGTGAATTCCCACTCATTCCCACATTCAGACTTCCGACGCTCATTCACTCCCGTTCCGGAAACGCAAAGTGGCTGAATGAAATTTCAAACCGAAATCCGGTGTGGATACACACCGCCGATGCCCGAAAGTTGGGAATCAAAAATGGTGATGAGATTCGTGTAAACACGGATATCGGTTATTTTGTCGACAGGGTCTGGGTGACCGAAGGGATGAAGCCGGGCGTCGTTGCCTGTTCACATCATATCGGCAGGTGGCGCAGACCACAGGATACGGCCGGAAATCGGTGGGCGACGAATTTAGTGGATATCCGGGAGGTGGAAAAGGGAAAGTGGAAGATGCGGCTTCTCGATGGCGTTCGTCCATACAAAAGCGATGATCCTGATTCTTCCCGCATTTTTTGGCAGGATGGCGGTGTACATCAAAATATCGCTTTTCCCGTTCATCCGGATCCTGTCAGCGGGATGCACTGCTGGCACCAGAAAGTACGCATTGAAAAAGCGCATGTTGATGATCGATATGGCGATGTGTTTGTGGATACCAATAAATCATTTCAGATTTATAAGGAGTGGCTGAAGCTGACCCGGCCAGCCCCTGGTCCGGATGGGTTACGTCGGCCGCTTTGGTTCAACCGTCCCTTAAGACCCGCAGAAGAGATGTTTTATCTCAAAAAATAAAAGGTTCAATGTTGCTTTGAGTGGATAAATATTTCAGAAAAAAATAAGCCTCGGATTAACATCCGGCAGTTGCCGGAGACACGGATAAGCAGAATTCCAAGGATTCAGTTATTGAAAAACAAATCTGGTGTGTCCGGCAACTGCCTTAGTGTGTCAACTTGGACATATCAACTTGCGCGGCAATTGTGCCGACGCAGAGCATCGGCACGAGGTGAATGTCTTTCTTTTTGCTCTTTTTTTTTCTGTGACCTCTGTGGCAATTTGTTGAGTGCATCGCTACTTCTTTTTGTCAAAAAATGCGGCGAGCGCTTGTTTATGTTCTTCTGATTTCAATGCCTGTTGGAACAAATGCAACTCAGTGTCAATTGCCTGGCGCAATCTTTCCGGGTTCACTGCTGAATTGATCAATCTTTTCACATCCTGTAATGTTTTAGGAGGCAAGGTCGCGATCCGCCGGCATTTCTCACGGGCGGTTGGTTGCACATCGGCGTCGTTACAGACACAACTGACGATACCCATGTCCTGTGCGTCGTCGATTCCGAAAGGCTCTCCAAGTAAAAGCGCCTGACTGGCACGCACGCGTCCGGCCAGAGCCGGTAGCAGGTAGGAACTGCCGAACTCCGGTACCAATCCGAGTTTCGTGAATGGTAAAACGAAAATCGAAGAACGCCCGGCGACCACGACATCACAATGTAAAAGCATGGTCGTGCCGATACCAACGGCTAACCCTGTAACGGCTGCGACCACCGGCTTCTGAAATCCCAGCATCAATTCGATGAATCGTATGGAAGGTAGCTCACTTAATTGTACCTCACCCTGATTGGCCGCGGCAAAGTCTTTCAAATCGTTGCCGCTGGTAAAGGCGTCTCCATTTGCGTTAAACAGAACCACACGCACGTCCGGGTCCTGCGAGGCGTCGATGAGGCCATGGTTGAGCATGTCATACATTTCAATGTTAAGGGCGTTTTTCTTTTGCGGACGATTCAGCGTCATTTCGAGAACGCCGTCTGCTTTATTGATGATGACAAGTTGTGACACGATTCAAGTCTCCTTTTAGTTTTTCATATTCAACTTTTGGAATTTTCTGAACACTACACAAAGAAGTCCTGCATCAATTCGGAATCGGGAACGTCGGCGTAGTTGCTAAAGTCTGTGACGCCTTCGGCGCGGAGAACCTCCTCGTCGATGAAAAAGTTACCGGTGCATTGACGACTGTCCCGCTGTACAATTGCATGGGCTGCATCGGCAACAATTTGTGGTTTGCGACTTTTTTTATAGGCTTCCTCGCCGCCGAGGAGATTCATAATTGCCGCTGTTTGAATGGCTGTTTTCGGCCACAGGGCATTGAAGGCAACCCCCTCTTTTTTAAATTCACCTGCCATTCCCAGAACACACATACTCATTCCGAACTTTGCCATGGTGTAAGCCACGTGCGGTGCAAACCAGCGGGTCTCCATATTCAATGGCGGTGAAAGATTCAGGACATGCGGATTTTCGGCCTTCAGCAAATACGGCAGGCATGCCCTTGACGTTAAGTACGTCCCGCGCGTGTTCACCTGGTGCATTAAATCGTAACGCTTCATGCCTGTTTTCAGCGTTCCCGTCAATGAAATGGCGCTGGCATTATTAATGAGAATATCGATGCCGCCGAATGTTTCTACGGTTTTTTGCACGGCTGCGGTGACTTGCTCTTCAAAGCGGATGTCGACGACCAGCGCCAGCGCTTTCCCGCCCGCGTTTGTCATTTCCTCCGCCGCAGTATAAATGGTTCCTTGCAATCTCGGATGTGGTTCTGCCGTTTTTGCTGCCACGACGATGTTGGCGCCATCTTGTGCCAGGCGTAATCCAATCGCTTTACCAATCCCCCGGCTGGCGCCGGTTATGAAAACTGTTTTTCCTTTTAAGTCATTCATGGTCGACCTCAATAATTAGTTTCCCGAAATTTTCACCGCTGAAAAGCATGAGCAATGTTTCGGGGAAGGTTTCAATTCCTTCAACGATATGCTCTTTTGATTTGAGTTTTCCATTTGCAATCCACGTTGCCAGTTCTTTAGCTGCCTCCGCATATTTTGTGGCGAAATCAAAAACCACAAAGCCTTGCATGCGGGCGCGATTGACCAACAGGGCAAGATAATTTTCCGGTCCTTTTATGGCCGATGTGTTGTTGTATTGTGAGATAGCGCCGCAGATCGGAATTCGGGCGCCGCGGTTGATTTGCGTCAGCACCGTGTCGAGAATCTTGCCGCCCACATTATCGAAATAGATGTCGATGCCGGACGGACAGGTCTCTTTCAAGGCTTTGTACATAATCTGAGATTTGTAATCAATGGCTGCGTCGAATCCAAGCTGGTCGACAATGTAGGAACATTTTTTTTCACCGCCGGCAATGCCAACCACACGGCAGCCTTTGATTTTTGCAATTTGTCCGACGACGGAACCCACAGCGCCTGCGGCGCCGGATACCACGACAGTCTCGCCTGCTTCAGGCTGCCCGACTTCCAGCAAGCCAAAGTATGCGGTCATGCCGGGCATGCCAAGCGTACTGAGGTAGAGCGGTAGAGGGGCGATGTGGGGATCAACTTTCACGAGGCCCTTACCGGTGGACATGGCGTAACTTTGTACACCAAGCAGACCACTGACGTAGTCGCCAACTTTAAAATCAGGATGATTCGAAGCGACCACTTCACCGATTGCTCCGGCACGCATGACGTCACCGATAGCGACAGGGTCGATATATGATTTTCCGGCGTTCATCCAGCCGCGCATCGCCGGATCCAGGGAGATGTAGAGCACTTTAATCAGCAGCTCACCTGCAACCGGTTCCGGAATGGGTGACTCTCTGTATTCCCAATCACTCTTTTTGGGTAAGCCCACGGGTCTCGCCGCGAGCAGAAATTGTTTGTTGGTCATTTTTTTAAGCCTCCTGAATTTGTTTGATGGAAATCGTCATCGTTAGGGATTGACCGAAAACTCTTCTTCTACCTTTAGGCTACGCTGTGTCGAAATGACATTTTAACTGTTTTCGGTCAGGCAGTCATTGGTAACATACAAAATAAAAATTCAATTTTCAAATTCAGTTAGAATTTAAATGTTGTAAAGAGTAGCTTTAAAATTACGTTATCTTTTGCGGCGGAATTGAATAGGTACAAGTTACGTGAGCAACCGGTTCATTCTCACCATCGGAAAAAAGTAAAACTTCTCCAAAAACGAGACGCTTGCCGACTTTTAAGAGTTTGCATTCAGCGATGACATCCACAGGCTGTGGTTTGCGCAGGAAGTTGATATTTAAGTTAGATGTAAGGGCTGCAAAAACAGGCCCTATTTGCGCGAGAATTGCCACGAACATGGCCGCATCTGCTAACCCCATCAACGATGGACCGGAAACAGTGTTGCCCTCGCGGAGGTGCCGTTTTTCTACAATTAATCGAAGGCGTGCCGACCGCTCACCCGTTTCTTCAATGCGTATGTGACTCTTCCCTTTCGGATGCCTTTTGTCAAAATAGGCCTGTATGTCGCTTTTATTTAAACCTGACATGTCTTCAAACAAGATGATGAATCCGGTCTTTTCCCAGAGCAAGTGTGGCCATTTTTGCACAGGCGCGCACCACATCGATGAGATGAGCAAAGCGGGCGTCCTGCGTGTAACCTTTTTTATAACGCGCATAGATTTGCTGCACGATGACTGCCAGTTTGAACAAACCGAACACATAATAAAAAAGTGGATTGGTGATTTCAACTCCGCTTTTCTCGATATAATGGTCTACCAATTCCTGCCGGTTTAAATTGCCGGGTAAGCGGGTCGGGCCAAAAGATAATTCGTCCGGTTCGTTTTTCTCTGTCCAGTAACCGAGCGTTGTTCCCAAATCCATGAGTGGATCTCCGAGAGTGGCCATTTCCCAGTCGAGAACGGCAATGACTTTCGTGAGGTCTGCAGGGTCGAGGACGATATTGTCGTATTTGTAATCATTGTGAATGAGAGAACTGTTGCCGTTTGCCGGCATGTTTTCTGCAAGCCACGCCATCACATTATCGAGCTCTGCAATTTTATCGGTTTGCGCATTCCGGTAGCGTTTTGTCCAGCCGCTGACCTGTCTCGCAACATATCCGTCGGGATGACCGAGTTCTGACAAGCCCGCAGCGGCATAGTTCACCTGATGCAGATCAACCAGATTATCTATGAGTGCCGTTGATATGCCGGCCATAAGGTCTGGGGTTAATTCCAGTCCCTTTGGAAGTCTGCTGCGCAAGATGACGCCCTGCACACGCTGCATGACATAGAATGGTGCACCGATGATGGAATCGTTATCACAATAGAGCAGTGGTCGCGGCGCTTTCGGATAGACGTTTGTCAACTTCGACAGCACCTCATACTCCCGCCCCATGTCGTGAGCGGATTTAATATTTGCGCCAAATGGCGGCCGCCGCAAAACCAACTCCTGTTCGCCCAGTCGCAGGAGGTAAGTCAAATTTGAAAATCCGCTTGGGAATTGCTCAATTTTGAGTTTCCCACCTTTGCCTCGCAGGATGCCATTTAAATAAGCTTCTAATCGTTCCGGATTTAGATCTTCTCCTTTGCGAATAGCGGTTGGTTTGTCTATAAATTTTGATTGACTCATAGAGTTTTCCTTACCAAGGAATCCAGTTGCAATCTTGTTTTACCACAGATGGATTGTGATGAACACAGATTTAAAAAAAATGATATGACACTTTTTACAATTTAAGAAGAACAGATATCATTTCTCATGGGATAATTACCGGAAGAGAAACGACACTGCTTCTTGTTCCAAAATTTCTATTTTGGAACAAGTGCGTATTTTTTCAAAATGTTTCGCGCCACCGCTGCTTTATGCACTTCATCGGGACCGTCGTAAATACGTGCTGCCCGTTCGTGGCGGTAGAAATAGGCCAGGATGGT
>CAYVXE010000133.1:9692-11154 GCA_964455375.1 uncultured Calditrichaceae bacterium
TAGGAACGATGATTTGACTGGCGCGTTTATGCAATTTCTTTTCGTCAGGATTGGTAACAGCCATCGTGATGGCAAACTCGGCGCCATCTGCCGAAGAGGTAAACCACTTGTGGCCGTTGATCACATAATCGGTGCCATCTTTTTCTGCGGTTGTATTCATCCAAACAGGATTTGAACCGGCAAGCTCCGGCTCCGTCATGGCGAAACAGCTTCGAATATCTCCGTTGATGAGCGGCATGAGATAGCGCTCTTTTTGTTCTTTTGTCCCATATTCCATGAGGATTTCGGTATTGCCGATATCAGGCGCCTGGCAATTAAAAACGTAGTGGCCGAGAGGACTGTAGGCCATGGTTTCGCTGAGATGTCCGAATTCATAAAGCGACAAACCTAATCCGCCCAATTCTTTTGGCACATGCGGTGTCCACAGTTTAAGGGATTTAACCTTTTTTCTCTTTTCTGCGAGCAGCGGCATCAACGTGTCAAAATCCTGTTTCAGAAAAATGGGCTCCAGTGGTACGATGTCTGTTTTGATAAAGGCGGTGATCTTTTTCAGGATTTCTTCCAGTCCCGGGTTGATATCCGTTTCCATAAAGTCTCCATTGTTTTTGATGAAATCATAAACTTAAATTGTTACATTGCGGTAATACCGCCATCTAAAACCAGCGCATGTCCAATCATAAATCCTGCATTTTCTGAACAGAGGTAGATGATAGCAGCGGCAATTTCCTCAGATGTGCCGAGTCGGCCTAACGGCACGCGCTTAGGCAGCTCTCCTTTAAGTTCCGGACGCATGCGAATGGCTTCTTCTGCCATTGGCGTTTGTGTGTAGCCGGGACACACTGCATTAATCCGGATACCTTTGCGAGCGTATTCAATCGCCGCGGTTTTCGTCAAACCGACGACGCCATGTTTACTGGCCACGTAAGCGGGATTCTTCGGGAATCCGGCGATGCCGGCGATGGAGGCAAGATTAACGATGATGCCATTTGCCTGATGCAGCATTTGCCGGATTTCATATTTCATACAGAGGAAGACACCGGTGAGATTGATGTCGATGAGACGCTTCCAGTCGTCTTCCGGGTAATCTCCCGTGCGCGCTTCTGCACTGAGCACACCGGCGCTGTTGACGGCGAAATCTACGCTGCCGAATTTAGCCACAGCGACAGCTACCATTGCCTGAACGCTATCAGACTCTTTGACATTTACCTTTACAAAGAGCGCGTTGCTGCCTTCATTCTCAATGAGGTTGATTGTCTCCATGCCGCCGGTTTCATCGATGTCGCAGACAGCTACATTGGCGCCTTTTAGTGCGAACGCCAGTGCGGTTTCCCTGCCGATGCCGGAAGCGCCACCCGTGATCAATGCGGTTTTGTTTTGAAATTCCTGACTCATCGTTTGTTCTTTGTTTTGTTAATATTTATCAATCTGTGTTTATCGTTATCTATCGGTGGTTAAAAAAAGA
>CAYVXE010000134.1:0-11145 GCA_964455375.1 uncultured Calditrichaceae bacterium
TAATCTCCTTTTCTTCCTGTCTTCCTGTGATTTTCGAATCTGAGTCGAAACTTGAATCACTATGACTCATTTTAAACAATTTTGAGTACAGCAAGCCAGGTCCAAAATTCAAAATTAGTTAAAGTTGCAAGTCAGTTTTCCAGTTTCGCATCTTCCATAATGATGTCATAGGAATACCCGGCGCCAAAATCTCTGTTTAACGTAATTTTGCCTGAGAAGACGACCACGTCACCGACTTTAACAACGTCCTTCGTTGTAATCGTTAGATCGTAGTTACCTGAATCATCGGTTCCATCCTGAATGTGCACCCAGTTCCTACCCATGATCTTGGCATTGACTTTGGTGACCCTGCCTTTTATTTTAACTGTCTTGTTTGCATAGGATGTTCGATTAGCAAAAATTTCCGCAATGGTTACGCCACCTTTCACCGGCGTAACAGAGAAGTTCTTTTTCTCTGCTGCTGCTTTCTTACCGTGCGGCGATTTAATATTCCTTGCACGAACGGTTTTTACCGGCCCGGTAGCAATGTCCTGGACGAAATAGACTGTCTCAAAGGTCCTTTGCAAGTCCTTGCTTTCGAAATTCTTCATTTCGAGTCCGCTGTCGTAATACAAGGCTTCCCCTTTTTTCACCTCTCTTCTCGCAACGGCCATCCAATAACTATTGTCATCTTCCCGCACTTTTAAATACGTATATGAATTTGCCTGGAGTACGTCTTCCACGATTACCTTATGGGCAAAGTCACTGGAATCGTTTTGCTGTTTTGGTACGTCGCTTTTTTTACATGCGGAAATAGCGAATGTAAGCGTAAGCGTTAAAATCAAATATTTGAGTTTCATTTCATTCCTTTCTATTAAGATTATTAAATATTCCTCACTTCAATAAAAGCATTTTACGGGACAGCACATCGTCTCCTGCCTGCAGCCTGTACACATAAATTCCGGAACTGACTTGCCGGCCAAAACCATCCCGGCCATCCCAGACCACCGACTTTTCTCCGCGCGGTTCTGTTGCATCGACTAACGTAACGATCTTCTGTCCCAGTAAGTTGTAAATTGTTAAAACCACAGCCGCCTTTTGAGAGAGTTCATAGCGTAGTGTGGTCGCCGGGTTGAACGGGTTCGGATATGCCGGATATAGATTAAAATCATGCAGAACCGTCTGCCCGGCTTTACGATCCACTGCCAGGACGCCGCGGTCGATGGTAAATGAATCCATGACAGTTCCAGCGGTATTAATCGCGGAGAAATGCAGCACCGCACCGTCAATTTCAATTTCACAGAAATGGTACACCCTGCGAGTGATAACCACATGCGGGCGATTTGTCTCCGGATAATGAAGTGGCGCGCCGCCACCGCCGGTAGTTATGTGTTGCACACCGTTAACTTCTGCACGGGAATAGTAGTGATTATGGCCGGCGAATACGATTGAAACCCCATACTTTTCACACAATGGCTGAATAAACTGTTGCACGGCACGGTTATTGTCGTGTCCACCGGCTGCCGACCAGCCCGGTTCATGCAGACAGATGAACTTCCAGAGTTTGGAGGTAGATGCAAGATCGCTTTCAATCCAGGAAAGTTGTGCAGAACCGGGAGTGTAATTCGAGTATTGATCAACCATGACAAAATGAGCAGGGCCGTAATCGAAAGACCAGTAACGGCCGCCAACATAAGGATAGGGAAAATATTTCACAAAAAGTACACCCGTCCCTTCATGATTCCCCATCGCTGACTGATATGGAAGATTCGCCAGCATGGTTTGAATATTTCTGTAGGACGGGTCAAAGAACTGATGCTCCCAATCTGACTCACTGACGCCATTATTGACCAGGTCGCCCACAGAAAGGACAAAGCTCTGGCAGTCGGCGTCTCCCGTATATGCGGCCACCATGGCTTTAGCGACTAAATCATGTTTGTCGGGATGAGATCGGGTATCGCCGTAAGCAAAAAATTTCAAACGAGTTGCACTTGTATCAGGAGCGGTCAGGAATGAACCTGTGTAAGATGCGGCATTCACTCTTACACGGTACGCATACCTGCGACCAGGGGTTAATCCGCTTATGGTATATGAGAATTGATGATCAGAACCGTATTCAGAAACGTCTGCATGCCCAAGGTTGTAAAGCGTATCGACCCCCCATTCGATGGTACAGATTGCAGTGGAGTCCAGTTGCCACAGCACCTGCATTTCGGTATTGTCGCCTGCATAAATCAGATATGGGGCTTTACGTGTTATCGTCGCAAAATTCTCTGCGGACAGTGTGCCCGGCGCGACAGTGAGTAGTTGGACAATCACAACGCCTAAAAGCATAACCAAATTTCGTCGCATTTTTGACTCCCCAATATAATTTGTATAGTATCACAGTAGAGGTGTTTGACTTTGTCAACAAGGTTTATTGCAAATATTCCGTTTTTTGTTGATAAAAGTCAAGTTACTGTTTTTCCATCACGTTTTCCCAAGAATCCAAATCGACTTTAACCTGCTCAACAACCTCCGGAATAGATTTTTCGACCTCCTCGGAAAGTTCAGTTCCGGCACGGAAATTCTTGCCTTCGATACCGTAAACAATCAGCTTCTCGGGCAATTGTTTCAGTGAACGACCGAGTTCTATAGCTTCGGCAACACTGAACTCATGTGTGGAATAATGGAAGAACTTTGACGGGAGACATTCTGAATCCGCCTGAAACCTGAAAACAGTCCCCGGGTCGCTTCCGGAGTTTACAGCATCGAAAATAAATACAAACCTCCTCTGTTGCATTATTTCGAGAAGTGACATCCCTTCTCCGGAAGCTTCAAGGATTTCTATTTCAGGTACTTCTGCTTGCATTATTTTGGCAATGTGCCATCCAAGGCCGTCATCATTGCGAAATCGGTTTCCGACCCCGATGCAGGTGACTTTGGATAACATTATTTTCTATCTATTGTTAACTTTAAATAATGTGTCGAACAAGATATACACGGATCATAATTGCGTACCGCCTGTTCGCACTGCCACTGCAGTTTATCATCGGGTAAATCGAGGTTTCCCGGAACAAAATTCCACAAATCTTTTTCGATTGTTTTCTGATTCACTGCGGTTGGCGAAACAATTTTGGCATCGAGAATGGTGCCTTTCTCATCAATGCTATATCGGTGGTAGCAAATTCCGCGTGGCGCCTCAGTGGCACCGTAACCGGTGCCGGCACGAGGTTCCACATCCATCGCCGGTTTGTCCGGCATCTCATAATTTTCAACAATGCGAAGAGCTTCCTCAATTGCATAAAGCGTTTCCACGCTGCGAACAATAATGCTTTTAAAAGGGTTGTTACAAGTTTTTCCGAGACCTGCTTCCTTTGCCGCCTGTTTTGCCAGCGGTGAAAGTTGTTTATGATTCAAACTGTACCGGGCCAGAGGACCAAGAAAACACGACCCGCGTCCGTTTACAGTCGTATGAAGCGCTGTAGAATGTTCTACATGCTCTTCTATTAAATAGTCATCGTATTCTCTGATCTCGGCATCAATCCCTTTGTTTGACACGAGTTTTCCCTCGATAATCGCATATTCGTCCGGATGCTGGATTGCTACAAATTCATAATCCTGTTCAAAATCCGGAAAAGGAAAAGTAGCTACAAGTTTTGTCGTATCGAGCGCTGCATCCCTTGCCCACTTGAGTTCTTCCGTTAACGTTTGCAATTCTTTTTTTGTCGGAACTTTATAAAAACCACCGACTTTGACATTGATTGGGTGAATTTCACGGCCACCTACCAGGTTCATTATTTGGTTGCCGAGCTTCTTTAATCGGAGCGCTTTTTGAACAATTTCAGGATGATCTTTTGATAGCTGGATAGCATCTTCATACCCTAGAAAATCCGGTGCGTGCAGCATATAAACATGCAGTACATGACTTTCGATCCACTCACCGCAGTAAATGAGCCTTCTTAGTTCCCTGAGCTGTCCGGTGACTTTCACACCACAAATGTCTTCCATTGCGTAGGAAGCACCCAACTGATAGGCGATTGGACAGATACCGCAAATTCTCGCAGTAATATCGGGTGTTTCACGGAAATCCCGGCCACGCAAAAATGCTTCGAAAAACCTTGGAGGTTCAAAAATTCTTAATTTGACATCAGCAACTTTTTCGTTTTTAACTTTTACAAATAGCGCCCCCTCTCCCTCAACCCGGGCCAAGTAGTCCACTTTGATGGTTTTATTCTTCATGTTTTAAACTCTCCATTCGAAATTCTTCTGCATAAGCATTGAAAGAGCGCAGTGAGCGGACTATATCTTTATTCGTTACACCTAACTGTTTCCACCAATCCATCAACGAGTGCGTATTGGGGTTTTCCATCGGACCGAAGCAACCATAACATCCGCGGTGATAAGAAGGACAGAGGACACCGCAACCTGTCTGCGTAATTGGTCCGAGACATGGAGTACCGTGCGCCGTCATTACACAAGTATGACCATTTTTTTTACAATCCACGCAGAGGCTGTGAGTAGGAATATTCGGTTTACGGTCGTTCAGGAAAGCATTGACAACTTCCAGCAACTGTTCTTTGCTGATAGGGCATCCTCGCAACTGAAAATCTACGAAAACATGCTCGTCGATGGGAGTTGAGCTTTTAAGTGCAGAAATATATTGCGGAGAGGCGTAAACAATCGGAATGAAATTATTTACATTTTCAAAATTCCGCAATGCCTGAATACCCCCGGCTGTTGCACAAGCACCAATTGTAATAAGATATTTTGACTGGCGACGCACCTGATGAATTCTCTCGGCATCGTGTGGCGTTGTAATTGAGCCTTCGACTAAAGAAAGATCATAAGGACCTTTAACAAATGCTCTCGAGGCTTCTGGAAAATTTGCAATTTCAATATTCGCCGCAACAGTCAGTAATTCGTCTTCACAATCCAGCAAGCTTAATTGACAACCGTCACAGGAAGCGAATTTCCAAACTGCTAATTTCGGTTTCCCGGGACTTTTTCTGTATGATTTTTTAGAATTAACCGTTATCGGCATATTTTAGACCTCTCGTATATCCAGTAGATTTTTGACATGGTCATATCGGAAGACTGGCCCATCTTTACAAATAAATTTCTCGCCCATTTGGCAGTGGCCACAAAAACCGATGCCGCATTTCATATTTCTTTCCAGAGAAATATAAATCCGATCCTCTGGTACACCGCGTTTTTTAAATTCCAGAACCGTTAAACGAATCATCACCTCCGGCCCGCATATCAAAACAGTAGCGTTATACGGATCAAACGGGGCTTTCGGGATAAGTGTTGTTACCACGCCAACATTTCCACGCCAACCTTCAATCGACCTGTCCACAGTCACGTAAACATTTAGATCAAATTCGGCACGCCAACTCCTGATTTCATTCGAATACAAAATATCGCCCGGCGTGCGAGCTCCGTACAGTAGTACCACATTTCCATATTTTTCCCGCTGATTCAAAACATGGTACATCGCCGGTCGCAAAGGCGCTAAACCAATTCCACCGGTAACAATAACAATATCATTCCCTTCTGATTTTTCTACCGGCCATGATGTGCCGTAAGGCCCCCTAACACCTAAATACTGCCCTTGTTTTATTTTTTTCATTGCACCAGTCACAGTTCCTACGGCACGTGTGGTATGGGTGAGCGTTTTGGATATTGCAGGATCTCCGCTAATAGAAATGGGAACTTCACCAATTCCAAAAACATACAGCATATTAAACTGTCCGGACTTGAAATTAAATCCTCGATTGTTATTCGGTTCAAGTTCTAAAGTGAAAGTATCGAATGTTTCCTTAACTATTTTTTTTACCCGGAATGGGCTCGAGATCATCGGGTCTGGGTGGTTCGTAGCCATTCATAACCTCTTCAATTAATTAGCCTTATAAAGATCAAGCAATTGCAACCTCGTTGCATTTAATCTCTGCATAAACAGGTGCGAAAAACGTTTAAGTATTTCATATCCCAATGTATGATCCTGCTCACATTTTGTACGAAAACAACGTGCATCCAGTTGAATGGCACGTGTCAACTCCAACACTCTTGCATCAAAATTCCAATTGTAAGGAGGAATCAGCCATGACCAACCCAAAACATCACCCTCGCCTACGGTTTGTACATTAATAGGCCCCTGTCCAGGTGAATAAATTTCCAAAGCTACTTTTCCATGGCGGATAAAAAAGAAATTTTCAGCTTCCTTTCCTTCACGAAAAATAAACTCTCCGGCAGCAAAACGAACATTCGATGCACAGTCCACCAACAGATCGATATGTTCTGGTCGTAATCCTTTCAAAAACCTGTGTTCATCAAGATAGGCTTTAAGAGATTCCATACATTTCTCCTTCATTAATTGAGTTAATTCATAGAATCTTTTTCCCTGAGTTTTTGTACTTCTTCGGTCATATCAATTCCAACAGGGCACCAGGTAATACAGCGGCCACAACCGACGCATCCGGAAGTACCAAACTGATCGATCCAAGATGCTAATTTATGAGTAATCCATTGACGGTATCGCGCATTACCACTCATACGCACACTGCCGCCATGTACATAAGAGAAATCCTTGGTATAGCATGAATCCCAAATTCGCCACCGTTCTGCGTTCTCTCCAGATAAATCAGTAACATCCTCTACAGATGTACAAAAACATGTGGGGCAAACCATCGTACAATTGGCACAATTCATACAACGCTCCGCGACAGTATCCCAATGTGTGCTTTCCCGATTCCGGTACAATAGCTCTTTAATGTCTGTTGTATTCAATTTTCTGCCCATTTCTTCAGCGGTCTTTTCTACCAGAGCTTCTGCTTTTGTTACTTTTTCCGGAGTTGCCGCCTCAAGTGCTAATTCTTTTATGATTTTTGCTCCTTCCTTCGAGCCGGAAACTACTACAAAATAATGTTCGTCTTTTTCCGCAACTTCTGTCAATGACAGATCAAACCCTGACTCTAATCGGGGGCCGGTTTTCATGGAAGCACAAAAACAAGTTCCACCAGCACGAGTGCAGTTCACTGCAACAATAAATATTTTGTTGCGCCTGCGGGAATAATGACCATCAACGTACGCACTTTCCATCAACACCTTATCCTGAACGTGAATAGCATTCATATCGCAGGCACGAACGCCAATAAAAGCCGCCTTCTGAACTGAGTCATCTTTCGAATCAACTTCGAAAGATCCGTTTTTCTTTTTTGTTGCCTGCCATAAACGTATCCGCGATGGATGAAGATATTTCTTCCAAGATTGAGCTCCAACCACATAACTAAAAAATGTTTTACTTTTTTGTTCAATCAGTCTGTAATGTCCGCTTTTTTGATCGTCAATCATCCCAACCGGTAATTCTTTGGCTGTTTCAACTTCGTCATATGTAATTGCACCATCGCGAATTGTTGGAGCAATCAATCGATATTCATTATGTTTTAAAATCTCAAATAAGCTGTCCAGCTTATTAGCTGCTAAGAAAAAATGTAGCCCGTTATTCGAATTCATGTCACTAGCTCAGAGACCGTTTCAAATGAATAAACTAATTAATTACAACTGCACTAAGAACCAGCTCCACCCAGCTTAAAATTAACTGGAATGGACACCCAAACTTTTACCGGCTTATCCCGTTGTTTTGCAGGATGCCATTTTACGTTCATCACAGCGGCTGCCGCCGCGGCTTCAAAGCCTACATTGCTGCCGGCACCCTTAAGAATTTGAGTTTTGACGGAATTCCCTTTTTCATCGATCAATACACCCACCACAACTCGGGATTCTAACCCTGCTTTACGTGCAATTTCGGGATACTTTAAATTTTTCTGGATGGCGGCGTACCCACCGATCGGCTTGGGCGGTTCATCGTACGGTATGAAAACATAATTCCCATAATCCTCTTCCGGTGGCGGTGGCGGTGGCGGTAATTCGGACAAATCCAAATCAGTCGATTCTATGGTCAAATCCTCAGGGATATCCTCATTTTCACTTGGAATCGGGATAGACGGTCTTGGCGGCGGCGGCGGTTTTTTTATTTGTTCTGTAGGAGGAATGTCTTCTACATGAATTTCGACCGCTTTCGCATTAATCTGCTTCGGTCCCATCTCAAACTGTGGCAGAGCATGGAACACCACAAGCATCAAAAACAATGAGATAGTGAGACAAATCTCAAAAACTTTTCGGGACTTAAGCTTAAGATTTGCCTCCGGCAGTTTTTTTCTTACCATAACAACTCTCCTATGTAATAATTAATATTTTTTTCGAAGTTAGTATTTAAACGTACTCTCTGCAAAGCGTATACCAGAGAAAAAAAACTTTCTTATTACTATATATCTAATTATTTATTAAAAAATTAACTGTATGTTCCCTATTCATCTACAAAGGTATTCTCTACTAATATTGAGAAAATAGATGATGGTAATTCCCAATTGTAAGAATTCAGTTATGCCGAATATTTCAAAGAGGAAGGAAGGGTTAACTAAAATAGCCGTCGTGGAATTTCATTCTCCAAAGTACTGATCTTCAGATCCTAAAAACTCCATTATTACGGCCTGTACAGAAGGGATATATTTGTTCTGTGATGCGTTAAATTGACAGGAAACACGCGGCTAGATGTCATTCCTCATCCTAGTGTTGCCGGATGAAGAATCTCTTGCTGAATTAATGTCTCTTTATAAAACAAACGCTTAAGGAAGAGTACTCGCACATTGACGGATTTTCCCCCGGCGGCTGCCGGGGGAAAAAGGACCTGTCAGAAGATACGTTTTCAGTCAAGCACCCATAAGCTCATTTTCAGCTTGCAGCCAATATTCAAGATCATGGCCCGGCTCACTGCCTTGCTCTTGATAAATTTGATATGCTCGTAAGCGAATATCATTTTCGCTTGGAACAGCATTCACGACCTTTACTGCGGTTTTTGATGACCTTTTGCCGTTTGTGGCTTGTTTAGATGTGCTTTTCCGGGCCCTGTTTTTTGGGGCAGATACGAATGTTTTCTTTTTAACTGTTGCAGCCATTGCAAACCTCCTTTTTTGTTAAACAATCGTTTTCAAAATTGGCAGATACTATACAAACGTTTACTATGACAAATATTACACTAAATATAGGATAAATTATATTTTTTACAACTGCAATAATTTCAACAAATTATTACAATTATTTCTTAATTTTTGCAAAGCTTTTATTTTCTGTGTTTTTTTGCGCATAATGCATTCTTGACTGTACATTAAATGTAAATTGTTTTGTGAAAAGTACTCCCAACATGAATTAGACCACGAAAAAAACCTTCATTATCTTTTGTAAAGGGCTAATAAATGCCTGCTTTACATGAAAATTGTTTAAAAAGACCTCCTCAAATATACAGCTAAACTAAACCAACAATGAAATCAACAAGACAATTAATGTCCACCATCCTGCTGTTTGCAACATTGCTGTTGAATGTTTCAGGTGTGATCTTCTCACAAACCAACCCATGTATTACTATACGAGCTAATCATTTCAGCGATAAAACAACTTTCTTTACCAATCCTGACACATTTTCTGTTTTAGTAAAACCAGATGCTCAGAGCCCCGACCTGACAACAAAAAAGACTCCCTGTTTGAACGTGCTCAAATCAGGCTTTTACAAAATCACAGCCAAAGTTGAATATTCAGAAGGCCAGGATAACGAATCATTTTATCTAACCGTTCTAAACCAGTTTACACCAAAAACAGAGATGCCGGTTTGCAACCCGAACGCAGGTCCATTTAAGGTGATACCGGATATCGCATCCGGACCATTGGGCAGAAATGCAGAAGCCGATACCACACGCAATGTTGGATTATATTATTTCGAAGCAGGAATCGACACCATTCAGCTCAATCATTATTTCAACATCCAAAATCAATACCCTGACTTTCTCAACACACCGGGACAGTTTATCAAACCCGAAGATATCGAAAGTGTTCACATTTCCAGGTTTGATATTACATTTATCGCTACGACTGCGCAGGTCTACGATATTCAACTCAGGGAAACGGCCTCAGTTGACACAGCACAGCTCACACAGTCGGTAGACTTTGCCATTCAAATTACGAATAACGGGCCGGGCACCGCCTATGAAGTCGTCGTTGCCGACACCTTGCCACGATATTTTCAAATAACGGCCTTCAACCAGACACCGGATTCCATTAAAGACAACCGGATTCTTTTCTGGAACTTTGACTCATTAAACACGAAACAATCAAAAGAAATTTCGCTGACCGGCAATTTTATCCCCGCTGTTCAAACACCGTTTATCGCGACCAATAAAGCCTTTGTCACCTCTTTATGCGATACCAACAGTACCAACAATCGGGATAGCAGCAGCGTCACTGTCATTGCCAAGAAACTATTCAGCGATATTGAACTTAGCCAGACCATTATCGCAGATTCCATGTCCTTTTCAGAAACTGACACAACCTATTTTACGAAACCGGGCGGGACGATAACGTATCGTATCAACGTGCAAAACATATCCGATGTAGCGGCTGAAAATATCGTTCTGTTCGCCAACGTTCCACCCTTCACGTCGCTGAAAGATTCCACGTTGACAGACTCACTGCAATGGAAGATCAAACTTTTACCGGCTTTTCAGGACACACTGCTCAGCTACCAGGTTCAGGTCGATACCGGGCTCGCACCCGGCACATACGCAATCGTCAATAATGTCTCCGGTTTTGCAGAAAATGAAGCACCGAACAAACTTACAAATAATTCTGTAAGCAGCACGGTTCTTCTCACCGTGCAAGAAAAGCCACCACTGATTCTCCCCGATCTTTCCGTTTCACAATATGTCCGAACAGATTCGTTTGCGGTGCAGGACGCCGACACACTCTGGTTTGCGGATAGCGGTGACTCGCTGATATATTTTATCTCGGTCAAAAATCTCACTGCCGCCGAAGCAGAAAACGCCGTACTTCATGTTCAGTTCTCTGACTTTTTGCTAACCGAATTTTCGCCTGACACATCGGCTGAGATCACGTTCGGAAAATTGAAGCCTTTGGCAGACACATCTTTTGCCCTAGTTGGAAAGCTCAAATCCGATTTACCTGAAGGCTTAAATACGATTCAGACATTCGTCAGCATTTCAGCAGACAACGAAGACCCCAACACATTAAACAACAACCGGGACAGCACAACGGTCTTCAATTACAATCCACCGCCAC
>CAYVXE010000135.1:0-4137 GCA_964455375.1 uncultured Calditrichaceae bacterium
GGAAAAATCATTCGTGTGCAACAATAAATCTAACATGGAAACCAAAAATCCAGCCATGGATTTCAAGAATGATAGCATTCTTCACGTTATCGGCAATCTTGCGGATCGTGAAAAGGCAGAAGTTTATGTCGTTGGTGGTTATGTCCGGGATGTGCTTTTAAACAGACCGTGTACTGACATCGATTTTGTTGTTGTCGGCGATGGACCGGCGTTTGCCAAAGCCGTTGCCAAAGAATTCAGAACTAAGAAACTTACCACCTATTTAAAATTCGGCACCGCGCTTGTTGTTGTACAAGACCATAATCTTGAATTTGTGACTGCAAGGAAAGAAAGCTATCGCAACGATTCCCGAAAACCGGATGTTGTTCCTGCTGATTTGAAAACTGATTTGGCGCGGCGCGATTTCACCATCAATACATTGGCAGTGGCCTTAAACAAAAATCATTTCGGTGAAATTGTCGATTTATTCAACGGCCGGGAAGATATTGAAAACGGCATCATTCGTACACCTTTGGACCCGGTAGTGACGTTTAATGACGACCCGTTGCGCATCATGCGAGCCATCCGCTTTGCTACGCAGTTGAATTTCAATTTGGAAAGCGAAACGCTGGCGGCTATAAAACACGAAGCGCACCGTTTGCAGATTATTTCACAAGAGCGAATCACGGACGAATTGATGAAAATTCTTCGCGCCGCAAAACCGTCGGTGGGTTTTCGGCTGATGGAAGAAAGCGGCGTGCTGGCCGTGGTTTTTCCGGAAATGCTGCTACTCAAGGGAGTCGAAGAGCGCGAGGGGTTTCACCACAAAGATGTTTTTTATCATACATTGCAGGTGGTGGACAATGTCGCCGCTGTTTCCGATAAACTGTTTTTGCGCTATGCCGCTCTTGTGCATGACATTGCCAAGCCGAGAACAAAGCAGTTTGTGAAAGGCAAGGGGTGGACCTTTCATAATCATGAAGAATTAGGTGCGCGCATGCTCTACCCGATTGGCAAGCGGTTACGTTTGCCCAATGATATGACAAAATATGCCCAAAAGCTTACCCGGTTACACTTGCGCCCCATTTCGCTCACCGAGGAGGACGTGACCGATTCCGCTTACCGCCGTTTACTTGTACAGGCGGGAGATGCCCTGGAGGATTTACTTACTTTATGCCGGGCCGACATTACCTCACAAAATCCGCGACGGGTAAAAAGGCATTTGTCAAATTTCGATTTTGTGGTGAAGCGGTTGAATGAAGTGGAAGAAAAAGATCAAATGCGAGCGTTTCAGTCGCCGGTCAGGGGCAACGAAATCATGAAAATCTGTTCGCTTAAACCCGGTCCCATGGTTGGGAAATTGAAAACTGCCATCGAAGAAGCTATCCTCGATGGCAAAATTCCCAATGAATATGACGCTGCTTATCACTATTTACTGAAAATCAAAGACGATTTAATTGAGTAGAGGCGCTGGAATTTTTATTACTCTGGTAGTGCCATATTTTCAGGAGTGCTGAACAGCGCTTTATCCGACCACGTGGTTTCCGGCAGCGACTCTACCTGCTTTCCCGGCAACGCGTCGATTTTAGATTCTAAATACCTATCTTTTTATCGTTTTTTTCTCTGTGATCTCTGTGGCGATTTTTTGTTCAAATAGTGCCAATAATTTTTATATTGACGCCGATAGGCAACTGCCGGTTCGGAATGACAAGTTGGGCATTTTAGACAACACCACCGCTACAGAAATGTATAGGTAAATCCCACCGATAGAACCTGACGAATTTGCCGCCGGTCGGAAATATCCTTGTCGTAAAGTAAGTCGAACTCAAAGTTCACGTTGATGTACTTTGTCACTTTCATAACCAGGTCGTTTTCCCATAAGACATCGATACGGTCAAAGGCTTCCAGATCTGAAAAAATGTCTACTCGTGATTTCAATAAAATATTTTCATGCAACGCGGTTCTAAAGTCGGTGACAGAAGAAAGGCCTGGTTCAACCTTCGTCTTTTCCAGTTTCGGGGTGTTGGGATTGTCCGCAAAAGGAACCGGGAATTCGCTGGTGACGGTTTCTTTGATGGTTGCTCCGAGACGGCTTTTTACAAGTTCTCCATGGTGGTACCCCATGCCGATACTTTGGGTAAAGTAACCAGGATCGAGAAATTTCGAAATTTTTGTTTTTGTGTTATTGTCAGAGTAATTAAATCCGGACGCAAATTGGGTTTGTGCGGTGGCGGAAATATACGGATTTAAAAACGCATTGATTTTTCGTGTGTAAACGCTTTCCAGTTTAATCTCGTCGGCTGATTTGCGTGCTTCATTGCCTTCAATTTTTGCATAGCCGATGGTGAATTTACCGGTGTTGACCCAGTTGAATTTTTTTTCATCAAGTGTGAATTGACTGTTTAAATTTATTTGCCAGGCGAGAGAATTTTCTCCTCCCTGTCCCCAGTTGTCAAAGCTCGCTTGCGTCAAATTGAGATTGCCGACAATTTCTTTTTTCCAACCATAGACAGCGCTATCTTTCTTTGCAGTTTGTGAAAATAAAGCCGCATTGCTTAGAAAAAAGCAGATGACAACTACCAGGAAAATCTTCATGTTTTTCATAGTTCTCGTAAAACTCCTTTTCATTGCGAATTCTTTGAATGTTGTACTCTTCCGCCAATTATTTGGTTACTAACATTTTTTGCTGGTTTGAGGTGTCATTCCGACCGAAGGGAGGAATCTGAATCTTGGCATGCTCTCTATAAATTTTCTCATAACAGCGATTGCTGTGCGTGATCATTGCTCATCAGATTTCTCGCTCCGCTCGAAATGACATATTGCCTTTCTTCTTGCTTTTACAAGGCTTATGTTATTTTAATGACTCGTTTGATAATTAATAATATGCAGATCCTGCTGTGGGTAGGGAATGGAAATTTTCTCTTTATCGAACGCCAGTTTCACCTTTTCCTGCATGTCGAAATAAATACCCCAGTAGTCACTGGCTTTTGCCCAAACACGTACAGTGAAATTTACAGAGCTGTCGGCCAGTTCTGCAAGGACTACCACAGGAGCAGGTTCTTTCTGAATCCGTTGATCTTCACGAATTAATCTATTCAGAATATCCTTTGTTTTCTGAATATCATCATCATAGCCGATACCGAAACTCATGTCTACGCGCCTGGTTGCCTCAGCGGAGAAATTGGTAATGATGCCGTTTGAAATGGCGCCATTCGGAATAATGATAGTTTTGTTGTCCGGGGTTTTCATAATTGTGCTGAATACCTGGATTTCTTTGACTGTTCCGGCCACACCCTGCGCATCGATGAAGTCGCCGACTTTGAAGGGTTTGAAAAGCAAAACCAGAATACCGCCTGCAAAATTTGCTAAACTTCCCTGTAATGCCAGACCAACCGCCAGGCCGGCAGCGCCGAGGATGGCCACGAATGAGGTGGTTTGGATGCCAATCATCGACGCGACGCTGATGACCAGCAGAATTTTTAGTAGAATACTTACGAGGCTGATCAAAAATTTGTGCAAAGAAACTTCGATTTTGCTCTTTTCCATCCCTTTGCTGAAAACGTTTGTGACAACTTTAATGATCCACAAACCGACGATTAAGGTAATGATGGCAAGAACTAATCCCGGGGTGTATTGGATGATCAATTGTTGAGCCTGTGCCGCTAAACTTGCTGTTTCCATGAGTCCTCCTTATTGATTTGAAATATGCATATTGTGGCGAAATATATATAATTATTTTAGATTGTCAAGTACTTTAGTAAAAAGTACAATTCAGATATCGATTGTGCAAATGCCTATGAAATGGTCACTGAAAAAATGTCTGAATTTGGAGAATTATTAAGACAGGCTCAGAAAGCCATGCGATCTTCAAGGGGCGGACGGTCTCGGAAAAGTTCGTTGGTATCTATTGTTGAGAGTAAGGCTAATCAGGAGAACGGTCGCACGTGAACTGACCGCAGGCCTACTTGGGGCCGGGGGGGGGGCGCCGCCGGTGCAGAAGATCGAAGAAAGGTGGGTTTTAGTATCAGAAAAGAAGCTCCCTTCCGGATTGTAGGCGGGAGCTTCTTTTCCGTAAGGTGAACGGTTACATTTTTGACGAGAGAGACTGATCTGTCTGACCTTCTTTCAGGTATGTGTTCAGGAAAGTTAAGATTCCCT
>CAYVXE010000135.1:4237-10878 GCA_964455375.1 uncultured Calditrichaceae bacterium
GACTGATCTGTCTGACCTTCTTTCAGGTATGTGTTCAGGAAAGTTAAGATTCCCTTATAGCCCTTTATTTTATTTTCCTTTTTGCGGAACCCATGACCTTCATCATCGAATACAACATATTCGACGGGAACATCGTTTTTTTGCACTGCGGCCACGATCTCGTCAGATTCAACTTTCAGCACCCGCGGGTCGTTCGCACCCTGCAGGACCATGAGCGGTTTTGTTATGTTCTCTGCATGGAATAGCGGCGAAATGCGTTTCAAATAGTCAAGGTCGGTTGCCGGGTTGCCCAGCTCTTTGTAAAGCGCTTCGCGAAAGGACTCCCACCATGGCGGAATACTTTGCAAAGTTCTTACCCAGTTAGCCACTCCGAAAAGATCCACGCCCACAGTGAATGCGTCGGGGCGGAACGCGAGTCCTGCAAGTACCATGTAGCCGCCGTAGCTGCCGCCGATGATGCCTATTTTGCTTGCATCCACATAGCCGGTGGAAATGAGAAAATCCTTCGCTTTTACACAATCGTCCAAATCTTCCTCGCCATGTTTCAGATCATCTGCTTTGAAAAACGTTTTTCCGTAGCCTGAACTGCCGCGGTTGTTCACAGCCAGAACCACATAACCGTGATTCACCAGATATTGAATGACATCCACATAACCGATACGCGATTGACCACCCGGGCCACCGTGTACCCACACAAGTGCCGGGGCTTTTTCCTCCGGCTTGATTTGCCAGGGTTTGTAAAGAATCGCCGGAATCTCTAAACCGTCAAAAGATTTGTACCGGATGACTTTTGCTTGTACCAGATCATCCTGACTGATTTCAGGGTTCATGGTATCGGTTAGTTTGGTGATCTGCTTCGACTGAAAGTCATAGACAAATAAATTATTCGGAGCCGTTGAACTGTTTGAGTAGAACGTCATTTTGCTTTCAGAATCTGAAATATTCACCGAATTGATATTCCCGCTTACCTTTGGCAAAGGGACGAGTTTGTTGGTCTCGCTGTCGAAAATTTTTATGACGGTTTTTGCATCTTCATTAATGCCGACCACGCGATATTTACCGGTTTCAGAGAGATAGCCGTACATGATGTCCCAATTTTCCTTTTCGATCGTTGATTTTTCTCCGGAATCGATGTCATATTTATTTAAATAGGTAAATTCGTTGTCTTTGTCAGTGAGATAGTAAAGGAGCTTGGAGTCAGGACTGAAAGCCACCGGAGCGAACTTGATATCACCTTTATGCGGCGTTAAATGTTTAATCTCCGTAGTTATCAGATTCATTAAGTACATGTCAGAATTATTTGTGGTGCTGGATTTGGAAAGTGCCATATAATTTTTGTCGTTGGAGATACCGCCGAAATCGTAGCCGGCGTCATTTTCGTAAATCACCGATGGGGTGAATGTTTTAACGTCCATTTCGTAAACATCCATGAACTTTGCGTCACGTTTGTTCCATCCGAAAAAGAAACTTTTATGGTCGTGGCTCCATCCGTAAAAGACAGCTCTGGCTTTTTCTCCGGGCGTGAGTTCCTGCACGCTACCGTCTGCATTGCGCACATAAAGATGCCAGATTTCGTTGCCGCCTTTATCACCGCGGTAAAGAATGCGTTCATCCTTTGGGAAAAATGAAATGGCAATGATTGCATCGTCTTCGGAGCGGGTTAAGGATGTAGGTTCACCGCCGGTTACGGGAATTGTGTAGGCGTTGTAAATACCGGTCTTGTTGCTGGAAAAGAGAATTTTCGATTCATCCGGAGAAAATGAACTGCCAAAAATTGTCGTCGTGTTCATAAACTGATCGATGGAATACTGCGGAACTTCCTTGTAGGTGTTCCTTTGGCATCCGAATAAAATCAACAACAAAGCAAAAAGGATAAAGTTGCGCTTACGTACCATAATGGCCTCCTTCAAAATGGTTTGTTTTACGATTGGTCTTTTTATTTAAGAAACGTGTTAAAGTATAAATGATGTTGTTAAAAGGCAAATTATATTTACAGAAATGTAAATTGTTTCTGATCAGGATGATCAGGGCCGATTCCCTTGCAAAAATCCATTTGAATTGTCGGTGATTTTTTTTACATTCATGGCATGACTCAAACACATTCGAAAGCGACCTGGTACAAAGACTGGTTTGGTGAAGATTACCTGAAAGTCTATCCACACCGTAACGAAGCGGAAGCGAAGCAGCAAGTCGACTTTGTCATAAATACTCTGAAGTTACCGGTTTCGTACCGCCTCCTTGATCTTGGCTGTGGTGGCGGACGGCATGCCCATGAACTTTCCAACCGTGGTTATCACGTCATTTGTTTAGACCTTTCCCTTGTCTTGTTAAATATTGCACAAAAAAATTCTGGAATAGAGAACTGTTGTCCCAGGTTTGTAAGGGCGGATATGCGACACATTCCTTTCCGAGCCGTGTTTGACGCAGTGCTCAGTTTTTTTACAACATTCGGTTATTTTGAAACGGATGAAGAGAATTTGCAAACCTGGCTTAATATTCAAAATGTTTTAAAATCCGGGGGACAGTTTTTTCAGGATTATATAAACAAATCCTATGTGATTGATCACCTCATCCCGTTTGATACGAAGACCGGGAACGGTTTTACTCTTACCCAGGAGCGGTTTTATAATCAGGCCGAAGAACGCATCGAAAAAAAAATCCTGATTGAAACCGACGGCGGAGTAAGAGAGTATTTTGAATCCGTCAGACTTTACACCTTGGAGGAAATGCGGACATTTTTAGCTGAGACCGAATTGGAGTTGGAAGCTACATTTGGAGGCTTTGATGGTAGTGCATTTACTGAAAAGAGCCCACGACTTTTGCTCACAGGCAGGAGAAAGTAAATGAAAATACCCATGAGCCGCATGCCCGGTACATCGCAACTGTTCAGAGATTATCTGGAGGATTTCGACAAAGTAAGCACCTTTTATAATGGGGACTTTCATCTTCCCGAAACATTTTTGAGCAGAACCGAGGAAGTCAAAGCCCGCGAATTACCGACGGCTAAACTCATTCCCCTGTTAGCCCGACAGAACCAGCAGTTTGGCTGTGGACAGCAGACGTTGGAAAAGATCAACCTGTTGTTGGACCGGCGTGCCTGTGCTGTGGTTACCGGACAGCAAACCGGATTGTTTGGCGGGCCGTTGTTTACGGTTTACAAAGCGTTGACAGCTATCAAGTTGGCCGAACGTTTAAGCCGCAAATGTCAGGGTTGTTTTGTGCCGATTTTCTGGCTGGCCTCGGATGACCATGACTTTCGCGAAGTTAATCATACCTATGTACCGAACAAAGATAATGATCCTGCCCGCATTGTTTATGCCGGCCATCCTGCCGATTCGCGGCTGCCGGTGTCTCAAATTTCACTCACGCAAGAGATTGGCACAAGCATCAAGGAAATAGAGGAGTTAACGCACCCGACATTTTTTAAACATGATATTGTGGAACACCTGAAAGCGGCGTACCAGCCTGGTGCGTCCTTTTCTGCTGCGTTTGCAACCTGGTTAACCACATTGTTTAAATCGTTTGGTCTGATTCTCATAGATGCCAGTGATCCGGAAATGAAGCGTTTAGGCGCGGCTATTTTCCGGAAAGAAGTAGAAGAGGATTCACCTTCCTCACGTGAAGCGTTGGCTGCTTCATCGGCATTGCAGGAAATGGGCTATCACAATCAGGTACAACTGCATCGCAATGTTTTGAATCTTTTTTATGTGGAACAAAACCGTGAAGCTGTTTCGATACAGGATGGTATTTTTCATGTGAAAAATCCCGATCGGTCTTTCAAGAAAGATGAACTTTTGAATCTCATCGAGCGGGAACCGCAAAGGTTCAGTCCCAATGTTCTTTTACGGCCCTTGTTTCAGGACATGCTTCTGCCGACGGTAGCGTATATTGCCGGGCCTGCTGAGACAACGTATTATGCCCAGATGAAAGGCATTTATAAAACATTCGGTTTGCCCATGCCCGTTATTTTTCCCCGCAAAAGTATGACCCTGCTTGAAACAAACGTTGAAAAGATTCTGGATAAGTATGATTTGAAGGTGTTCGATTTCTGGGGTAATCATGATACGCTCCTCAATGGGATTCTGCGCAGCCGGCTTCCACAATCGCTGGATGCCCAGATGCAGCAAGCCAGGGCAGCCATCGAGACGCAACTGGATGAATTGAGAAAAACGGTGGTTGAGTTTGAACCGACGCTGAACAGAGCCCTGGAGAATACCACAGGAAAACTGATGGGCCAACTGCAAGGGATAGAGAAAAAGATCCTCAGAGCGTACAAGAAACGAAACGATATCATCGTCAATCACGTTTATAAAACTGGAAACAGTCTTTACACAAACAGGCATTTGCAGGAACGGGAATATAACATCGCCCCCTTTTTATTTAAACATGGTCTGGAAATGATCGACCGACTTTATGAGGCAATGGATATCTCAAGTTTTGATCATCAAATTATCAAAATTTAGTACAAGATATTGGAGTTGAGAATATGAGGTTAGATGTCCTGGCCTTCGGCGCACATCCGGATGATATCGAGTTGACCTGTGCCGGAACCATAATCAAATTGAGTGGGATGGGATATAAAACCGGCGTTATTTCCATGACCGGTGGAGAACTGGGTACTAGGGGAAATGCAGACATCCGCAGGCAGGAATTTGCGGATGCCGGGGAAATTATGGGATTGGCCTTACACAAGATGCTTGATATTGCGGATGGCAATGTGGCGGTGACGTTAGACAACAAAATGAAAGTAATCCGGGAAATTCGGGAATATCGTCCGAAAATTGTTTTTGCGCCGTACTGGAAAGTCCGGCACCCTGACCACGGTCATACGTCACATCTGGTTCGGGAATCAGCCTTTTTTGCCGGACTCAAAAAAATCGATACGGGTCAGGAAGCCTACCGGCCGTACAAAATCATTTACTACCCGGGTCGCTTTGAATTTAAGCCGTCATTTATTGTTGATGTTTCGGACTGCCACGAACAAAAAGTCAAGGCGATTCAGGCCTATAAATCCCAATTCCATAATCCGGAAAAGGACAAATACGGCGATGCGGAAACAAACATAAGTACGCCGGAATTTCTCGATGCGATCATTACGCGGGCAAAGCAGTATGGTTCCTACATTGGCGTTGCGTACGGTGAACCGTTTTTCGTCCGTGAATCTATGCGGATGGATGATCCGGTACGATTTTTTGGTCCGGAGTATTTGAGCGGCATTCAATAATAAATTTAAGTTGGATGTATGAGATTATGCAAGAAAAGAAGGGAGTTTCATGAAAATAGCCATTGTTTGTTATCCCACCCACGGTGGTAGTGGTGTAGTTGCATCCGAACTGGCACTGGGTTTGGCTGAAAAGGGCCATGAAATACATATCGTTAGTTATGCAACACCGTTTCGTTTGCGTGAATTCAGTCAAAACGTGTTCATTCACGAAGTAGAAGTTGCCACTTATCCGCTTTTTAAATATCCCCCGTATGCGCTAAGTCTGGCCACAAAAATCGCGGATATCGATGAAGCGTATCATCTGGACATCATTCATGCTCACTATGCAGTCCCACATGCTGCCAGCGCATTTTTGGCAAAAAATATTTTGCGGTCAGATCATCTGAAAGTCATCACGACGCTGCACGGTACGGATATCACGCTGGTGGGAGCAGACAGTTCTTTCCATCGGGTGATTAAATTCAGCATTGAGGAATCCGATGGTGTGACCACCGTCTCGAAATACTTAAAAAACCGGACTGTTGAGGAATTCGGTATTCAACGCGACATCCGTGTCATATATAATTTTATCGATACGAAATTATGCGCAAACAAATTCAACGATTGTGCAAAGGAGCATTATGCACCGAATGGGGAAAAGCTGCTCATGCACACATCGAATTTTCGTCCCGTCAAGCGCGTAAGCGATGTGGTGAGAATATTCCATCGGGTGCAAGAAGAAATTCCGGCGAAATTGCTGCTGGTGGGTGAAGGACCGGAACGGTTGTTCGTACAGCAACTGGTCAAAGAGTTGAAATTAACCGAAAAAGTCATTTTTCTGGGGCAGCAGGATTATATCGAACATCTACTCAGTTGTGCCGATCTGTTTATTCTGCCATCCGAACAGGAGAGTTTTGGGTTAGTTGCGTTGGAGGCTCATGCATGTAGTGTCCCGGTGGTGGGTGCGGATACCGGGGGGCTTCCGGAAGTCGTGGTCAATGGGGAGACCGGATTTTTGTGTCCCATTGGTGAAGTCGCTGACATGGCGCAGAAATCTTTAGATATTCTTACAGATGAAGAACGGAATCAGAGTTTTCGTGAAAATGCCAGAAACCGTGCGGTAAAATGCTTTGACAAGCACAGTATTATTCCACAATATGAAAAATTTTATGAAGAAGTGCTCAATCGCTGAGTCATTTTCATCTTAAAAACTAAAGGGTATATTTTAGTTCGGGCGGATCTTGTACAAATTAACAGAAGGGATTTACTATAGGAAAGTTTCCGCTGGATCATTTGAAGTTGAATTGGCATTTCATTTGATCCTTGTCCCTCAGGCAGTGGATGATCAGTTTATGCCCCGAGGTGGGCACACTTGAAGTTTCCGGGTAAATTGGGCCCATACAGTTGATTTCATTCATTTTTTTTACAGCGGAGCAGT
>CAYVXE010000136.1:0-10816 GCA_964455375.1 uncultured Calditrichaceae bacterium
TCCGACGGTTCAACATCTGACATTACTAATCAAGTTACCTGGAACAGTAGCGATCCTGCTGTGGCCACGATTGACGCCGCCGGGCTGGCATCTGCCCTCGCACAGGGAACAACAGCAATTACTGCGGCACAAGGAACCATAAGCGTACAAACGAATCTAACCGTTAATGCAAAACAACTCTCGGGTGCAACCATTTCAAATCTGAGCGGTTCGTTGGTGCAATTAAATGACAGCACCAATTGTGTCTTTTCCTCTGGTTCCGTAGGCAGCCAATACAGCATCAGTGTTGATTATGTTGATCCTGACGGTGATGTTGTAACCGGCACTGTCATCAGCGTCACATTTACTTTTTCACCCTCAGGAAATACGGGCAGCTTTAATGTCACAAGTCCAACAAATACTGGAGACGGATTTTCGGGAACACTGTCATTCGGCGCATGTTTTTTATTTGGCAGTTCTACCAGTGTCAGCATCACAACAAGCATTACGGATGCAGGGAATCTTGTAAGCAATGACTCAAATACGATTGTGCTTGACCGGCCGGCCGGTGCTAATTCAGCAGACAAACTTGACGGCACATTATATAAAGCCGCTGCAAATTGGTGCGATAAATTTTAATTTTTCATTGTTTTCCGGTTTCAGGATATGGAACTTATGGCCAAATCGATTATTCTTTCATGGGGAGTTCGCTCCGACCAGGGCCGCATACGAAAAAATAACCAGGACGCCTGGGGTAAATTCCCCAAAAACAATGTGAACATTTCCACGGTTCCAGGTCAGTTGTTTGTAATTGCGGATGGGTTAGGCGGGCACAAAGCAGGCCAGGTAGCCAGTCAGTTGGCCATAAAAACACTTGAACAAAAATTTCGTATGAAACAAAAGAATAGACAGCCACTTGATTTAAGAGAAGCGGTAAAAAAGACGAATCGACACATTTACCAATCTGCGGCAACAAACAGAGAACTCACGGGAATGGGAACCACCTGCAGCGCTCTTTTGCTTACCGAGAAGGAAGCAACTGCGGCACATGTGGGCGACAGCAGAATTTACCTGATCACCAAAGACAGAATCCAACAATTAACACAGGATCATACCCATGTCGGCGAACTGGAACGTCAAGGTATTTTGACAAAAGAAGAGGCGCGAAACCATCCGGAAAGAAGCGTCCTTACCAGGGCAATGGGAACATTTTCAGATATTCCCGTGGATTTAATCGAGCATATTCCGGTAAAGGCCGATACATATTTCCTCTTATGTACCGATGGACTTGCGAATATTTCCTCGGACGAATTACATCGAACGATCTTAAAAAGCAATCCACAAACAGCTTGTGATAAATTCATAAGCCTGGCCAATAAAAGAGGTGGGGAAGATAATGCTACTGCCATTGTTGTTCATCTAAGGAAACAAAAAGCATCTATCCGAAATAAATTGTTTAAACGTTTCGAGCGTGACAAAGTGTAGCCGGAAAATCAGTTCTGCGCATGATTCAGACCTTGCGGCTCCGCCTCGTTACCCTCAAGATGACAAATTCGTGACGCCCTTCGACTGCGCTCAGGCTGAAGGTGGAAACTACTCTTTCGTCGGCCTCAACGACTTTTCAAACCTGATGGTTTTGAATTTAGTTCTTTGATCAATTGGCTTTTCTAAATCCCAAACAAAAATGCAAATGTTCATTGCCAGTAACGATGATTGCTCGTACTTTTTCTTATCAATGCTGAACCTGCCATACATTCTTTTAATTTTGTTATCCCGTCTTTTTTCAAACAAGGGTTATTTCTTTTTCGGTAATTCAGATTGGATTTTTTCAATGAACCCGTTCAACAGATCAGAGCTCCTGCGGTTGTTTGTATTCCGCAATAAAAATTTAAATTCATCCAGCGCTTTTTGCAACTGTCCGCCTCTCCATTGACTCAATCCCAGCATCATGTGTGTCGTCTCATCCCGGGAGTGGTTACGATTCTTCAATGAAGACCAATCAAACGATTTTTCCGCGGAATCGTAGTCACCGATGTTGTAATAGCTCTCCCCTAACCAATACCACCAATTGGAAGCTTGCTCATGATTTGGATGCGTCCTTAACAATTTCTTAAACAAATCCACAGCATCTTCAAATTGCTCAGCTTCAAAAAGAACCAGAGCGTTTTTATAATTATGTACAACCGGGTTTGAATCAACATCTTCCGTAGAAACCTCCATTCCGGTAATTTTCGCCCTGTCCATGAGTAATTCTTCGTATTGATTAAAAGAATTGAGTTTAAAATTCAGCATCTGAATTTCTGTTTCCTTTTGTTCAACCCTAGTCTCCAGCGCAGTTTTTTCCTCTGTCAACTCCGTGATTTCCTGCATGGTCGCGGCGTCGGTGGTCGTACCATTATTACTGCGCATGAAATCGTCAAAGGACGATTCTTCTGACGATACATCATACAGATCATCACCGTAAGGCGAAAAACCCGAACGGCCGGAATGTCCGGATTTTTTATGTAAGTAGAAATTGAATCCCATCGCAAAGGTAAAAAATCCGTCTTTTCCAAGTCCAGTCCTGCTTCCATCAAAATCGTCTCCCGTTGTGTAACGAAAATCACCCGTAAAATTCAAGCCGACGTTTGGGCTGAAAAAATATTCTGCACCGCCCCCTAAAGATGCATACCCATCCCAAAAACGGGTATTATTATCTAATTTGAAATTAAAGGCACCGGCACCTACATACACAATCGGATTGAATCGTCTCTGACTGCGGAAACGGTAACCGAGTTTAAATCCCAGGTTGAGCATTTGTGCATTGTCACCGGTACGTCCAGGTAATCGTGTGGACAGTTTTGAATACGTAAAATCCGATTCAATAAAGGCAGATGGCTTAAAATCGTAACGTAGAATCAGCGGCGTTCCACCGAAAACAAAATCACCGCTCCGGTTATCGCCATACAATTTTTGTGTGTTTACATTAAAACCGATTCCCATCTTACCTTTAACACCAAATCCATAAAGTTGACTCACAAAGAATGCCAGTAATACGACCAGAAACATCAATATGCGTTTCATAATTGGACTCCATTCAATTAACTTCAATATCCTCTCTGCATTAGGCCTTTAAAAACCTGTTGCTGTATCGACATCAATGTCAGATAACTTAAGTTTTAATTGAATAGAAGGTTAGATGTTTTTTTGAGGGTGTGACAGGCTTCTGCGCCCAAACATACGAAGGGTCAACTTTTATCTTGCCACCTTGAGCGGCGCCAAAAGGTTGGACATAAGCAGAAACCAGATTTCTCGGCAGGCTTTCGCCGGCCTCGAAAAGACAGAAACGGAGGTTTGCGGTCAATCGCGATTTAATCAGTTTGGTCTTACTATTCTTAGAAGATGCCTTATCGGGTTTCTTCTACTTCCACCAGAGCGTCATTAAAACACGCTCCCCCAACAGAACTAACTGCTTGCGGTGCCAAAGCATTTGCCGTAAATCCATTATGCGATGATTTCCGCCAGACGCCTTTTGGAATAAAAGCCACACCCGGACGGATTTTGCGACTCAAGCGTAAAGGTGCCACGACTTCCCCTAAATCGTTAAAAACCCGCACAGTTGCACCATGTTGAAGCGACCGACTCTCGGCATCTGCCGGATTTAAGACCACGAAAAGCTCACCGAAATTAAATTCTCCTAGTGTGCTGCTAATCATCTTATCAGTTGCGGGAGAAATGAGACAAAGCGGATATTTGCTGTTGCCGTTTTGAATGAATTCATAAGGCCTCTCACCAAGAACGGCCGGCGCCAAATGGATTTTTCCATCTGACGTCTGCGGAAAGACCGTTTTGTATTGAACCGGCGTTTCCCCCGGGAAATTAAAGAGTTGAATTTTGTCTTCTCTTATTCTTTTCAAAGAAACCTGCTCATGATTCATCCTTGTTGCCTGAATGATTCTTTGCACGTAATCATCCGTTGTCAGATGATAGACCGAATCCTGCCAACCCATGGTTCGACCTAGAAGGGCAAACATTTCTTCATTGGGTTTTGCTTCTCCGACAGGCTCTATGACCGCCTCTAAATATTGTAACGCATAAGAACCGTATGCCTTCTTCAACTCCTTTTGCTCTAAAAATGTCACTGCCGGTAACAAAATATCTGCGTATTTCGCTGTGTCCGTCATGACTTGCTCGGAAACCACCGTAAATAAATCCTCTCTTTGCAAACCTCGAAGGACCGCATTTTGATCGGGAGCTGTGGCTGCCGGATTGCAATTGTAATTGAACAAGGCTTTAATGGGCGGGTTCATTTTTTGAGATAAAGCTGATCCTAATTGACTCATGTTGATGATGCGTGTGTTCCACTCAGAAGCAGCGACGACATACGTTTCATCTGTTTTATACGCACCGCTGCTGCTGAGGGCATAGCCCGACCCTTTTAAGCCAAATTTTCCCAAAACTGCAGGCAGCGCCAAAGCCGCTCCTACCGACTGAAGTCCATTACGATTTCGTTCCATTCCCCAGCCAATCCGGATAACCGCGGGATCGTGGAGCGCATACAAATCTGCAAGTTTTTGAATACGTGTAGCATCAACCCTGGCGATTTCTGCGGCCTTTTCAATTGAAAATGCTTCTGCCTTTTCGAGCAGCGTATCAATGCCGTTCGTGTTCTGACGGATAAAATCCCAATTGAGAAATTTGCGATGCCGCCAATAATTAATCATCGACAAAGCAACCACCACGTCGGTTCCCGGCAAAACAGGTAGATGCAAATCACATTCGTTTTCTGAGAAATTCATGCGTGGGTCGACAACCGCTACCTTCGCTCCATGCTTTTTGGCTTTCTTAATAAACGGCATTAAATGGATATTTGATGTCTTCGGGTTAGCCCCCCAGATGATAATAAGTTTTGCATTTTCAAAATCATCAAATGCGGTACAAGGCATTTTCCCGTACATGGCTGCCGCTGCTTCTGTAGTGGGAACCGCACAAAACGTCCTTTGTAGTCTTGAAGCACCGAGTTGAGCAAAAAAGGCTAAATCGGTCGTATCCTGTCCAAGCAAGCCATTTGACCCACCATAAGAAAACGGTAAAATTGCTTCTCCACCCGACTCTTCTTTAATTTTCTGTAAACGAGTACAAATAGTTTCAGCAGCCTCTTGCCAACTGATTCTTTCAAATAAACCTGAACCTTTTTCCCCGCTTCGCTTCATTGGGTAAAGCACACGATCTTTTCCGTAAACCCTCTTTGTAAACCTGGAAATTTTCGTACAGATAAATCCCTGCGTGGTTGGATTTAAATGCGACCCTTTGATCTGTGTAATTCTGCCATCCTGCACATGAACATTCAGACTGCATGTATCGGGGCAATCCATGGTACAAGCAGATTGATAGACTGAATCCGTCATATTTTCTCTTTCTCTTTCAGACTTGATAGAATTGAAATTCATTGAATGATAAAATCAAAATATGTATCCGGGAAAGGTTCATCTTTGAGTGTGAAATGCCACCACTCCCTGGAGTAATTTTTGAAGCCATATTTTTCCATCACCGATTTAAGTAACAATCGATTTGCACGTTGTTGAGCAGTTAGGCTCTTGTTTTCGGTCCAGGACAGCACACTGAAACAATCATAACCAGTGCCCATATCCAGACTGTTATCTTTAAACCGTCGGTCCGCAGTCTGAGTACAGGGACATAATTTTTGACCTGGAGTGTAACTTTCCTGCTTCGGCAATGGCAGTGGTACAATGGTTAAATCCACGGTACTGCCACGGCTGTGACCCGATTTCGCAGCGATATACCCTTCCTTAAACAAGTTTTTTTTATGCACCACAGGATAAAATTCACGTTTCATCGATGTATCTGAAAGAACTTTTGCCCATTTAACAAAATGGGTTACAGCTCGCTGCGGACGGTAAGCGTCGTAAATTTTTAATGACAATGAAAACATTCGCAGGTCCTCCTGCACTTTTTTTAACGCAGTTCCAGCTTGTCGTGTCAGGTAGCATTTCGCAGAACGGTAACCCGTTATGGGCTCGCCAACAAAATTATGGTGAGATGCGTACCGCAAGTCCAGGACGATAGATGGAATCACTTTTTTTACTTCAACGAAACTCTGTGGAATTTCTGAATGTACGTTTTGCGCACATAAATAATCATTCAGGAGAAATAATAAAATGCCTGTTGTTTGAAAAGCGAACAAAATTTTTTTTTGTAACGTCAATATAGCACCAAAATATTTCTCAGTTCCCTCCCTTAAGCCTATTTAGATTAAAATATGAAAAAGAAAAATAAAAGCCAAGTTTTCATTTCTTTTCACAATAGTTAAAAACACGTTATCCGCATGAATAAAAACAGGTTTTCCTGATTTTAGAAAAACATAAACTCAGCTTTCTTAAAATTAAGAAGGTTGAGCCAAGAGAAAGTAAAAGGAAGCTTTGTGGGTTGTATTATTTTATTAATGTTGATGCGCAATGACTTTCGTAGATAAAAATGCGTACAGATTTTCAATTTCTCGCCTGGTAAATTCAGGCCACTCCGAATTCAATTCCTGCATTTTCTTGGCCATATCCGGGGCATGATTCCACATGATCTGTGCCACTTGAACAGGAGAATTGATCCCCTTAAATGTCAGCAAATCGGTGCCGATCGATTGACCTCCTTTTGGCATGTGACACCCTTTACAACCTTTTGTGGTAAAAATTTCCTCTCCTTTGCCGGGGTCACCATGGCTTTGCAGAAAATCAACGCATCAATAAAAGCTTTCGTGTTGCAGAGTAAGTTGTTGTCCTTAATTGATAAAAGTAGATCCCGCTGGCTAAGTTTTCGCCATTGAATAGGATCGAATAATTCCCGGGATTCTGTTCGTCATTCACGAGTAACTTAACGTCATGGCCTAATATATTATATATTTTTAGTTCTACATGACTTCTTGTATGGATGGAATAATCGATTTGGGTTGTAGGGTTAAAGGGATTTGGATAATTTTGATGTAGACTAAAATCCTGGGGGATACTTTTTGAGTTATTGTTACCAACAGACGTTACGCCGCCATTGGAAGTCACCAAAATAGTTCCTTCGGCTCCCACCGCCCAACCAGAATCACCAGTAACAAATTGCACGGCGAATAGAATTTTCGTTGTACCATTGACTTGAGTGAGCCAACTGGCGCCTCCATCCGTTGTATGCAGGATGGTTCCGTTTTGTCCGACTGCCCAACCAACACTGGCATCGGTGAAACAGACCGACTCCAAAGTGTTGCTTGTGCCACTTGGTTGCAAACTCCAATGACTCCCGCCATCTTTTGTCGCCAGGATGAGACCAAACAACCCTACAGCCCAACCCGTGTCTGCATTTGCGAAGTACACGGAGTTCAACCAAAAAGTTGTCCCGCTTTCTTGCGCTGTCCAGCTGTCCCCTCCATCCATTGTTTTCATAATGGTTCCATTGGTGCCATCGAAACCAACGACCCAACCTAACTGACTGTTTAAAAAGAAAGCGGAAAAATAATCCGAACTGATGCCGCTGGTTAATGACGCCCAGTTGTTGCCACCGTCAGTCGTGCGCAATATTGTACTATTATCGCCCACCACCCAGCCACTGTCGGGAGACGTAAAATAAATCCAGCGGAGTCCGTTTTGTGTCCCGCTGTCTTGTGCTGACCAGTTGGCGCCACCGTCCAGAGTCCTAACAATTAAACCGCCCAATCCCACAGCGAAGCCGTTGTTGAGGTCGGCAAGGAAAACAGAAAGAAAGGTCTTGTTTATCCCGCTGCTTTGTGCCGTCCATGCATCCCCGCCATTTGCTGTTTTCAGGAATGTTTCAAATTCGCCAACAGCCCATCCATTATTGATATCATGAAAGTAAACTGAGTGAAGATTGTTTGTGGTTCCGCTTACCTGAGGCACCCATTGAGCCAGGGTTGTCCCAATTGGCATCAAGAATATGACTAAAAACAGGATCAAGTTTTTCATGATCGCTCCTTCCTTTTTGCTGTTCGCTCGATTTAGTTAACTTTGCGCCGTTGCTGTTTATGAATTTGTCAGGCCAGGTGGCCTCACCGGCTCGGCTTTAGTGCGTTCGTTGCAGCTAAGGATTGCCTGTCGACTACATGTCTCCGTAACAGAGAAATCCATCCGATTGACTAACTTTCGGGATTGCTTCGAACAGTGCTTTTGCGCTATCCGAAGAGAACTCATACGCACAGACAGCCGCTCCATTCCGTTCCAACATGAAATGCAAATGCGGATAACCGAGATCGCCAATAAGCAGGTCTGCGATCTCATCGCCTGTCACGACGTTCTGACCAACGACGACCTGAACCGCAGCAATCTGATTTGCCTTTAATTGCTCGTCTAACGTCGACGGTTCAATGACCATTATTACGGTCCATTCCCCATTCACTCTGATTTCAATCTGCAGTAGTAACTGGTTTGGGGGCCTGGAGAAAGGGTTCTCTGAGATCTTTATTGTTCGTACTGTTCCATTGGTAGGAGAAATAAGTTTTGTGCTTGGAAGTGCCTGGTTTACTACCAAATCGATACCGTTATGAGGCTCCGACCCGCTCCAATTTGGTATTCCGAAAGCAGCCAGTCTGACGACATCCGCGGGTGTTTTGAAAGGAAAGCTCAACGATTCAAAGACCACGTCTCCCGAACCGTTGCCATTGACACCGCCCCCGCCGCATGCAATGACCAACACTGCAATCAATGCCATGGGCATAATTGCGAGAAGAAATCCAGTTTTTTGTTTCATCATGATTCCTTGCCACTCCCTGCCGTTTTCAATCAGGGGTTTAACGACTACTACTGTTACGACCGATTTAAATTATTCAAAACTTTTATAGTGCTACTCGAAAATTGCCCGATTAGAAATTATTTTCTCCGATGATATTGGATATCAATCGGATGACTTAAGGGTGACCTCCGTAGAAGACCTGAACGGCATACACAAAATTAGGTCACCAGTGTTACTTATCTAATCAGGATCATCTTTCTCACCTGCGAAAACTCACCCGCTTGTATCCGGTAAAGATAAACGCCGCTGGAGACCGGACTACCGTTTCTATCCTTGCCATCCCAGCGCACGTCGTGAAAGCCGGGAGCGTATTGTGTGTCTATCAAGGTGCCAATCTGTTGGCCAAGCGTATTATAAATAGTGATCACCACATGACTATTTTTTGTAAGCGCAAAGCGAATCTTAGTTTCAGGATTGAAGGGGTTGGGATAATTTTGATATAGATTAAACCTTGCAGGTACTTTCTCCTCGCTTCTTTCTCCGACCGCGGTCGGCATGCCCCCCCCTCGTCCCCAGAATCCAGAGGATTCACTGTAGTTTGTGCTGGCGCATATATCAAGAGGCGAAGACTGACCTGTTGCGTCTTCTACTGTGTAACCGGTTGACTGTGAAAAATTACCGCTTTCATCAAAAACTGCTTTTTCCACTGTGTAGTTGATGCTGGACTGGGCACGTGTTATTTTTGAGTTCATGAAAAATAACATAATTATGGAGACAAACATACACCCAAAACCATTTTTTCTTCTTATGTTTTCCATCTTTTAATCCTCCATTTTTTGGCATCTAAAAGAATCCCCTCACTGCGCGGCGCCCGCCGTCCTGCTGGACGACGAAGCAGTCTCCTTTAGGCGTTTCCCTGTGTCTGAGCATGTCACATTTCGGTGATGGGATTGCTTCGTCGCTGCACTCCTCGCAATGACAGTTTAATTCTACTTCCGTCCTATCTTCTTATTCTGCTTCTCCATCTTCTTATTCTCTTCCTCCATCTTTTGTACTTCCGCATAATCGATGCCCAGGGTCTCGGAAACACCGTTTTCTTTTGGATGTAGGTACTTGCCCCGTTCAGCTCCTGTTTTCTCAACTTCAACCTGAATGCGATGCGCGTTGGCATAAGCATCGTGACGAATGCCGGTGACCTGCCAGGAAACTTTCATTCCCCTTCTGCCACCTGCTATACGGAAGTGGTTGTTTGAGATTTCTTCGGCAATATAGACCTGAGCAAATCCACCGATACAGGTAAGTTGATACCGGAAATCTTTATTCAAAACCTCAAACCAAACTGGGAACTCAACTATGGCTTCGCCATCGGCATTCAGTACAACAACCCCATCATAGACATTTTTCATATCCGGGGACTCCACAAACGAGTGTTGTAGGTATTTATTCTCCGGATCAAGAGGATGGTCAATTGTAAAGGAACCTGCTCCTTTAGTAATAGTGCCTGTTACGTGCACATCACCGCTAAAATATCCCGCATAACCGCTGCTACTCCGGCCGTAGACGCCATTGCCACTTCCCGTATGAATGCCAGCTACACCTGACCCGCTATTGTTACTGCTACTTCCCAAAACGCCATCCGAGCTGCTCCCCAGGCTTCCGTGGTTATTGCCTACATGACCGTATACGCCGTAGTTGTTACCGCCAAGAAAGCCGGAGTTGCCGCTGGTGTTGTAGCCATAAACACCCGAAGAGCTGTTGCCAAGATAGCCGGAGTTGCCGCTACTGTTGTTGAAGCCATACACACCGGAACCACCACTGCTGCTGTTGCAGGTGCCTTCCACACCGGAACCGCTGTTGCTGGTGCCATACACACCGATGTTGGTGCTGCTGCTACCAACCACGCCGTAGGTGCTGTGACCAAGATAGCCGTAGTTGCCGCTACCACTGTCTGTGGCTTTAATCACCGGTGAAACCGAACCGGATAAAATAAGGGGCACGGCAACAAATAGCGTAACATCTCCAGATGTTCCGCCTCCAATCAAACCGGTTCCGGCGTTGACAGCCGTTATGTCTCCCCCTCCACCTCCTGAAGCAGAAATCGTGATCTTGTTGCTGGGAT
>CAYVXE010000137.1:0-7051 GCA_964455375.1 uncultured Calditrichaceae bacterium
TTTTCATTCTGTTGCGGAGCATCAGGAGGATGACTCCGCAATACTAATTCCGCATAATTCAGTTAATCTCATTTCTCTACTTTCTGACTTAATTGATTCAATACCAATTTAGGAATGGAATCGTCAGAAAAATCAAAACGTTTGAATTAAAATTCCCGGCGACAACCTTCAAATATAAAGTAGTAAGGTAAATAGAATTACTGCAGCAAAATCTCTTTAAAAAATGCCAGCGCCCGTTTGTCGCCTGTCTGACCCAGCCAGAACATTGCTTTTTTCCGCACTTCCGGGTTTTTATTATTTCTGGCAATTTCCATCAGCATTTCTGCGGCCGCTTTTGAATTTTCATGCTGACTGATAGCAAAAACAGCCTTATTTTTTATTTCAGTGGTTTCATCACTTTCCGTAATACCGCCCAAGACCTGCAGAGATTTCCTGCCGGCTTTTTGACCGAGCCAGAATATTGCTTTTTCCTGGTTATTTTGGTGTCCGTCATCCTCGGCAATATCGATGAGCAGTTCAACAGACCTGTCACTTTCATGCTGACTGATACTGAAAATCAACTTTTCCTGAATTTTGCGGTTGTGCTCATTTTTATATAAACGCTCCAAAGCCAAAATACTGTTTTCACCGGGTATTTGTCCCAACCAGAAAACCGCCGACTTTCTGACATCGACATATTGCGCTCCGCCGGCAACCTTTTCCAAAAACGGCACCACGTCAGGGTAATCATGCAAACTCAGGACCAGTATCGCCGGCTCAATGACTTTTTTCTGGTAATGATCATTCAGAATGATTTCAGATAGAACGCTAAAACTGTCCTTGTTTTCAGGTGTTCCAGCCCAGTAAACAGGATAATCTCTAAACTGAGATTTCCTTCTGAAATTCAGCAGTTTGATTTTCTTTATTTGATCAGATTCTTTGCTGAACAAAAAGAACACACCCCAATTTTCCCGATCACCCCAATTCAGTTCCTTTAATCTGGCTTCGAGTTTGGCCTTTGCTTCCTCATCACCCAGTTCACTTAGCGCCTGTAAAATCTGCATTTTCAGCCCGCCGTCCTCATCAAAAATGAAGCTGTTGTTTCCACGGTTGATTTGAATATCTCCATCATCTTCTATATTTACCGTGTTTATTTGCACATCCGCCCGTACCTGAAACTGATAACCAAACCAAAATTTATCACCGGTGGATTGACCACTGAATTCTCGTTTAGCTGTTGAATATTTCTCCTTTATTTGTTGTGAAGAACTTGAAATGTCTATGAAATTGTCCGGCAACTTTGTTTGGGCATTCAACAGCCCCAGATTGAAGATGAAGAAAAACAATCCCGAATAAATAATTTGACCTTTCATTTTCAGTTCCCGGTTTTTCTACTGATTTATGATTTCAAGTAACGCTGTTCTCGCTTTTTCGTTGCTGCTTTGCCCTAACCAGAAGATGGCCTTTTTGCGTAATTCTAACTCCTTTTCATTTTTTGCAATATCGATGAGAAAATCCACTGCCTCATCCGTTCCGGTTTGGCTGATAGAAAAAATAATTTTCTCTTTAATATGATTATCCGATGCCGCATTGAAAATTCGAATCAGCTTATCAACGCTTTCAGCTCCTCCCTGCTGTCCAATCCAGAAAATTGCCTTCTCCCGAACATTCGGACTTTGATTCTTCATAGCGAAATCTTCCAGAACAGCCATTGCCCTGCTGCCGCCAATCTGAGCAATGGAAAAAACGACTTTTTCCTTTATCTTCTCATTTTTCGTTTGTTTTAAGATTCCCATCAGAAGATCCAAACTCTGCTCGCTTCCCGATTGACCAATCCAAAAAATTGCCTTCTCCTGCATCTTTGCATCACTGTCATCCCTGGCGATTTTCTCGAGGATACTCAGAGCCCGGCCGCCGCCGATTTGACTGACAGAAAACACCACCTTTTCTTTCACAGAACTATTTTTTGTTGTCCGGTAAACATCCATCAAGATATCCAGGACTTTTTCGCCTGACTGCTGTCCCAGCCAGAAAACAGCTTTTTCCTGAATCCCGGAATCCGAATCATTCTTAGCAAAATCCGTCAAAATTTGCATCGCTTTTTCACCGCCAATCTGGCTGATGGAAAACACGATTTTTTCCCGTATTTTACTACTTTGGGTTGTATTGAATATTTCCAGCAATTTGGGGATACTTTTTTCACCACTTTCCTGACCGATCCAGAAAACTGCCTTCTCCTGCATTTTCGAATCAGTGTCGTCCTTGGCTATTTTTTCCAGAAAATCCAGCGCTGCATCACCACCGATTTGACTGATAGAAAAAACGCACTTTTCACGTATTTTCCGGTTCTTGCTTGACTGATATATTTCAACTAATGTATTGAGACTCTTCTCGCCGCCTTCCTGGCCGATCCAGAAAATCGCTTTTTCCTGAATCTCCGGATCGGGATCTGTTTTAGCCAGGTCGGTCAATAGTGTCAATGTTTCCTTCCCGCCTACCTGACTGATGGCAAAAATAGCTTTTTCTTTTAACTTGCGGCTGCTCTTGGGAGATTTGACGACTTTGGTTAAAATCGGCAGCGCCTCTTTTGCGTCTAATTGTCCCAGTGCAGCCAGGGCGGCCAACTTTACATCCTCATCTGCGTCCTCACCAAATTCTTCTAAAAAGACCTTGTATTTTGTATGTCCATGACGGTAAAGTTTTTTTGCCAGCTTCACCATACTCCTTCTGGCGTCATCAGCCCATTCACTTTTAGAAAAATCGTCCACCAGATGCTGATATGCACTGAAGGCTTTTTCATCGTCGAGTCCTTGCTTTTCCAGACTGTATGCAATCCAAAAATGACTTTCAGCCAAATGTTTACTGCCAGGGTATTTTTTGATGAGCGCTCTAAAGCCATCTATCGCCTCTTGATATTTTTCATCATACATCAAGTCTTTGGCCTTTTTAAAGCTCTCATAATCAGGATCGGATTGTAACTCAAGCCCCGGGAATACGCTCCTGATTGTCGGTAGCACAGCCGGCTTAACAACACCGGAGACCAGTAAAATAGCAAGTCCCATCAGATACAAAGTTAGTTGATTTTTAATTTTGCCGTTCATGTTTTTCTCCAATTCATCAAAATTATTTAAAGCAAGTTTTCCCGCTGCTGGTTCGACACATCAGGCTCACTTAAATCATGCAGAGTGATTTTTAAAAGCAAGCTTTGGCTGTCGATTCCGCTTCTTATCAATTCAATATTCTTCTGATCTGTTTGAGGGTCAAGATTGGCGATTTCAAGAAGAATCATTTCCAATTGTTCGACGAGTTGCCGCAACCGTGCGTCTTTTTTTACACGTAAGTTGTCCTTCAAAAATCCTGCTTCGCTTACCAACCTCTGTGCTTTTTTCTTTTCAGAAGTTAAGTCAATATTTTTAAACTGTTCCGGATCAGTATTGACAATCCCTAGAAAAAGAATTTTCGACTTTTCGATGTAAGACGTCGTGCGTGCCTGCACAAGCCGAATACCATAATCTGCGTTAACTTGTCCGGTCGAAAATTGCTCAGTGGAACCATCAAAAGAGAGGTGTCTCCCCGCAATGAATCCAACAATCAGGAGTGCCAAAACACCGGCAACGCGGTACACGGGAACAGGGATTTGCACCCAGGAAGTCAATCTCTGCTCTAATTTACGTAATCTTTCCCAAACATTAATTTCAACCGAATATTCACCAGCATCGAGTTCAGATTCAATTTTTGACCACAATTGATTGGGAACCACAGGTGACTCCAACGAAGCGGCCGTTTTTAGAATAGCACGCAATACTTCAACTTCAGCGGTTAAATCAGGATTTGCTGCCATACTTTCTTCAAAGCTTTTCTTTTGCGATGACGAAAGCTCATCATTTAAAAATTTAGAAATGAATACATCGTCATATTTGCGTTTCATTTTACATCACCCTTTACAATGATTTTAATTCGAGCAGCGGTTCGAGCAACCGTTTCAAATCACGCCGTGCTTTGTGCAATTGTGACTTAGATGTTCCTTCGGAGATATTCATCATTTTACCGATCTCATTATGAGAGTAGCCCTCAACATCGTATAAAATAAAGACCATCCGGTAACCTTCAGGCAGAGAGCGAATTGCTTTTTCGAGATAAGGCCGTAAATCAAAGGTTTTTGCCTCTCTTCTCTTTTCAAGGTAGTCTGTATTTTCCCAACTGGATAGTTCATTGCTGATTCGCTCTTTATGTTTTTTTAGTTTGTGAAAATGGTTGATGCATATGTTCACCGCAATCCTGTAAATCCAGGATGAAAAGGCTGACTCACTCCGAAACCCGCTCAGTTTCTTGAACACCTGTGCGAAAACCTGCTGTGTGATATCTTCAGCTTCCTGCTGGTGATTTGTCATACGAAATGCAACATTGAAAACCCAGTTTTTGTAACATTCGTAAAGCTTAAATTGGGCCTCACGCTCGCCGTGCAGACAACGCGCCACTAACTCGGCATCGCGATCAGAAGATGGCAAAGATTTATTTTTCAGAAACTTTTCTGCTCTTGATGCTGCCGGCGGCAAAGTGACTCCTATCTAATTAACAATGAATAAAATCGAGTCTCGAAATCTAAGACAGGGGATATGAAAAAAGGGTTGCCTGAAAAATGGTTAGAGGTGGAATTAATTTTAGCTTTAGTCATTTGGGGGAGCAGTTCATGACTACAAGATAGGAAAATCAATAAATTATGATTTTCCCACGTTTAGCTCATTGTCAATCATTCACAATGGCAACAATCCGCAATGGTCCACCGCTGCCGTCTTTTATTTTCATCGGTAAGGCAATAACAGTAAAACCCTTCTCAGGAAGTTGGTCCAGATGTGCGACATTTTCAAACGCGGGGATATTTGCTTCATACAATGCAACATGGCTTTCAAATAGAGTAGATTGACCATAGTCTATGCTTGGTGTGTCTAGTCCGATGGCATTGATGTTTCTGTTCTCCTTCAACCATTTTGCCGCATCCGGATGCAGACCCGGGAAATGAAGTTCAGGTATTGCATCTGCTCCACGGGCATCAGTACCCATGTATTTTGTTCTGTCCGGCCAGAACCGGCCAAATCCTGTTCGGATTAACACAATTCTTTCATCGAGGCGTAAACCGTGCTCTTTTTCCCAGGCGATAAAATCGCCCCGGTTAACCTGATAATCCGGATTGTCCGCACATTTCGCAGAAACATCGATAACAGCTCCATTGCCAATCAACCGTTCAAGCGGCAGTTCATCCACCGATTGGCGGTCGGCATAAAAGTGAATTGGTGCGTCAATATGCGTACCTCCGTGTTCTGCAGCAGAAAAATTATTTGCTTCGTAATGAAAGCCTTTTGGATTCTCACCTTTAAAAACGACTTCCAAGGAAAACTCCTTTGCAGTAGGCCAGTAAATTGATTCTGCGTCGAATGAATAAGTCAGATCAATAATTCTTCCTGAAACCAGGCCATCGCTTTGCGGAGCATTGCAGGCCGTAAAGAACAAAAGAAAAATGACTCGTCTTGTACTGAGAATTTTCATGATTTATCCTTTTGTAACTGGATGAAAGAAACTTTACAAACACAATTACCTTGCATTTTAAAAGTCCATATTTCAATTTTCCAGGTAAATCAAACCTGCAAAGTTGAATGACAATAGTTTCACATTTAAAAACGACTACTTTTTTAAACCTGTGGAGCCAAATCCTCCTTCTCCGCGGCTGGTTTCACTCAATTCATCGACCTCTTGAAATTCCGCATAAACAACCGGTGCCACGACTAACTGGGCAATTTTCTGCCCCTTTTCAATTCGGTATGTTTCCTCACTCAAATTGATCAAAATGACTTTAATTTCCCCGCGATAACCAAAATCGATGGTGCCGGGAGTATTGAGAACCGTCAGGCCGCTCTTTAGTGCCAAACCGCTCTTGGGACGCACCTGCAGTTCAAATCCCTGCGGGACTTCGGCGGATAATCCGGTGGCGATGGCTTTGCGTTGCATGGGGTGCAATATCGCTTCTTCCACGGAAAAGAGGTCAGCGCCGGAATCGCCGAAATGGGCATAATGGGGCGTGTGTGCATCCGAATGAAGTTTTTTTATTTTTACAAGACAGGTAAATTCGTTATTGGGCATGAAAAATCCTTTTGTTGTTTAGTACTGTGCAGGCGCCCACTCACTGATTATTTGACTCTACGGGATAGCCTGCATCTATCCAGGCTTGTAAACCGCCCAGCAAAGCGTACACATGGGTAAAGCTGTTTTGATATAAAAGTAACGCCGCACCGGCGCTGGTATGCTCCGCCGGTCAGGTGCAATAACAAACAATATCGTGATCTTTTGGAAATTCATCCAGTCGGGTAATCACCTCGCTGTAAGGAATGTGCACAGCCCCCGGAATGTGACTTGCATTATATGCCTGTTCGGAACGCACATCCACAACGAAAATTGTCTCACCCCCGTCAAGGCGAGACTTTAGGTTTTCAGGCGCAATACGGGGGACTTGTGTGATATCCTGTGGAATATCCGATGATAAAGAGTTTGAATCCGAACTACAGGAAAGCCCCAGAAACAGCAGAACGAGGGAAAAAAAACAAACCTTAATTTTCATGGTAGCCTCAACTTCAAGGGTTCATAATCAAAAACATTAAACAATCAGCATGCTAATCCGGTTTGGAAAATCATTCCATGACCTGTGTTTTTTCAGCTCTTCAAAACACTCACAAACAGACAAATCCATCCGGCGAGAAACGCCAGTCCGCCAATGGGTGTGATGGCTCCCAGCCAGCGTACGCCACTGATAGAAAGGACGTACAAACTTCCGGAAAAAATTATTGTGCCGATGACAAAAAGCCAACCGCTGGCGTTTGTTAAGGTGCCCGGCCATTTACTGCACGCCCAGGCGACGGCCAAAAGCGCCAGCGCGTGGTACATCTGATAACGAACGCCAACTTCAAAAATGTTGAACATATCCGCGGTTAAGCGTGTTTTCAATCCATGCGCGCCGAAGGCTCCCAGGGCCACACCTAAAAATGCTGAAATTGCTCCGGATGCAAAAAATAGTCGTTCCATC
>CAYVXE010000137.1:7151-10714 GCA_964455375.1 uncultured Calditrichaceae bacterium
ATGCCGCCGTGACGATAGTAGTTGAGCTCTTCCGGGGTATCCACTCGTGTGGTCACGGAAAATGTTTTTTCTGCACCATCGTCTGATTTCGCAATAACGATCAATTCTTTGCCAGGCGTTAAATTGTCTGCAATACCTGAAATTGAATAGGACTCAAATCCGGTCAAGCCTAGTGATTCACGGTTTTCACCGGCTCTAAATTGCAGCGGCAGCACGCCCATGCCGATGAGATTGCTACGATGAATCCGCTCGAAACTCTCGGCGATGACCGCCTCGACACCAAGCAACCGTGTGCCTTTCGCAGCCCAGTCTCTGGAAGAGCCGGTACCGTATTCTTTTCCGGCAATAACGATCAACGGCACACCCTCTTTCTGGTACTGCATCGCGGCATCGTAAACGGATGTGAGTGTTTTCTCAGGAAGGTGAACGCTCCAGTTACCCTCCTTTCCGGGAGCCAGCAGATTTTTTAACCGGATATTGCCAAATGTTCCCCGCATCATGATCTCATGATTGCCACGTCGCGAGCCGAATGAATTAAAATCTTTTCGCTCTACACCATGCTCGCGTAAATATTTTCCAGCCGGGCTATCCTCCGGAATAGCCCCTGCAGGCGAAATATGATCCGTGGTCACCGAATCACCGGCCATCACCAGCACCCGGGCATTTTCAATGTCCTTTGCGGCAAGTGGTTCAACCGGCATGTTGTCAAAGAACGGCGGATTCTTTACATAAGTAGATGACGGCTGCCACTCATAAAGATCACCTTCAGGAATTTCAAGCGCCTGCCAGCGGGCATCTCCGGTAAACACCTCAGCATATTCCTTTTCGAACATTTCTTTGCGAACAGACTTCTGAACGGTTTGTCTGATTTCCTCCAACGTCGGCCAAATGTCCTTCAAATAAACGGCACCGCCATTCTTGTCCTCACCAAGTGGCTCGTTGTACAAATCAATATCCATTCTGCCTGCTAGAGCGTAAGCAACAACCAGCGGCGGTGAGGCCAGGTAGTTTGCGCGGGTATGCGGATTCACCCGGCCTTCAAAATTCCGATTGCCACTCAACACCGCTGCGGCAACCAAATTGCCTTCTTTAATACCGTTCGAAATATATTCCGGTAACGGACCGCTATTGCCGATGCAGGTTGTGCAGCCATAACCGACGACATCAAAATTCAACTCTTCCAGATAGGGAATCAAGCCGGCATCTTTTAAATAATCGGTGACAACTTTGGAGCCGGGCGCCAGACTCGTTTTCACCCACGGCCTGGTTTTCAGACCGCGCTCTACGGCTTTCTTTGCCAGCAAACCGGCGCCCACCATCACAGACGGATTTGACGTGTTGGTACAACTGGTAATGGCTGCAATGACGATGGAACCATTGTGCAATTTTATTTCCCGGCCATTTTCCTTGACGACAACGCTGTCCTTCGTGTCATCGAGCCGCAACTGATTGAGCGCTTGCGAAAATGCAGTCTTTGAATCTTTTAAATTAATTCGGTCCTGTGGTCTCTTTGGTCCGGCGATGCTCGGCTCAACCGTCGACAGGTCGAGTTCCAATGTGTCTGTAAATACCGGATCGGCCATATCGTCCGTACGGAATAACCCTTGTTCCTTGGTGTACGCTTCAACCAATTTGACGTGTTCTTCGCTGCGGCCGGTGTAACTCAGATAGTTGAGTGTTTCGGCATCTACCGGGAAAAATCCGCAGGTGGCGCCATACTCCGGCCCCATGTTGGCAAGTGTGGCACGATCAGCGAGACCTAAACTACCGAGACCGGGTCCGAAATATTCAACAAACTTGCCCACAACGCCTTTTGCTCTGAGCATTTGCACAACGGTAAGAACCAGATCCGTCGCGGTGGCTCCTTCAACTAGCCGGCCGATGAGCTTAAAACCGATCACTTCAGGAATGAGCATGGAAATAGGCTGGCCCAGCATCGCCGCCTCCGCTTCGATACCGCCGACACCCCAGCCAAGAACGCCCAGCCCGTTGATCATCGTAGTGTGAGAATCCGTACCCACGAGCGTATCCGGATAAGCGTAAACAGACCCATTTTTTTCAGTTGTGAACACCACCTGTCCCAAATACTCAAGATTCACCTGATGGCAAATTCCAGTCTCCGGTGGAACGACTCGGAAATTTTGGAAGGAATTTTGACCCCAGCGCAAGAAAGCATAACGCTCACGGTTGCGCTCGTATTCCTTGTCGGTGTTGAAGAATATAGCATTACTGCTTCCGAACATATCCACCTGTACCGAGTGGTCAATGACCAAATCCGCCGGCACGACGGGATTGATTTTTTTGGGATCGCCACCGAGTTGCTTCATCGCTTCACGCAGTGCGGCAAAATCGACGACTGCGGGTACTCCTGTAAAATCCTGCATAAGAACCCGAGCCGGTGTAAAGGCAATTTCCTGGCCAGATTTTTCTGCCGGATCCCACTTAGCAACCGCTTCGATATCATCCTTTGTGACAAACCGATTGTCCTCTTTTCGAAGAAGATTTTCGAGCAGAACTTTCATGGAAAATGGCAGACGTGAAACATTGCCCACCCCGGCTTTTTCCAATGCATCCAAACGAAAGATTTCGTAAGACTGCGACCCCGTAGAAATTGTATTTTTACTTTTAAAACTATTTTGCTCCGATGTACTCATTTTAACTCCTTTAACGTTTCTAAAATCTAATAGATACCACTATTTAATTCATGTGATCATTTTAAGCAATTTGGCAGTGATTTTTTAACTTGACTGCATCGATAAGTATAACAATTTGAGTACACGAAAGCAACAACTTTGTCAGAGGTCATTTCTACAAAATGATAACCGTAATCGCAATTCGTGATTGGGGACTTGTAATTGAGATGCTGTATTCATGTGACATGCGCTGTCAGCACTAAAACAACGACGAGGTAAATGCACGGTGGTATTTTTGCGTCAATTCATGATCATGGCCAAGCCAAGTAAACAATGCTACGCAGGCTTTGCGCGGACCGTCATCATCTATTTGCCGATCGATTTGTAACGCTTCAATCCAATGCCTGAGAACGGTTTCATAGTCTTGACGCTTCAAAGCCTGAATTCCCTGCAAATAAACATTCCAGGCCTGCAGCGACTGGTTTGCATCCTTTGCCTTTTGGGTAAGGTAATCTAAATCATTCATCAACCTGCTCAATGTCTGGATAGCTGCAGCTTGATCAAACTGCGGGTGTTCGGGAGGCACGTCTATTACCAGGCTCAAGGCTCTCTCGGGCTCAGATGCAAAAACAAGCAGTGCCAGTTGAATTCTCGCTTCGAAATTAGATTCTTCGAGAGCAACGATGCTTTCAAACAAATGCTTCGCTTTCTCTTTGTCACCGCGTTCCAGTGCAGCTCTGGCTTCAGCGAAGAGTTTTTTGGATTTTGTTGGCAGATTTTTATCGAGCCATTGCCGTACCTGAACTTCCGGGAGCGCACCCACAAACTCCGCAACCACCTGCCCATCGCTAAACATCTTTACTGCCGGAATGCTACGGATGCCAAATTGCATAGAAATTTGCTGTTGTTCTTCTGTATTTATTTTAACTA
>CAYVXE010000138.1:0-10547 GCA_964455375.1 uncultured Calditrichaceae bacterium
ATAATGGTGTCTTGTTGGCCACAGGTACGTATTACTACCAGATGAAAACCGGCAGCCGGACAAGCGCTAGGAAAATGTTATTTTTAAAATAGACTTAGAAGCTAACCTTTTTCCAAAAAGGTTAGCTTCTACGGTAGTGTCAAAAGTTTCATGAAAAAAATGAAAACAAAAACAGCAAGCAGTACCCGTAACTTTTGAGACTACGTAAATCAAGAAGAGAAGGATTTATGGAGAGTCCAGGAGGGGAATATGTTTTTTTAGAAAATCAGGAGGGCTTATGTTAAGATTGTCCACGTTTGTTCAGATCATTGTTTTTTTGTTTGTCACCAACACATCTGCTCAAAAGTCAGATCATCCTTCTATTAGCTCAGTTACACAATTGGATGAAGTAAGCGTGCAGCCAGACACCGTCTTCTTCCTCAAATCAGATGACTTCTTCGAACGAAATAGATTTACGGTCACCAACAACCGTTCGAACATTGTTAATCTGGACACATTGATAGTGACTGAAAACTGGTGGTATGAATTTTTCGACACTTTGGGAAATTTCTTAGATTATCCCGTACCTGTTCCGCAAGGCGACTCTTTGACAATTGTTGTGCAGCCAATGTTATTACTGACTGGCGGTGGTTTTGGGGGTCCATTCATTATAGATACTTTATCAGTTGTCATGGACATCGGCCGAGACACAGTTATTATCGTTGTTGATCCGGATTTCGTTGGTGATGTGTCAGTACCTTTGACTGAGGGTACTGTTTCATTATTTGCTCTGAGACAAAACTACCCCAATCCGTTTAACCCTTCAACAACAATTGAATTTGAGTTGCCTTTCAAGGGTTTGGTAAGACTGGAAATATTCGATGTTTTAGGCAAGAAACATTCAACTCTGGTCAATGAAGAAAAAAGCCCGGGTGACTACCGTGTGAGATTTAGCGGTCAAGAATTTAGCAGCGGAGTTTATTTTTATACTTTATCGGTACGGTCTAATTCCAAATACTTTGCACAGACAAAAAAAATGATCCTGCTTCGATAAGGCTTCGAAGGATAGAAAAGAGAAAAACATGTTTCTTTGTAAACAAAATATGTTATGTTCGACGTGTATCTTTTTTTTCACTGTCCTGCTATCTATGAGTCATTCGCAGACCCAACATCGGATTGGCATTCGCACCACAAGTGCAACTGCCGAATTTTTCGATAAGGACAATGGACATAAATTTATACCGCGAGGTGCGAATTATCTGCAATTAGGATGGGATGGCAATGCCGTTGTCGATCGATTGTTTTCGCCACAGTACTACGACCACGATAAAATCAAGCAATCATTGCACCACATGCGTGATTTGGGTTACAACACCGTGCGTGTGTTTGTCGACAATTGCGGAGGCGATTGTATCGGGAATCCCACAGGAGGGTTGTCATCAAATTTTCTCGACAATATCGTCGACTTTTTAAAAGAGGCAAAACGACAACAAATCTACGTGATTCTGACTTCCAACGACCTGCCAAGCCAGGGAGGGTATGTGTCGCAAATTGAAGCACAATGTTGCGGCACGTTTGACGGCTACATGAACACTCAGTACCTCTCGCCAGTAGGTTTGGCCGTTTATCGGAATTATTGGCAAACCGTGGTGCGAGAGCTAAAGGCAAAGGGTGCACCTTTGGATATTATTCTGGCTTACGCACTGCGCAACGAGCAATTCTTCCTGAATGATCAGCCTCCTCTTTCCCTGAATTCCGGCCTGGTGACCACAGCGAACGGTAAAACATATAACATGGCTAATCCAACAGAAAAGCGACAGATGACCGCTGAAGGCTTGACTTACTGGATAGGCGAAATTCGGCGTGTCATCCAAACCGTTGATTCGACGGCGCTGTTCACCATCGGCTTTTTTGCACCGGATACTCCCAACGCCTGGCGCCAGGATAACCGCTTTGTGGACGTCACTCCGGTCCTGAACGACACAGCGATAGACTTTCTGGATTTTCACATTTACCCTGGTCCGGGCGGGCTTTCGATGCAGCAATACTTTGAAAACTTTGGCAGTTCAGGTTACGAATCAAAACCGATTGTATTGGGTGAATTTGGTGGCTTTAAGTTCGTTTATCTTACACCGGAGGAGGCGGCACAGGATTTACAAGCCTGGCAGGTAGAATCTTGCCAATATGGTATAGATGGCTGGTTGCATTGGCACTGGGAAGGGACTAATGATGCAGAAGTCTGGACCGGTTCCGAAGCAAATGAAGCGATTAATAAAGCCCTTTCGGCCACAGAACATTCTGACCCTTGTCAGGGAGATGTCCTCACTTTTTTTGAAAACAATGTCGCGTTGCACAAGCCTGTTCAGGCGTCAATGTCCCTGCCGGATCAGATGCCCTCAGATGCTGTGGATGGCTGGATAAATACGACCTGGGGCGCCGGGTCCCATCCGCCACAAAGGATCGAAATAGATTTGCAAGACACGTTTGCCATTGCCAAATTACGACTCATCGTCTCGCAGTACCCCGATGGAGAAACTAAACACCGGATTTGGGGAAAAAGCGACTCTGGGTCCCAATACCAACTACTGCATGAGTTTAGCGGAACAACCACGGATAATCAAGTGCTGGAATTTACTCCTGTGACTCCCTGGTCAAACATACGATTTCTGAAGGTTGAAACAATCGAGAGTCCGTCATGGGTTGCCTGGCGAGAAATTCAGGCTTTGAGTGATGTCGCCACAGGCGTTCCCTCGCTGCCAACGGGTTCATTGCCAACGACGTTTGTTCTAAAACAAAACTATCCCAATCCGTTCAACCCCGGCACGACTATCGAATACAAAGTTCGGGGCACGGGTCGGGTCCGCATTCGCATCTTCAATGTCATCGGCGCCACGGTGAGAAATCTCGTCGATGACGTCAAGACGCAAGGCGTCTATCGTGTGTTGTGGGACGGTAAGGATGATGGTGGACGTTCGCTCCCGTCCGGCACTTACTACTATCAATTGACGTCCGGCAGTTACGCCGCTGCCAGACGCATGATTTTACTCAAATGAGTTTTGGCTCCTCATTTGACTTGAAACAGTCATATTGTAATCATTTAGGAGGATGATATTATGAATCTGAGACCTATGAAACATTTTTTACACCCTCTGCCGGCTGGCCTGCTGCTCGTCGCCATGGCATTCACAATGTTGAGCTGCGGCTCCGGCAAAGACGGGCAAACAGGCAACGTTGAGTTGGATGCGTGTGCCTTGCTGTCGGAGCTCAACCCGGCGGAAATTCTGGGCGAGCCCGTAGGGGAACCACACTCGACGTTGCAGCAGCACGGCGCCGATATGGCCGTATCGCAGTGCGGTGTTTCTGTCACCGGCAGCAGCTACAAATCTATCAGTCTCCTCCTCAAGTACTACAGGAAATTCGACAACCCGAAGACAGCCAAAGACTTTCTCGGTAGCCAGGATTTGAATTATGCGGGTGTCAAGTTTAAGCCTCATGAAGTCTCAGGACTTGGCGATGTGGCGGTTTCTCTGTCGAGTCCGGGCAGCTTTCAGCTCTGGGTTTTCTGGAAAAAACACTACCGGATGGACATTTCACTCACCGAATTCGGCGACCAGGACGTAGCCCTTGAAAAAGCCCGAGCCGTGGCGCAGCATGTTATGAGCAAGCTGTAAGTGCGTTTCAGAATGAAATACCTATCAATACCTCTGTGCGAATAGATGAACTCGTACAAACAAGCACTTAAGCGACTTGAGAGTCGGTAGCTTTTTTTTGCGTTCGTTGCAATGATAGAGCAGTCAGATTTCCTGGCCTTGAACGGATTGAACAAATGCGTCACACGATGTTTTATTTTGCTATGATTTACTATTTTCTTGCTTTGATTTCTCTGTGTTGGCAATTGCCACTTTTTGCTCAAAATAATGATTTTGAGTTTGAGAACATCTCCATAGAGAGCGGATTGTCGCATTACGGAGTTAATTGCATTTTACAGGACAGTCGTGGCTTTATCTGGATTGGCACAGATAACGGCTTGAACCGATATGACGGACGGGATTTTAAAATTTTCAAGAACGATCCGATGGATTCAAGCTCTCTTTCGGCAAGTTACGTCGAATGCCTTTATGAAGATAAGCATCATGCTCTCTGGGTGGGTACGGAAAATGGACTGAATCGTTTTGACAGGCATTCAGAGACCTTTTCACGCTTCTTGCCGATACCGGGTGATACTACGAGCCTAAGTGGCTACAGTATCGCCGATATTTATGAAACTTCCGGCGACAGCGTGGATGCGCTCTGGATTGCAACAAGATCCGGGGTGAGAGATTCAATCGGTGGATTAAGTAGATTTGACCCGGTCTCAGAGACTTTCACTCGCTATTTGTATGATGCTGAAAATCCTAATAGCATTAGTGACAATGCCCTTCGATTTATTTTAGAAGATGATTTCGGAAAACTGTGGATTGGCACCTGGAGTTATGGCCTGAACAGATTTGATCCGGGGCTGTCTGGAAAAGCTATTTTTGCGCACTTTAGACATGATGCGGCCGATGCCCAGAGTCTGAGTTCAGATAATGTCTGGGATGGCGTTAGGGATAAGAACGGGATGCTGTGGTTCGCAACTTTTGGCAGCGGACTCAACCGATACGATCCGCAAACGGGTATCTTTAATCATTACCGACATAAAGATAACGACCCAAACAGTTTATTTCAGGATTATGTCGCGGATATTCTTATCGACTCTTTTGGCATGATCTGGTTATGTGACGGCGTGTTAACGAGATTCAATCCAAACGATGGCACGTTTGTTCATATCAAGTTTTCCCAAAATCAGACTGACTGGAGAGGCAGTTACATGCCGGAAGTGTTGTATGAAGATAAATCACATATTCTTTGGGTTGGCACAAAAGGACATGGTATCTACAAAATTGATCTCAAACCTAAAAGATTTAAACATTATGTGAAAAATGCGGGTGTTCCAAACAGTTTAAATGACAACGAAATTCGTATTATTCATGAAGATGCAGCAGCCAATATTTGGATTGCGACCCGCAACAGTGGTTTATGCCGCTTCGATCCGGAGGAGGAGACTTTTATTCGGTTTAAGTGTGTTCCGGACGATCCAAAGACAATTAGCAATGATATCGTCATTTCACTTCTCGACGATCAGAATGGTTACCTGTGGGTTGGCACTGTAGGGGGATTAAATCGCATAAACCCTGAAAATAATCAGGTTATCCGTCTTGTTAAAAATAGCGGTTCTCAATCCGGACTCACAAAGGAAATCGCTGTCAATACAATGTATGAAGACCGCTCCGGCACCATCTGGATTGGTACTTACAGCAAAGGCTTAGTTAGATTTGACCCAAGGTCCCGGCACTTCAAGCAGTTTATGATCGACACCACTGCTGAAGCGATTCCACGTCGGTTGAATGACATTCAGTATATATATGAAGATCGAGCCAGGAATCTCTGGGTATCTTCCTGGACGGCGCAATATTTTTTTGATCGTCAAAAGGAGTCTTTTGTCCCACATGTGCTGGTGGCCGACGACGAAACCAACCTCTATTTCAACAGTCCATTCGAAGACCGGTGGGGAAACATTTGGGGGGCTTCAATGGGGTTGAATACGGTTGATCTCACAACAAAAAAAATGCAACGGTATCGAGCTTTTCAAAATCCTTCCCATTCTACGGGATTTGATTTTGCTAACAACCATCCCCACTCTATTCTTAAAGATACGACCGGAGCATTGTGGCTCGGTACCAGTATGGGTTTGCATAAATTCGATCCCCGTGCCAGAAAATATATTGCTCATTATTATGAAAAAGATGGTCTGCTAAGCAATTATGTTTTAAAGGTGGTCACGGATAATTTGGGCAAGTTCTGGATTCTCACCGGTAAAGGTATCTCCATTTTCGACGAAAAAAATCCGCATGGGAGCCAATTTAGAAAGTTGGATGCCCGGGAAGGCGTTTTTAACACGCCAAGCTCCGCACAGGCTTTCATGGAAAGTGAAAACGGTGATATCTATTGGGGAGGGACAAATGGCATTTATCGTTTTCTCAGCAATGTGCGCTCCAGCAATCCTTACATTCCACCCGTCCAACTCACAGATTTTAACATCTTCGACAAGAGCACAAAGCTTGACTCAGCCGTTTCAGAAATTAAGACGATTCATCTCAAACACAACGAAAATTTCTTCTCGCTTACTTTTGCCGCACTGGATTTCACAAATCCGAACCAGAATCAATATGTTTATAAACTGGAGGGTTTTGACCGCAATTGGGTAAAGAGCGGTAATAGAAATCAGGCGTCTTATACAAATGTTCCATCTGGCGGCTACATTTTCAGGGTGAAGGGTTCCAATAATGAGGGGGTGTGGAATGAAGAGGGGATATCGGTGAGAATCATTATCATGCCACCTTATTGGGCAACCTGGTGGTTCAGACTGCTCGTCTCAACCGTTGTTCTCAGTCTGGTATTTTCTTTTCTGCGTTACCGCCGTGCCAGACGTCGTGAGATGGAACAAACTCGCTACCGGATAGCGCGCGATTTACACGATGATGTGAGCAGCAGTTTAAGCAGCATCGCTCTGACAACTGAATTGATGCAAAAGGATGAAACCACAAGCAGGAATGAAAAAAGATTGTTGACCCGCATAAAGAATTCCTCCCGAAAGCTTATTGAATCCATGGATGAGATCGTTTGGGCGGTGAATCCGGAATATGACCAATTGGACAATCTCTTACTCCGCATGAAAGATTTTGCAACGGAAACTTTCGATAAATCAACCATCAAATATTCTCTGAGTTTTCCTGAACAGGAATGTCTCCAATCCTGTCAAATGGGTTTCCGCCGCAATCTGTTTCTTATTTATAAAGAACTTTTACACAACATAGTGAAACACGCTGATGCCTCTCAAGTAAATATTAGCCTGAAAAAACTGCATCATGATATCACTCTGGAGGTCACTGATAATGGGACCGGATTTGATTGGACGTCTGCAAAGAACGGAATAGGATTAAAGAGCTTAAGACTCAGGACTGAAGATTTAGGTGGGCACCTTGAATTTGAAAGCAGTGCAGGTGCGGGAACGGAAGTGAAATTGACTGTAAAAATACCATAAACGCGGTATTGCATCTGTACTTACGGAAGATTAATTTTTCTGACAGCAGTCTGAAACATTTTGCAATTTCAAATTGATTAATTCACCATCTCTAAAAATTACCAGTTGCAAGAACTAGCTTTATGGACAAACGAAACTATATCGATGTCTGGATTATCGAAGATAACGAGGATCTTCGAGTGACTCTTACCGAGATTATTGATGGCGATCAGGAGTTGATGTGCTCACTCAATTTCAGCAATTGTGAAGATGCCATTGAGTCCTTGAGAAATGTATCACCGCCACAAATTATTCTCATGGATATCGGTTTGCCGGGGATGAGCGGCATCGAAGGGGTTCGTCAGATTAAAAAAATATCTCCTTCTACGATCATCATCATGCTGACGATTTATGAAGATGATCACAAAGTGTTTGAATCTATTTGTGCCGGCGCCTCGGGGTACCTGTTGAAAAGGGTAACCGGTGGCGAGATCGTCCAAGCCGTCAAAGAGGCGAATTGTGATGGTGCTCCCATGAATGCCCAGATTGCCAGAAAAGTCCTGAACATGTTCACCAGGCTTGTGGAACCACAGGCCGATTATGCTTTGACTGACAGAGAGAAAGAAATCCTCCAATTGCTCGTCTCTGGTCTATCACAGAAAATGATTGCCGACAAACTTTTCCTCAGCACATTTACCATTGGCACGCACATTAAAAATGTTTATGCTAAGTTACAGGTTCATTCACGCGGGCAGGCCGTCGCCAAAGCATTGAAAGAAAACTTAATTTAAGCGTTCCGGCAGAGCCAAATTTCGCTTGAACTTTTGTCTGGCTATTCTCACCTGCATCTTGCATTCCTATTATACATCAATCGAATACCAAACAAATCATCGTAGTTAAAATCCTCCAAAATACCGTGAACACGGTATTGTTTCGAGCCACAAAAGCTTTAAATTACACATTACAGGTTTGCAATCAACCCCTATATGCTGATTGTTCTTTCAGCAGTTGATTGAGCGACTGTCACATCTATAAAGTGTCAATACTTCAAACAAAGGTTCACTAAGTGTCGAGATAACAATACCTGGAGGGAAGAATATGAAAAATCGAAAGACACCTTTTGTATTTATTTTCCTTTTTTTCGCTTTTGGATTAGGCATAACAATTCACAAACTTATAACAAGAGTACCAGGCTCCCTAATAAGCGGACTCAGCCAAGAGGCACCTCGAGCGGAACAGCCTTTGACCGATCATGTTGTCCAATCCTATTATCCTCTGAGTTCCAAAGAAGTTGCGCGTCAGCGTTTTGACTATATAAAGCGGCATGGCAGTTTTAAAGGTTTGGCGGCTTCGGGCGCTGCGCCGCATCTGGAGACACTCAATAGCAGTGAATGGCAAAACATCGGGCCATTCGGAATCTCTAACTGTCCATCCAGTACCGGCAGGAATGACATCAATCTGAGTGGGCGCATCATCAGTCTGGCGCAGGATTTTGTCGATGCGAATGTCATGTATCTTGGCGCCGCCAGCGGTGGGCTATGGAAAAGCGTCGACCGTGGCAAGTCCTGGGATATCATTCGCGATGACCTCCCAAATCCCACCGTGGGTACGATTGCAACCAATCCGGGTAAGGGCGGCGATGTCTGGATTGGAACCGGGGATAAAGGCAATGGCCCCCACGACTCCATAACTGCCGCCTCTGCGGGATTTGTCTATCACAGTACCGATTATGGCGAACATTGGGAGCCGGTAGCCATTTCTGATGAATTCATCGGATGGGTATCAAAAATCGTCGTGCGTCCGGCAGCCCGCACCGACTTGCCGGATGTGGTATTCATTGCAACGAACATCGGTGTTTTTAGATCCGAAAATGGTGTAGATTGGGATCGAGTGCTTTTCGGCAGCTTCTCGGACATAGTCTATGTCGGCTCTGTGTTAAATGTTGATTACAAGATGGTAGCCGCCGAGCATTTTGGCTCCAATCTTTGGTATAGCAACGATAAAGGGCTTGCTGAAACATGGAATAGACGTTTTCTACCAGCTACCAGCGCAAGCCTTGGGCGAATTACCCTGTCCGGCTCGGTTCTTGGGTTGACTAATAAAGTGTATGCCAATGTAGCAAATCGGCGCACAAACTCTTTGGCTGGAATCTGGCGGTCAGATAACGCAGGCGATTCCTGGTCAAAGGTAACGAACCCCTATTCGGGGGGACAAATGAACACCAATAATACCATTCTGATGGATGATGACGATCTCTCTGGAAACACTGTATATACCGGAACGAATCTGCGTGGATTATACCGCTCTATTGATGGCGGGATGAGTTGGACTACTTCCAGTGATCCATTAGGCGTAATCCACGAGGATGAACAATTCATCCTTGATGACGTGAACCGAAGCGGCACGATTTATGTAGCAAACGACGGCGGACTATACAAGTCTACTGATTGGGGGCAAACCTTTACCTTTCTCGGTAACGAGTTTCTTTCCATCGGTCAGGTCTATAACCTGACGGTCAGTCCAGAGAGCGGTGGACTCTTTGATGGAAATCGCTATTATATTGCCACCCAGGACAATGGCATCCAACGCGGCCCAAATGAGTTTACAGAGTGGCAGGCTATTACTTGCTGTGATGGCATGGATATCGCGTTTAAGGACGGTATTCAATACTCGGTAATTATGGGCCTTTCTGTTTCCTCAGTGAATCGGATTCAGCATCCGACGGATGCGAATCCCTGCCAAGCCTGGGATGGTTTTACAACCGGACTACCTGCCGGTGCGCCTTGGCCAAGCCGACTGATATACAACGGCAATCACTTTTATCTTAGCTTTAACAACCCACGTGGAGAAGAGGGAGTTTGGCGAGCAGACAACGGAACCCTGCCCTGGAGGAGATTGCAGATACTCAATCCCTGGATTAATGACATGGATGTTTCACCTGAAAACATTGTTGTGGCCGGCATAGAGGCTTCAAATCCTGTGAGAATCTCCAACACGGCAAATACCAGTTTTAGTCCCCCGAGCAATCCAACCAGCTTTTGGCAGGGCAAACATGTGAGCGATATCGATTTTGGCATCATGACCAGCACCGGTCGGAGAGTCTATGTGACCTTGACGGGCACTAATGGCAGACGAGTAGTGTTGAGCCAGGATAATGGTCAGAACTTTACCGACATTACCGGAGACTTGCCGGATTTGGTGAACGCCCGTTCCATTCTTGTGACGCCCAATCTAAACGATATAATTTATATTGGAACCGACTTCGGGGTGTACGTCACCACAAATGGCGGGTTCAATTGGGCAAGCTATTCCAGTAAACTGCCGGCTGTCAGTTATGTTATGGATATGGAGTATGATCGCCGTGCCAACAAAATAGTCGCGGCTACCTACGGTCGAGGCGTCTTTATTGCAGACCCGGTGGTTCCCGTGACTGTCGATCCATCTCTCACTTACATCGCGGCCGCCT
>CAYVXE010000139.1:0-10542 GCA_964455375.1 uncultured Calditrichaceae bacterium
TTTTTAAAAATTGCTTCCTGCCTCACGACCTGCCTGACATATTATTTCAAAAAATATCTTGATTATTAAATATTTTTTGGATTTTTTAGATACAAGCAATTGTTTATACTATATTTCATTTCCCCTAGACCCATGTAAATTTGGCCAAACAGGTCAAATTCTGTTCGTGTATCTCAAATTTGTTTTTTGCATTGGAGGTTGTATGTCCAAAGCGCGGATTCTTGTTGTTGAAGATGAGTTTCTCGTTGCCAAAAGTATCGGAAATTGGCTGCGCAAACTCGGTTATGGGGAGTTTGATATTGTCGCAACCGGTGAAGAAGCAATTGAAATGGTTGAGACCATGCCTGAAAGACCGGATTTGGTTCTGATGGACATTAAACTAAAAGGCAACCTCGATGGTGTAGAGACCGCGAATCTGATTTACGGACGGTTTAATATTCCCATTGTTTATTTAACAGCATTTGCCGAGGATGCAACCTTAAGACGAGCAAAAGCCACCGGTCCGTTTGGTTATGTCCTTAAACCTTTTGATGGCAGGGAATTGAATACGGCCATCGAATTAGCCTTATATAAACATAAATTGGAGAACAAACTAAAGCAGAACGAACAGTGGCTGGCAACGACGTTAAAGAGTATAGGGGACGGTTTGATTACCGTTGATATAAACGGTGAAATAACCTTCATGAATGCTGTTGCGGAGCAACTCACAGGATGTCAACTTAAAGAGTCAAAAAAACACCCAATCACCGACATATTCAAAATTGTCGAGGAGACAACGAAAAAGAGAATTGCCGATCCTGCCCTGAAGGCAATCCGGGAGAAAAAGATTGTCAGTCTGGAGATAGAGACTGTTCTGGTCGCCAGGTCAGGCAAAGAGATTTCGATTGGGGATAGTGCCGCCCCCATAGTTGACGATGTCGGGAATGTGAGCGGTGCTGTTCTCGTTTTTTATGATAACACCGAGCAGAGAACCTCTGAAATATTGCAATCGAATCTTCTGAAAAAGGTAGAGCAGGCAAATCAGGAATTGACGGATTTCGCCCATACGGTGTCGCATGATCTAAAAGCTCCTCTGCATACGATAAATTTACTCATTGAGTCTTTTTCGGACAGATATATCGAAAAAATCGATGATGAGGGCAAGACGGAACTGCGACTACTTTCAGCAAAAGTTGAGCAAATGCATCAATTGATCGATTCGATTCTTGCCTATTCTAAAATGGTGCATCTTAAAGAAAAAATTGTCAAAGTTGATGTGAATGATGTGGTACATGAAGTATTAACCTTTATTGGACCGTTACAAAATGTTAATGTTACAATAACCAATAAATTACCTAAAATTTGGTGTGAAAAAATGTCCATTAGTCTGATTTTCCAAAATCTTCTCGGGAATGCTGTTAAATATAGTGATAAACCCAAATGTGAAATTGATATTTCCTGTGTACAGGAAAATGAACTTTGGAAATTCAGTGTCTCGGATAACGGTCCGGGCATTCCTGATCACCTACATTCAAGGATTTTCGAGCTCTTCAGTTCTACCTCTAAACCAACCCGAAAAGATAGTTCGGGAGTCGGCCTTACCGTCACACGTAAAATAATCGAAAGATATGGCGGCGCGATCTGGGTAGAATCACAGCCTGGAATGGGCACGACCTTTCTTTTTACCCTTCCTGTTTAGAACCCTGCTGTCAAAACAAGCAAAATTCTCTGTTGATAATTTAGAATAGGATTCATAAATAGTGGTATGTGGAATAGTAAATAAACAGGTGCACTATGAAAAATATCATAATTGGTTTATCACTTCTCGGGCTAATTTTACAAATTAGCTGCGCTCGTGTTAAGGTGAAAACAAACTATGAGCCGGAGATGAATTTTACTGCCTACCGCACGTATAGCTGGTTTCCTGAACCTGAAGGTAAGTTTCTCTATCTCACCAATCCGGATGCTGCACGTTTAAAAATTGATGAAAAAGTGAAAAATGCGGTAAACCGCGAACTTCAGGCAAAAGGATTTGTTTTGAACAATCAGTCACCTGATTTTCTGATTGTTTTTCATACGGGGATGTACCACAAAAAATATATTCAGGATTGGGGTTATGCGTATGCCCGCAGCAGCCGTTATTGGGGAGGCAGGGACGACATTGAACTCCGGCATTATAAAGAAGGTACGTTGGTATTGGATTTTGTAGATGCGAATTCCAAAGAACTGATATGGAGAGGCTCTGCAGTAAAAATGCTTAAGGAAAGACCACTGCAACCCAATGAAGCTGAACGCCGTATCAATGAGGTTGTAAAAGATGTGCTCTCTCATTTCCCGCCTCAAAAAAAATAGATTGACGACATGAAACAAAGCTCCCGCAACATGCTTCCGCTGAGACTCTCAAAAAAGTCGTTTCCTCCTTCTGCCTGACCGGGTCAAAGACGGTCATTCTTTTACCCATGCTATGTCTCTCCTTCGCATGATGATTCATCTAATCTCGACCAATTTTCTTAAAAATAGGAAAAAGTGTGTACAATTTTCTTAAAATAAGGAATTAAATACAGTCATAATTTTTACTCAAAATGCATTGGCATATAAAAAACAGACGGATAAGTTATCAATAGACATATTATAAATGCAATAGAGTTTGGCATTTTTGTTGCTTAAGTGTGCGCTTTATATTTTGTGTGCAAAAAATTATATTTTTTAAAGATTCAGTTTTTGGTCTTGATTGTTTTGAAATATTTCCTATAATATAACCTGATTTTTTTAGTGATTAACCATGTTGATTAACGAGTAAAAGTGTAGAGGTTTGATGATAAAAATTAAACGAGGTTTGAATCTTCCTATCACAGGTGAACCGGAGCAGTCTTTAAGTGGAGAAAAACAGCCGAAGACGGTGGCGATTCTTGGAGAAGATTATGTAGGAATGAAGCCGACCATGGCCGTGAAAGTGGGGGACAAAGTAAAATTGGGGCAGGTGCTTTTCATGGACAAAAAAATGCCTTCTGTGAAGTATACGTCTCCCGGCGCTGGAAAAGTGCTTGCTATAAACCGTGGTGCTAAACGGGCTTTTTTGTCTCTGGTCGTGGAACTTGAGGGTCATGATGAAATAACGTTTCAATCGTTTTCTGGCGAAAAGTTGTCTTCACTGGATAGGGAAAATGCGATTGATGTGCTCGTGGATTCCGGCATGTGGACTTCATTTCGGGCGCGTCCTTTTGGCAAAGTTGCCAATCCGGACGTAACGCCGCATTCTATCTTTGTGACGGCCATGGATACAAATCCCCTGGCACCATCCATCGAAAAAACACTGGAGGGGAAGGAAAAAGATTTTTCTGCCGGCCTTCTGGTCATTTCAAGGCTTACGGGAGGGAGACTGTATGTCTGTAAATCTCCCGGTGCGAAGATTCCCACTGCTGAAGTCGATTCCCTGGTTGTGGAAGAATTTGCTGGTGCGCATCCGGCGGGAAATGCAGGAACGCATATTCATTTTCTCGATGCCGCCGGTCGAAACAAAACGGTCTGGCACATCCAGGCACAGGATGTTGCTGCGATTGGTTATTTGTTTACGACGGGTAAACTAAATATGGAACGAATTATTTCCCTCGGTGGACCTTTCGTAAAAAATCCCCGGTTAATTAAGACCCGGATTGGCGCGGCGATAAAAGATTTGACTTTGGATGAATTAAAGGACGGCGAGCATCGTATTGTTTCCGGTTCCGTGCTGTCCGGTCGGACGGCTTTTGGAGAAAGGGCGTTTCTCGGCAGATATCATCAGCAGGTTTCAGCGCTTCCCGAAGGGAAAAACCGGAAATTCCTCGGATGGTTGAGTCCCGGCATGAATCTTTATTCCGTAAAAAATATCGTCTTCTCAAAATTATTCCGTTCCAAAAAATTCGATTTTAACACATCTACCAACGGTGGGCAGCGCTCCATTATACCCGTTGGGAGTTATGAAAAAGTGATGCCGCTTGATATCCAGCCGACGTTTCTTTTGCGTTCTTTGGCTGTGGATGATGTGGAGGAAGCGGAGAAGTTAGGTTGTCTTGAATTGAGTGAAGAAGATCTGGCGTTGTGTACGTATGTCTGTCCGTCTAAAATAGATCATGGCGCGGCATTGAGAAGAAATCTAACACTAATTGAAAAGGAAGGATAGTGAACGTTTTAAGACATTTTTTAGACAATCAGGGAAAGCATTTCCGGAAGGGTGGAAAATTCGCAAGAATGTATCCGCTGTATGAGGCGATCGACACGTTTTTATACACACCGGGCAGCGTTACCCAGGGTGGTGCTCATGTGCGCGACGCTCTGGATTTAAAACGAATGATGATGATTGTGGTTTATGCGTTAATTCCCGCTGTGCTAATGGCTTTGTACAATACAGGGCTACAGGCAAATCTGGCAATGGCAAAGATGAGCATGACATCCGTAGCCGGGTGGCGTGGTTCTGTCATGTCCTTTTTGGGAGTCGGCATCAATCCGCACAGCATTTCAGATAACATGATTCACGGCGCATTGTATTTTTTCCCGGTTTATTTTATCACTTTAGCGGCAGGCGGCTTCTGGGAAACCGTTTTCGCAACCGTTCGCAAACATGAAATCAATGAAGGCTTTTTAGTAACAAGCCTGCTTTTTCCGCTCATCTTACCGCCGAATATTCCCTGGTGGCAGGTGGTTATCGGGATTTCCTTCGGCGTTGTGATCGGGAAAGAAGTCTTTGGCGGCGTTGGCATGAACATTTTGAATCCGGCGTTGACAGCCCGGGCGTTTCTGTTTTTTGCTTACCCTGCCCAAATATCCGGCGATGCCGTCTGGGTAGCCGTGGATGGATTTAGCCGTGCAACCCCGTTAGCACAGGCCGCAGACCCGCTTATGAAAATCTCGGTTACCTGGCATGATGCATTTTTGGGTCTGATCCCCGGTTCCATGGGAGAGACGTCAACGCTTGCCTGCCTCATCGGGGCATTTATTCTCATCGTGACCGGAATTGGCTCCTGGCGCATCATGTTGAGTATTGTTCTGGGAATGACCGCTCTGTCATCTCTTTTCAACATCCTCGGCAGCGCCACAAATCCCATGTTTCAGGTAACTCCTCTGTGGCATCTGGTGATGGGAGGTTTTGCATTCGGGACGGTTTTTATGGCCACCGACCCTGTGAGCTCGGCGACCACCGTTCCGGGCAAATATATTTACGGTTTCTTGATCGGCTGTCTCATCGTTTTGGTACGAGTCATAAACCCCGCCTTTCCGGAAGGGACAATGCTGGCGATTCTATTCGGAAACGTCTTTGCCCCGATTATCGACAAGATGGTTGTAACCAGGAATATAAATAGGAGGTTGTTGAGAAATGTCCAATGACAGTGTTAAAAAAACGATGATTGTTGCTGTGGGCGTTTGTCTGGTGTGTTCAATTCTGGTTTCCACGGCCGCCGTTAGCCTGAATAAAAAGCAGACTGAAAATAAGAAATTAGATAAAATAAAAAATATTTTGATCGCCAGTGGGTTTGATGGCGATCATGTTGATATCAAGAAAACATTCCACGATAAATTTGAACCGGCAATCATTGATTTGAAAAATGGAGAACCTATCCCTGAATCAAAATACGATGATATCCTGAATACTGAAGATTTTGATATTAAGAAGGTTGCAGCAAGTTCGCAATACGGTGAAAGTATTCCTGCGGATATGGACCTTGCCCGCATTAACAGAATGCCCAAAGATATGCTGGTCTATTTCAAAAAGAACCATGGAAAAATTGAACAAATTATTTTACCGATTTATGGCAAAGGTCTTTGGTCCACACTTTACGGCTTTTTAGCTTTGGATAATGACCTTAAAACGATTCACGGCATCACCTTCTACGAGCATGGCGAAACCCCTGGTCTCGGTGGAGAAATCGATAATCCGCGCTGGAAAAAAATATGGAAGGGAAAGCTGGCCTTTGACGATAATCTGGATCTGAAAATTCAAGTGATTAAAGGCAAAGTGGATAAGTCCAGACCCGATGGTGTCTATAAGGTGGACGGATTATCCGGTGCGACCTTAACCACGCGTGGAGTTAATAATTTAGTTCGGTTTTGGCTTGGTGAACATGGCTACGGACCTTTTTTAGTGAAATTGCGGGAAGGAGATTCTAATGGGTAAATACAGAAAGGTTTTAGTTGAACCGATTTTCGATAATAATCCCATCGGTTTACAGATTCTCGGACTCTGTTCGGCGCTGGCGGTGACGACAAAATTAGAGACGACCATTGTGATGGCATTGGCGGTGACCGCAGTTACGGCTTTTTCAAATCTGGCCATCAGTATTATTCGAAATCATGTGCCGAGCAGTGTCCGCATTTTGGTCGAAATGACGATCATTGCATCGTTGGTGATTATTGCCGACCAGATTATTAAAGCGTATGCTTACAATATCAGCAAAGAGCTGTCGATTTTTGTTGGTTTGATCATTACGAATTGTATCGTATTAGGGAGGGCAGAAGCGTTTGCCCTAAAAAATCCCCCCTTAATCAGCTTCCTGGACGGCATCGGCAACGGCCTTGGTTACAGTGTTGTTTTGTTGATTGTAGGATTTTTCAGAGAATTGATTGGCTCAGGGAAATTGTTGGGACAAACGGTCTTGGTTGCGACCACAGACGGTGGATGGTATGTGCCCAATGGTCTGTTTTTGTTAGCGCCCAGCGCGTTTTTCCTCATTGGGCTTTTGATTTGGGGTCTCAGAACCTGGAAACCGGAACAAGTGGAAGAGGACTAAGCTATGTTTGAACATTATTTGAGTTTGCTGATCAAGTCAATTTTTATTGAAAATTTGGCGCTTGCTTTTTTTCTGGGTATGTGTACGTTTCTGGCGATTTCCAAGAAAGTGGAAACCGCAGCCGGTTTAGCCATTGCCGTTACATTTGTGCAAGCGATAACCATTCCGGTCAATAATTTGATTTATGTACATGTTTTGAAAGCGGGGGCGTTAAGTTGGGCCGGTCTTCCCGATGTGGATTTAACGTTTCTCGGCCTTATTACCTACATCGGGGTTATCGCCGCAATCGTACAGATTTTGGAAATGGCCCTGGATAAATATGTTCCTAAATTGTACAACGCTTTGGGAATTTTTCTGCCGTTGATTACTGTAAATTGCGCTATTTTAGGCGGATCTCTTTTTATGGTGCAGAGGTCTTACACGTTTGGGGAAAGCGTCGTCTACGGAATCGGTTCGGGCGCCGGGTGGGGCCTCGCCATTATCGGCTTAGCCGGCGTGCGGGAGAAAATGAAATACAGTAATGTTCCGAAAGGCCTGCGGGGTCTTGGGATCACATTTATTACGGTGGGACTGATAGCAATGGCGTTTATGTTATTTTCAGGAATTCAATTGTAGAGAGGTTCATTCATGACTGGTTTTAACCTGATAATGCTCAGCGTCTCAATGTTCATTGTGATTGTTCTGGCGCTGGTCGCGGTTATTCTGATTGCAAAATCTAAGTTAGTAGCAACGGGGAATGTAAAAATTTTTATTAACGGTGATGCTGATAAATCATTAAATGTTCCAATCGGTGGAAAATTGTTAAATGTACTTGCCGGGCAGAAAATTTTTATTCCGTCTGCGTGTGGCGGTGGAGGGACATGTGGCGAATGCAGAATTATCGTCAAAGACGGCGGTGGGGATGTGCTGCCGACGGAAACTTCGAAGTTGAACCGGAAGCAAATTCGGGAACACTATCGGCTTTCCTGTCAGGTAGCGGTAAAGCGGGACTTGGAAATTGAAGTGCCGGCTGAAGTTTTCGACATCAAAAAGTGGGGGTGCACCGTCCGTTCAAATCACAATGTTGCGACCTTTATTAAAGAATTGGTTTTAGAGTTGCCTGCCGGTGAAAATGTCGATTTCCGCGCGGGCGGCTATATTCAAATCGAAGCACCGCCACATACGGTCAAATACACGGATTTTGATATCGAGGAGGAGTATCGACCCGACTGGGATAAATTCGATATCTGGCGTTTTGTGTCGAAAGTGAATGAACCCATTGTTCGCGCGTATTCCATGGCCAATTATCCGGAGGAAAAAGGCATTATCATGCTGAATGTCCGGATTGCTTCGCCGCCGCCAAGAATGCCGAATGTACCGCCGGGACAGATGTCTTCTTACATTTTCAATTTAAAGCCCGGTGATAAGGTGACGATTTCCGGACCGTATGGAGAATTTTTCGCCAAAGAAACTGATGCTGAGATGATCTTCATCGGTGGCGGCGCCGGCATGGCGCCCATGCGTTCACACATTTTTGATCAACTCAAAAGGCTTGATTCGAAGCGCAAGATTTCGTACTGGTATGGCGCCAGAAGTCTTCGGGAGATGTTTTATGTTGAAGATTTTGATCAGCTTGCCAAAGAGCACGATAATTTCAGTTGGCATATCGGTCTGTCGGAGCCGCTTCCTGAGGATAACTGGACCGGCCACGTGGGTTTTATTCACCAGGTTTTGTATGATAATTATTTAAAGGAGCACCCGGCGCCGGAAGATTGTGAATACTATCTTTGCGGCCCGCCAATGATGAACAGTGCGGTCACAAAAATGTTGGATGATTTAGGTGTCGAACCGGAAAACATTATGTATGATGATTTCGGAGGATAAGGAACTTTTACGTTCATGAAATATTGAATTCCTTAACATGGTTTACTAAATTGTCAACAAACATCATTCAAACGCTTTCTTTCATGGGAGAAATGTATGAAAACTGCTCTTGAAATACTTGAAACAAAAGATAAACGTATGCTTAGTGTTGAACCGGATACGCTTATCCACGATGCCTTAACGTTTATGGTCGATAAAAATATCGGCGCGGTTTTGGTAAAGGAAGAGGATAAAATTGTCGGTATCTGGACAGAGCGGGATTTAATGAAAAATACGGTTCAGGCCGGATTCGATCCGAAAACCGCAAAGATCAGTGAGTATATGACCAGGGATTTAAAGTCGGCACCATATACAGCGACGGTGTACAATTTAAACGATATCTTTCTCGGTAAGAGGTTGCGGCATTTGCTCATTGAAAGAGATGGGCAATATATCGGGTTGCTTTCTGCCGGTGATGTGACGAAAGCCAGCTTACAGGAAAAAGATCAGGAGTTGCACGCTCTCAACGCCAGCGTAAGTTGGGAGTATTATGAAGATTGGAAATGGAAAAAGAAAAAATCGTAGCAACGAAAGGCGATCATTGATTCGAACGTCCCAAAATTTCTTCTTGCGCTTGCTTGTTGCCGGCTTCCTGTGCACCGGCTGTGCAAAAACACCGGCCACCGATGCTTTAATGACGGTCACCGGCCGCACCATGGGCACCAGTTTTACGGTGAAAATCGTAACGTCTGAAAGTATCACACAGCAATTAGCCCCAAAATATATCGAAGCGGATATCAATGAACTGTTGCTGCAAGTGAACCTGCAGATGTCGACTTACATGAAGCAGTCCGAACTTTCGAAATTTAACCGGTACCAGGAAACAGATTGGTTTTCTGTTTCAGCTGATCTCGCAAAGGTTTTGCGGCAAAGCATAAAGACATCGGAATTGTCACACGGCGCTTTTGATATGACGGTGGGACCGTTGGTGAATCTCTGGGGATTCGGGCCGGAAAACCGTCCCACCAAAATTCCGCCTGATCGTGACATCGAAACACGCAAAGCACTGATTGGATATGAAAACATCACCGTGCGCTTGAATCCTCCGGCTGTAAAAAAATCGAAACCGGCCATTTATTGTGATTTGTCAGCGATCGCTAAAGGCTTTGGTGTGGATAAAGTCGCAGACTATCTTGAGAAGAACCGCATCGAAAATTATATGGTTGAAATCGGCGGCGAAGTGCGGACGAGAGGACATAATTCCACGGGAACAGCATGGCGCATCGGCGTAGAGTCTCCGGACAATCCTTCGGGGATCGAAAAAGTTCTTCTGATCAGCGATAGAGCCATTGCCACATCGGGAGATTATTTTAACTATTTTGAAGAAAACGGTGTCCGCTATTCGCACACCATCGACCCGAGGACAGGCCGACCGATTACGCATAAGTTAGCGTCGGTCACCGTGGTACACACGTCGTGCATGGTTGCGGATGCTTTTGCAACGGCCATCGATGTGTTAGGTCCGGAGAAAGGATTCGACTTTGCGGTGCAACAAAACCTGCCGGTTTTCATGTTAATAAGGCGTGATGGACAGTTTGTGGAAAAAATGACTCCGAATTTCAGAGAATTATTGGCAACTAACTGAGAAGAAAATGTATGCGTGAATATATCGTGGTATTTGGATTTTTGGTTTTCGGATTTCTGTTTATGGCGGCGATGCTGCAATTCAGTCAGTTTAAAAAGAACGGTGGCGGCTGCTGCAGCGATGGACTTTGCGAGACTGAAACAGAGGATTCCTGCTTATCCTGTCCCAATAAAGACAAAGAGGTCTGCGCAAATCAGTAAAGGTAATCGACCGCAAAACAGAATTGCCTGTGAACGGTTGCATTTTCCGTCGCTCGTTGGGGATTTTCTTCATGCTTCTCATTCGTATAATCCCCGACGCCAGGGTGATTGAGGA
>CAYVXE010000140.1:0-2990 GCA_964455375.1 uncultured Calditrichaceae bacterium
AAATGGACGTTTTGACCATCCAAAAGCAATGTCAGGCGTGAGCTGTCTGCCAACGACCAGTTTGACTGCTCATGAATTTCAATGATAATTTCGGGATTGACTGAAACAAAATCATCTACAGTTGTGGTTCTGCCGTCGATCGTAATACGTATTTCCGGTTTGACCGTGTCTTCCGCTACCCCAAAATGACTCCTGAAGTCGTTGTTGGTTTCATTGAGCTCCGGTATTTCATTCAATATATCCAAATGAGCGGCTAAACTGATTTTCCCTGACAAATGGTTTGTGGGTAAAAATAAGTTGACCCGTTTGTAGGAGTCGGGTTTGACACCCGGAACGCTGACATGGTGCACGGCTGTTTGTGTTCCATTTTTGTTTGATGTTGTGAACTGAATCGTAAAACTGTCGCTGGCTGTGACTCCAAAGTTGCCGTAGGTCAATTCCAACTGGATATCGTTGCCCACAAGCACGGTGTCCGCAGTGAAAATGATGGCGCCGCGGCCGATGATTAAATCCGGGGCTTGTTCAAAGTCGGCTGCCCATGCCTTTAACGTTGGCGATTGCAAACCGTTTCCCGAAGAAAAATTCGCCTGTAATTGGATTGTTGGATACACGGAGGCATCGACTGCGGTAAGATCCACGGATTCGGGATGAGCAAGGTTCGCAAACAGAGTGTCGACTTTTGCTGTCTTCTTCTGTTTCCCTAAAACAGAAAATGTCAGGTAATCATTTTCAGTTCCCGGCAGGAGTTGAAATTTTGCGGACTTCCAGCTTAGCGCCGGGCCGATGGGTGTGGACAGGATTGTACCGAATTTCGCAAATCGGTTCAATGTATCGAATACGGCAACCGGGCCTTCGCCGGAAGGTTTCCAGGCTTCCGGCATCGACCCTGCGGGAGCACCTTTTTGTCCGATAATGGCCCATGCGTCACGGAAACCCACCTGGCGTGTCAACTGACTGCCGATGCTTTCCAGAGCCAGATAGGCATTTTCCGTCATGGAACCGGTGCCGTCGTCTTTTATTCCGGCGACGACGATTCTGCCGGATGGCAGGGCGTTTATGTAGGCTGCCATCGCTTCGGCATTTGCTGCGTCTTTCCAGGTATCGAAATTACGAAATTCGATCAATGAACCGTCCCTTTCATCGAACACCGCCAGATTGTGGCCTCTGGCGCTCTGAGCAACATTTTTGTTGTCGATAAAAATGGCTGTCAAATTTCCATCCATGAGCCCGGCGGATTGCACCTCGTAGAGTGTTTTGTTTAGTTTGAGTTGCACACCGCCGGTCGATTTGGTCTCGGTCTGGTTTAAACTGTTTTGATCAAATTGCAAGGCTGTGCTCTGTCGCCATGCTGCTGCTTGCTCTGTTGTGTATTCGAATGAACTGTTTGCCCAGGGCCCGAATGTTTGCCCGTTAAATGTCCGCACGCGCCAATAATAGATACCGGGCGCCGGTAGTTTCGGCTGCCAGGTTGTGACCAATTTGCCCTCTGGCAGAGAACCGGACGTTTGATAAAAATTACTTTGAAATGAAGATGACGTGTCGACTTCGAAAATGTAGGTTAAGTTTTTGAAGTCGGCCTGTGAATTTGTGGTGACCAGTACCGGTTTACCAGTACGGATGATGCCGAATTCAACGGGTTTGATCAACGTTAAGTCAGATGCAAAAAGGTGAACATTGGTTTGAGCAAAATTATTGGTTTTATCCTCTTCATCGATGCTGTTGTCCGGGTCAATCTGCACCTGAATCTGGTATTCTCCCGGTGTGTTTCGCAGCTTCCACAGCACGGATACGGAATCGGAATTGCCAAACGGCGCCAAAGGCATGGCAGCGATCCGGCTATTTGAACCATCCGGATTTACCGCGGAAAACGCTACGACTGTGCTGTCTTGCGGCGCGTAGCCGTAATTATGCACGGCCGCCGTTACGGTGGCAGTGGAATCCGAGAGTAGAAGCAACTGTGAAGAGAAGGAAATATCCTGAGGAGAAAGCGCCAGTTCAGGTTTCTTTGGGATGATCAGATTTAAAGCCGGATCGCCGATGAGTACATACTGGTTGATGGTTCTGCGCGTGCGGGAGGCATCGCCTAAAACCTGCCACAAGTGAAATTTTGCCGCGGTGGTGGCTTCTCCGAGACTGCGCACGGTATCGAGAGTGACGGCTGAAAACAGTCCTTCCAAAAGGAAAAAATCCTGAGTAATGAATCCGAATCCGGAAGAACCCCAGTAACCGCAGGCGCCAATGGGATTGACAAAATAGTCTTCACTCAATGAACTATGAGTGGGATTGGCGAATCGCGCAGAATGACAGGACATTCCGGTCATAAATGGAAAAATCGTTGTGTTCTGCCACTCATCCGGTTGGCCGATGTCGATGTCCCAGACTGTACTTGCGGAATGTCCCAGAAAATTGACCCACAACACGCCCTGATTGATTTTCTCCGCCGCGTCTCTGCGCAAGTTTTGGGTGATGGCTTCTTGTGTCGTTTTGTTGAATTGAAACGGAAGGCCGTGAAATGGTGCAACGTCGATCTGCTGTTGAATAAGGGCGTTTGCCTGAGACAGAAAAATGGTCTGTTCAGTGCTGTTGATGCCGCCGTCCATAAACATAAATTTTTTGTTCCAGGCTGCATAAGGTAACTGTTCATAAGCGATAATTTTCTGTACGACCGCGTCTGCTTGTTGGGCTGTTTCAACGGGAATCCGACCGACGAACATGTCCGGAAGCACATCGTCCTGGCCGTCCAGCGATACGTACCAGTTGTCTGAAACGAGAATACCGTATGATGGTACAAAATTCGTTTTTACCGATTCCGGCATGTTTTTCTTCGGATCCCATGATGCATCACCGAAAAGTACCACAAAAGTCGGCGCCGGTAGCTGCCAATTTTCAAAGGTGTATTTGAGAAAGTCTTTGATGGCTTGTGGGTGGCGAATGCCAAAGTTAAATTCATCGTAAATGTCCTCAACGTCCACGACGGCAGTGCGAAAACC
>CAYVXE010000140.1:3090-10528 GCA_964455375.1 uncultured Calditrichaceae bacterium
GCCACGGCCTTTCCGGAAAAGTGCTTGTTTAAGGATTCCGTAACTGTGCCGGCGGCCGCGCTCTTTCTGCCGATGAGCGACCACGAGTCCCGGAAACCTACCTGCCGGGTCATCGTGCTGCCTAGGGACTCCAGGGCAAGGTAAGCATCTTCGGTCATGCTCGCAGAGCCTTCATCCACGATCCCCGCTAAGACCACCGTGTTTTCAGGCAATTGGTTGATAAATTCGGCCATTGCTTCTGAGTCATCCTGCGAGGCAAACGTATCAAAATTCCTGTGCTCCACCACTCCCGTTTGCCGGTCAATGACAAACAGATGGTGCCCGCGTGACCTGCTTTCAAAATGCTGGAAATCGATATCCGCTCGCACATAATTGCCGTCATCAAATCCCGATGATTCGATGTGATAAACGGAACGTTTCTCCTGCTGTGGTTGCCAAACTTTTTCATCTAAAGGCGAAAATATCTGAAGATGAGAATCCTGAAAATTGAAGAGTGAAAATTCTGTGGTTCCGTTCCGTGGGCCTGACTGAAATATGAGTTGACTCGATGCAGCGGAAAAAGTGCGCGGGTAAATAATGTCCACCCAGTCGAGGTAGATTTGGTTTACCTCTGCACCGGTGTCCGGAACCAGATGTAAGTCAAACTTGTTCAAACCATTTTTTAACAGGGATGCCGGAAAAACGGTCTGTAAAATCAACTCTTCTCTTTCATCGAAAAAGGCGTCAGCAACTTGTGTTTGGTTAAGGTGAATGGTCACATGATGGTCGGGAGAAGCCGGATCGCTGGTGGTGCCTTGTAGCCGCACGCGCAGGGTGCAGACCTCCACATCCGTGACCAGACCGTTCACTTCAAAATTGAAAATCTCATGTTGATCCGGGAACAAATAGCGCCAGATCCACCTTTCATTGGGATCGATGGCAGTGGTCCCGTTTGACCGGTGAAAAAGATTTTCCTGTTCTAAATGCAGATCATTGTCGTAAAACCTGGCTGTTGCGGCATTGGGGTTTGATGTGTTTTGTAACTGGTAGCGCAGGCCCGGTTCCCCGTCTGCGGTCAGCCAGTAAACATTGGTGTCGCTGTAAAAATCGTAGTAGGTGCTGTCGTTTTGGTGGCGCTGGCCGTAAAAGTAAATGACGTTTCCGGCGTCTAATTGCTGGTTTTCCGGACCGTCGATCCAAAGTGGAATTTGCTCACCTTTGTTGAAAATTTTGATCTTGTCCCGGTTTAAGAATCCGGGATTCAAACCAGCACCTACCAACTCGTCAAAAGAAATCGAATAGATACCGTTCTCTTTTACAAACAATTTAAGATAGGTAAAATCGGGATTGTACCAGCTCGTTTTTGTCTGTGACCACGTGACATCTGTTTGCGGTTGTGTGTGTGGCTGTCGTAAATTCAGATAGCGGTCAAATGTTTGAAATGCATCCGGCGTTTTTGCCGGTGGACTTTTTCCCGGGGCTGCGACGTCTGATGAAAATACGATCCTAATTTTCAACTTATGGTAGACTCTGAGTTTTTTCTGTGCCGGATTATATTGTACCGGATTGAGTTGAATTCTGGCGATTCGTCTGCCTCGTACCCGGCCGTCACCGGTGTACTCTGCAAGCTTTAGCGGCAAGAAAGCATCCTTTTGATAGACGTCCTGTTTTTCCAAATAACGGGTTATGACGCCATTCTGTGTTAAGCCCTCTTCCATGGTTGGTACCGGTAGCGCATGAATCCGCTCGATTTCTTCAAACGCATTTTCCAGAACCGTTACCTGAATGCGTGTGCCTTCGGGAATTTCCAACAATGCGGCGGTTTCCGGAAGCATGGGGGAACCGGGCTGTTGTAACGCTCCGAATCCGGGCACCTGAATTTGTTCATACTTTTTGTGGTTATAAACAAATGACGTGATGTTTACATCAAACGGTTTGAGCGATAAGATCAGTTCGCTTGAACTAATGCGTTCGGTCTTTGTTGTATTTGAGCTTGCGAAAGATTGGGAAGCGCTCAAAGAGGGGGTCGTTATGCAAAGCAAACAAGCAGCAATGGAAATGAAAAATTGACGTCGCTGAAAGTGCATAAATCAAAATAAGAACATCAACCTGTTAAAGCAAGTTAAGAATTGTTAAGATGAATTGTCAAATAATTTTAAATAATGTCGTCACCTTTTTATCGGCGTTTATGGGGTATTATTTATCCTGATTAATTCACAAATCTCTGGTTTTATCCGCTGCTTCCCCGAATGGTCATTTCGAGTCAGGCACATGCCTGACGAGAAATCTCTAACTGCAACGATTCCAGCAAATAAAGATTTCTCATCCGGCAAGAAACGCCGGATTTGAAATGACACTCCTATTTGGCATGTTTCACAATACCTTGTCCGGTCATTAGATTCAGGTTTGTGAATCATTCAGGTTATAAAATGCTTTTTTTCTGCGTCTTCTGCAAGTGCTTAGCAGTCATTGCGGTGAGGTGGGGATCGTCGTAAAGCCGTAATTTCTAAAGCCCCAATACCAAATGAAAAACTACTATTTCAAAGACAGATGTTCGTCCTCATTTGAGATTTGTATGTTTGAGATCGATTTGAAATTCGGATGTTGAAATTTGTGCTTTCACTCTTGAATTTTGCCAAACAATTCCTATATTGTAACGTTGTTTAAAAATGCCGTGGGGTGTGTTTAAATTAATTTAGATGAAAGGCGAGCAGAATGATAGATTTGAGTATAAATAACGGGCTGCTCAAACGCACAGTCCAACGTGCAAGGGAACGAAATATCATTATTCCGACTTTTGAGCAGATGATTCACCCTGAACGAATTCCTGAAAGTGTAAAAAACAAACTAAGAGATGTTGAACTGTGGGAAGTGAATCCATTGAATTTATTCCGGATTACCTGGAAAAATGAAACAAAGGAGAAAGGCGGGCAGTTTGACGGCGTAAATTTTATGGAAATTCCGCCTGAAATTACCGGGGTGAAAGCACGGATTTACGGACTGGTCGGAAAATGGTTTCCTACCGGTGCGCATAAAGTTGGTGCAAGTTTCGGTTGTCTGGTGCCACGGTTGGTGACCGGTCAGTTTGATCCTACAAAATATAAGGCGGTATGGCCGTCCACCGGCAACTACTGTCGTGGCGGGGCCTACAATTCAGCTCTTCTTGCTTGCGAGTCCATTGCCATTTTGCCCGAAGAAATGAGTCAGGAGCGCTTTGACTGGTTGAAAGGTATTGCCAGTGAAGTCATCGCCACGCCCGGTTGTGAATCCAATGTTAAAGAGATTTATGACAAATGCTGGGAACTGCGCAAAACGCGCGATGATGTGGTTATTTTCAATCAGTTTGATGAGTTTGGCAATTATCTCTGGCACTACCATGTTACCGGGCGGGCTATTGAAGAGGTCATTACCCGCGAGCTTAATGATGGAGAACGGTTTGCCGGGATTGTCAGTTCTACCGGATCAGCCGGAACCATCGCCTGCGGAGACTACCTGAAACAAAAATTTCCTCAATGTAAAGTGGTAGCTGCCGAAGCGCTGCAATGTCCAACCCTGTTGCAAAACGGGTATGGCGGTCACCGTATCGAAGGCATTGGAGATAAACATGTGCCGTGGATTCACAATGTTCGCAATACCGACATGGTTGTTGCTGTGGATGATGAATACTGCATGAATGTCATCCGTTTGTTCAATGAACCGGTGGGCAACGATTTCCTTGCCGGTATCGGATTGACGGACGGGGTTATCGAACGGCTGCCGCTGCTTGGTATTTCCAGTGTTGGCAACCTGGTGGCGGCGATCAAATTTGCAAAATATTATGAGCTCACGGAAAAAGATACCATTTTTACTGTTTTTACGGATTCCATGGATTTGTACCACAGCCGGATTGCTGAGCTGCATGAGGAGTATGGAGAATATTCCCGTGAACAGGCGGTACGGGATTATCACAGTTATTTGCTGGGTATTAAAACAGATTCCATGCTGGAGCTCACCTATCCGGAACGTAAGAGGGTACATAATCTCAAATATTTTACCTGGGTTGAGCAGCAAGGTAAAGAGGTAGATGAACTCAATGCGCAATGGTACGATTGGCCGGAGTACTGGACAAATATCCAGGCACAAATGGAAGAAATTGATACGTTAATCAAAGAGTTTAATGAGCAGGTTAAATTATCCTGAAAAAATTAACCATTGACAAGTCAGAACCAGGAAAAAGAATAGACCATGGAGGGGGCAGAGAACGGATTGGAGGAATTAGCGCGGATTTGATATTACAAAATAAAAGTTTCTGTCTGTAACCCGCATTTTATGCGTGATCCGGCGGGAGCCGGGTTACGCAGACCCTCGATGCAAATTAAACCGATTCATTAACTGTTCTTTTGGCAGGGCAATATTTTCATTATATAAATACTATTATGGAAATTTGCTCGAAATGGATATGGGTGAAAGACGCTTGAAAATTGATTTGCCGGAGAGGCAGTCGGCTTTTTTATGAGGCCGCGAAAAACCGGAAAGTCAACCTTTCTCAAGGCAAAGTTTCCTGACAGTCTGGTATTTGATTTTCTTAGGACGGACTTGTTTATGGAACTGGCGGCTCACAGTTCTCTTAGTGAATTAGGCTATACGATTGATTTTTTGAGAACGAAATCGGGTCTTGAAGTGGATTTCGTTTCAGCGGGTGGTGAAGTTGCCATAGAGGTGAAAGGGGCGGCCCGAGTCGACAACCGGGATTTACGGCCGCTGATGGCGTTCATTGAGGAATACTCACCTCGAGAAGCTTTGGTCGTCTGCAACGAAAAGTCGGAACGAATCCATGCCGGAATCAGAATCATGCCCTGGAGAATCTTTTTGGAGAAAGTGTGGCATAATGAAATAATTCGTTAGTGTTTGAACTAAAACGGCTAAGCTGGTCGTGGTTATCAATACGGGCCCTTCGGTTGACACAGGCCGGGCCGGTTTTTTTGCTGTCCCAATCCACTGACTAACGACGGGAGACTGCTTCGCTGCCGTGACAGTTCGAAAGAGTTTCAGTCAATCATCGGTTAGTACCTTGAGAATTTCACAGCAAAAGTATTTGTAATCTTGTTTTTTCAGAGTGAAATATGTAAATTAGCTGCTGTAATGAAACTGAATAAATTGTAAACCGAATCTGAGAATTAATGCAGAAGGAGAAAAAAGAATGCACGAAGTTTTGACAAAAGCGAAAGAAACCGAAACCGATCTTGTGCAGTTTTTGAAGGATGTCGTCAAGGTAGCCAAAGGCAGCGGTCAGGAGAAGCCTGTTATCGACCGGATGAAACAGGAGATGGAGGCGCTGAACTACGATGAAATCAAAATCGATCCGCTGGGAAATTTGTTCGGGCGTATCGGCAGCGGCCCGCGGGTCCTGGCCATCGATGGGCACTGTGATGTAGTGGATATCGGTAACCTCGACAACTGGACGGTTGATCCCACGGGCGGAGAAATTATCGACGGGGAAATGTACGGACGCGGCTCGTGCGATCAGGAGGGCGGTCTCACCAGCGCCATTCATGCCGGCGGTCTGCTGAAAAAAATCGGCATGCCCGACGATCTTACCCTCTGGGTTGTTGCATCGGTTATGGAAGAGGACTGTGACGGCATGTGTTGGGATTACATTGTGAAAGAGGACAAATTCCGTCCGGATGCCGTGCTGATCACCGAACCGACGAACCTGAATATTTACCGCGGGCAGCGTGGACGTCTGGAGATGAAGGTGCAGACAACCGGTGTTTCAGCCCACGGCTCGGCGCCGGAGCGCGGCGTAAATGCCATCTACAAAATGGCCAAAATTGTGAATGAAATCGAAGCGCTGCATCCGCGTTTGAGAGACGATGCCTTTCTGGGCAAAGGCAGTGTGACCATCTCGGATATACGCTCCGGGTCGCCTTCCTTGTGTGCGGTGGCGGATTCCTGTACCATCCACCTTGACCGCCGTCTGACCGCCGGGGAAACCATCGAAAGCGCGCTTGAGGAGATTCGTATTTTACCGGCTTTTCAAAAGGCCGAAGCCAAAGCCTGGGTTCCGGACTATCCGGCAAAAGCGTACACGGGACTGGAATATTCTATGCAGTCTTATTTCCCCACCTGGGTGTTGGATGAGAATCATCCAGCCTTAAGTGCTGCTGTACAGAGTTACAAGAATCTGTTCGCCGCTGAACCCAAAGTGGACAAATGGACGTTCTCAACCAACGGAGTCACCATCATGGGCAAGCACGGAATACCTACCTTGGGATTTGGCCCGGGCAACGAAGTTTACGCCCATGCGCCAAACGAGCGTATTCCCATCGATCATCTTCACAAAGCAGTGGCGTTCTATACGGAGTTTGTACGGAATTTTTGATCGTTTTTAACCTTGCGAAGTTTTAACACGCTTCGCAAGGTTTCATTTTATCACGCTCGGATTTTGTACACACTTATAACCGTTTGCATCTGCGACAACTCCCTTCATTTATCAAATAATAAATCTGCGCAAAGTATGCACATGAATTTGCGCATTTTTTTCATTATCCCGGAAATAACCTGTCTGAATATCCCCTTTAATGATTCCTGTAATATGCTGTAAAAAAAGAAGTTGACTTTCATGAAAATACTGTGGCATGGCTGTTGCAATTGCATTGAAAAAATATTAATGGACTATATTCATAAAAACAATGAGGTGTTCAATGCAAAAGAAAAAGCGAATGTTACTATCCGGTGTGGGGGTGTTTTTTTTATTCCTTGTAAGCTGTGGGCAAAATCCGATTTCTACTCCTTCTACTTCTGTTGACGGTGCCGACCAGGGAACGGTAAAACTCAGCATTAAAGGAATTGATAGCAATACTTCAGCCGCAAAAAACGGCGCTCAGCTAAACAAGTTGAATGGCGGTTTGGTTACAATTACCAGCGCACGGGTTGTGATTGAAAAAATTGAATTGGAAAACAGTCTTAATTCTGCCTTTGATTTCAAATTCAATCAGCCGTTTGTTCAGGATTTGATGTCGATTACGAATCTTCATGAAATTCAAACATTCCAAATACCATTTGGCACCTACGATAAAATAAAAATATCTGTGGATGATCTCGATGCGCAGGACGGTACAGTTTTCGATCAGAATCCGGAATTACAAAATTTGAGTTTGTTGGTTCAAGGTTACTTGAATGACGATCCGGCACAAACATTTGATTTTTCAAGTGATATAACACTTGAAATCCAAATTGAGCTAAACCCGCCTGTTGAAATTAACGAAACGACCGTCAATAAGAATATTGTTTTGGGTATAGATTTTAGCGGTTGGTTTCTGGATGCAAATGGGAGTCTCATAGATCCGAATGATCCTGCCAATAAGACTAAAATCGAACAGAACATTAAGAATTCGTTTAATGCCTTTGAAGATAAAGATAATGATGGTAAAAAAGATGATGATGATGGAAGGCGAGATGGTGAATTGGAGACGAAAGG
>CAYVXE010000141.1:0-10342 GCA_964455375.1 uncultured Calditrichaceae bacterium
TCTTTCAGGCGGCAGTATTTTGGGTGATAAAACCAGAATGGAGCATCTGGCGCGGAATCAAAAAGCTTTTATCCGGCCGTCCCCTTCCGGAGGCGCACTTGGCGGCGTGGCCAGAAAGACCCGCGAGAGTATGCTCATTTGTGAAGCCGCGGGATACGATATCATCATCATAGAAACCATCGGCGTTGGTCAGAGTGAAATTGCCGTACGGTCTATGGTGGACTTTTTTCTGCTGCTGCAAATACCCGGCGCCGGCGACGAACTCCAGGGCATTAAAAAGGGAGTCATTGAAATTTGTGATGCGATTTTTATCAATAAAGCAGATGGTGACAATAAACCACGCGCAGAACTTGCAAAACAGGAATTTAACCTGGCTCTCCACTATTCAGCGTCGGCTACCCGGGATTGGCACCCCGCCGCCTACACCTGTTCCGCCCTCACCGGTGACGGCGTACCGGAACTCTGGCAGACCGTTTTAAAATTTATTGAAACTACACAAAACAACGGTGTGTTTAATGAACGCAGACAGCAGCAGGCCAAAGAATGGATGAGCGCCATGGTCAATGAATACCTGCAGCAGTTATTTTGGCAGAATCCGGTCATGCAGCCTGAGATCACAAAACTGCAATCCGGCGTCATAAATGGGAAAATCTCCCCTACTTCCGCTGCCAGAAAATTATTGAACATATTTGAGCAGCAATTAAAAAAAAGATGAACAAAACGATGAAGACGACAAAACCATATAGACCGAAAAACAACATTCGAATCGTGACTGCGGCGTCACTGTTCGATGGCCACGATGCCGCTATCAATATTATGCGCAGAATTATTCAGGCCTCGGGTGCCGAAGTCATTCATCTGGGACATGACCGCAGTGTAGAAGAAGTGGTCAATTGTGCCATTCAGGAAGATGTTCAGGCTATCGCCATGACCTCTTACCAGGGCGGCCACATCGAATATTTTAAATACATGTATGATCTGCTGCAGCAAAAACACGCCGGTCACGTTAAAATTTTTGGCGGCGGCGGCGGTGTCATTCTTCCCCATGAAATCGAAGACCTGCACCGTTACGGCATCGTCAGAATCTACTCCCCTGACGACGGCAGAGAAATGGGACTGCAGGGGATGATCAACGATATGCTGAAAAAATGCGACTTCCCCATTGGAGCAGATCTAAATGGAGCCATTCAGCATCTCAGCGAAAAAAACAATTTATCCATTGCCAGGCTCATCTCAGCCGCAGAGAATTTTCCCGAGCAAACCAAATCCACGTTGGATGAAATCCATAAAATCGCCAAACAGGCGAAGACGCCTGTTCTCGGCATTACCGGAACCGGCGGTTCAGGAAAATCGTCCCTCATCGATGAACTGGTGAGACGGTATTTGCTTGACTTCCCGGATAAAACAATCGGTATTCTTTCTGTGGATCCGTCAAAACGCAAAACCGGCGGCGCCCTGCTCGGTGACCGCATCCGCATGAACGCCATTCAAAGCCCGCGGGTTTACATGCGCTCTTTAGCAACGCGACAGTCAAACCTGGCGCTTTCAAAATATGTACGCGAAGCGCTGCTCATCCTGAAAGCCGCACAGTACGATTTTATCATCCTGGAAACCTCCGGCATCGGACAGTCAGACACGGAAATCACCGAACATTCCAACCTAAGCCTTTATGTCATGACGCCGGAGTATGGCGCCGCAACACAGTTGGAAAAAATTGACATGCTGGACTTTGCAGACATCATCGCCATCAATAAATTCGACAAACGCGGCGCCCTCGATGCCATTCGTGACGTGAAAAAGCAGTACCAGCGAAACCACCAATTGTGGGATACGAAGGATGAAGACCTTCCCGTTTACGGCACGGTAGCGTCCCAATTCAATGACCAGGGCATGAACAGACTGTACAAAGAAATCCTGCACAAAATCGTTGAAAAGACCGGTGTGGACTTCCACTCCGGTCTTAAAATTAACCACCGGCAGTTGCCGGAAAAAGTGTACATCATTCCACCGAACCGCACGCGCTATCTGGCCGAAATCTCAGAAAATAATCGTGCGTACGACAAATGGGTTGAACAGCAGTGTGAGATTGCGCAAAAACTTCACGGCCTGAAAAAATCCATGGAAATCATGGCGGAATCACTGGCGGATGCCAATAAAGACGTTTTAGATAAATTGCAAAAAACATACAATAAACTTGCGTTGGATTTTGATCCTAAAAACAAATTGATTTTGGACACATGGGAAGACAAAAAAGGGAAATACGACAATCAGACGTTCACATTTAAAGTCAGGAATCAGGAACTGACGGTCTCCACCAGGTTAAAAACGCTTTCGGAAACAAGCATCCCCAAAGTCATTCTTCCCAGATATGAAAGCTGGAGCGATATTCTCAGATGGAATTTACAGGAAAACGTTCCCGGAGAATTTCCCTTTACCGCAGGGTTGTTTCCCTTCAAACGTGAAGGAGAAGACCCCACGCGCATGTTCGCCGGTGAAGGCGGGCCGGAACGTACGAATCGCCGTTTCCACTATGTGAGTTACAACATACCGGCAAAACGGCTTTCAACCGCGTTTGACTCCGTGACACTTTACGGTAACGACCCCGATGAACGTCCGGATGTTTACGGTAAAATCGGTAATGCCGGCGTTTCCATTTGCTGCCTCGACGACGCCAAAAAACTCTATTCCGGTTTCAATCTCACGGATCCGAAAACATCCGTTTCCATGACCATCAATGGGCCGGCACCGATGATGCTGGGATTTTTTCTAAACACAGCCATCGATCAGCAATGTGAATTATATATTCGCGAACAAGGATTGACCGAAGACGTAAATCGTAAAATCAGTGACTTTTACAGCCAAAAGGAGTTACAACGACCAACGTATCACGGGAATCTGCCGGAAGGAAATGATGGACTGGGGCTTTTGCTTCTCGGCGTCACAGGCGATCAGGTTCTCCCGGCGGAGGTTTATCATGAGATCAAAGCTCGTACATTGCAAACCGTTCGTGGAACCGTACAGGCAGATATTTTAAAAGAAGACCAGGCACAAAACACCTGCATCTTCTCAACTGAGTTTGCGCTTCGGCTCATGGGAGACGTTCAGGACTATTTCATCAGGAACCATGTGCGCAACTTCTATTCGGTGTCCATTTCAGGCTACCACATTGCCGAAGCCGGCGCAAACCCCATCACACAATTAGCTTTCACGCTTGCCAACGGATTCACCTATGTCGAATATTACCTCAGCCGCGGCATGGATATAAATGAATTCGGCCCGAATCTGTCCTTTTTCTTCTCCAACGGAATCGATGCAGAATATGCTGTGATCGGCAGAGTAGCCAGGAGAATTTGGTCGAAAGCCATGAAATTCAAATACGGTGCCGATGAACGTGCGCAGAAACTGAAGTACCATATTCAAACATCCGGCCGCTCCCTGCATGCGCAGGAAATCGATTTCAACGACATCCGTACCACCTTGCAGGCACTTTATGCTATTTATGATAATTGTAATTCCCTGCACACCAATGCTTACGATGAAGCGATTACGACTCCCACCGAAGAGTCCGTGCGCCGAGCCATGGCCATTCAACTCATTATCAACAAAGAACTGGGGCTGGCAAAAAATGAGAATCCGTTACAGGGCTCTTTCATCATCGAGGAATTGACCGACCTTGTGGAAGAAGCAGTCCTCCTGGAGTTTGAGCGAATCAATGAACGCGGCGGCGTTCTTGGCGCAATGGAAACCATGTATCAGCGCAGTAAAATCCAGGAAGAGAGTCTGCACTACGAAAGGTTGAAGCACTCAGGCGAATACCCGATCATCGGCGTGAATACCTTTCTCAACTCCAGGGGGTCGCCAACAATTATCCCACGGGAAGTCATCCGGGCAACAGAAGTCGAAAAACAATACCAAATTAAAACATTGCGTACCTTCAATAAATGCAACGAAAAAGAGACGCAAGCGGAACTGAAGAAGGTTCAGGAGGCTGCCGTTCACAATGAAAATATCTTTGACCGGCTCATGGATGCGTGTAAAGTTTGTTCCATCGGGCAAATCACCAGGGCGCTGTTTAAAGTCGGCGGGCAATATCGCAGGAGCATGTAGGAACTTCAATTACGAATTACGATTTACGAATTGCTAATAACGAAGTCAGAGATTTTTCATGCCAGCACCGATAATTTCACCGTAAAAACGGTTTTCACGCCCAGTGTGCTTTCAACCTCAATTTGACCTTTATGAGCATCCGTTATCAATTTACAAATTGACAATCCGAGTCCACTTCCACCGGTTTTTCGTGAACGGTCTTTATTCACCCGGTAGAACCTTTCGAAAATTTTAGGCAGATCGTTTGCCGGAATGCCAGACCCGTTATCTTTTACTTTCACCACGGCGGCATTCTCTTCCAGAGACAATTGCACATCGATGGCGCCATTTTCCTGTGTGTATTTAACGGCGTTATCGATCAAATTAAAAAAGAGCTGGTACAGTCTTGACTTGTCACCCAACACTTTCACCGATGGGAATTCCCGTATTTGCAGGCTCTGGCCTTTCATTTCGGCAAGAACCCGGCCATCCGCGACAACGTCATTCAGCAACTGATCTAATTGCAGAGGGCGAAATTCAAAATTGTCATCCACGGATTCCGTTTGTGACAGCAGCAGAAGATTATTGATGATGTGACTCAACCGGGAAATGGTTTCCACATCATGCACTAATTTCTGCTTCATTTCCAATGAAACACTTTCGTTGTTCAACTGTTCTTCCCAATTAGCCCTCAGAACGGCCAGAGGCGTCCGTAATTCATGGGCGGCATCGGCCATAAACTGTCGTTGGCTTTCAAAGGATTTTTGCAGCCGGCTGAGTAAATCATTCAAGACAACAGACAACCGACCCAATTCATCCTCAGCATTAAAAACGATTAAGCGTTGATTTAAATTTGTCGAGCTAATCTTTTGCGCCCTGCGAGTGATGGAAGAGACCGGTTTGAGGACTTTTTTGGTCAAATGCCGGCTTCCGGCGCCCACGAGCAACACGGCGATGAGAATACCACCAATCAAAATTTTCAGCAGGTGGTGCATGGATGCTTCCACATTTTTTAAAGGAAAGGCGATATTCACCCAGCCAACCATCTGATTATGATAAAAAATCTTTTTCGAAACTGCCCGGTAGTGCACCTGTTGCGTAGATCCGAACAAACTCGTGGACAATGTAAATGATTCCTCAATCCTACGTCTGGTCAGGGGAAAACTCATGGCTATTTTGTCAGCGAGTGGTGACTGGAAAACGCGTTTTTGAGCCTGGTTGTAAACCACGAGATAAAATTCCTCCATATTATAGTCAGGAGAAACGGATGCATTTAATCCGTTAAATGTCTGTGAAAACGGATCATAGCTTTTAACAATTTTTTCCGTAATGAATTCTCTCTCTTTATCCAAAGCACGGAACAACAACTGCTGCATGCCCAGATAGGTTCCCAGGCTAAACAACAATAAAATAGCCAAACTCAAGAACATATACCACAAACTCAATCTGGTACTGATCTTCATCATTCATCCTTTATAATGTAACCCACTCCATGCACGGTCTGGATGATTTTTTTTTCAACATCATCCCGGAGTTTTTTTCGCAGATTTTTAACATGCACATCCACAAAATTGGTCATGGAAAAAAGATCAAAATTATCTCCCCAAACATGTTCGGCAATGGAAAGTCTGGAAAGAACGCGGTTTTTATTATACAATAAAAATTCCAGGATCGCATATTCCTTTGGTGTTAGATTTATCCGTGTGCCGTTATGCGTCACGTCATGGGTTGCCGTATTCACAAAAACATTTCCGGCTTCCAGGATGGACGACTTGGCTTCGCTCTTCCGCCGCAGCAGGGATCTGACCCTGGCCAGCAATTCGGGAATCGCAAACGGTTTGGTTAAATAATCATCAGCGCCACTGTCCAAACCATCAACTTTATCCGCAATTTTATTTTTTGCCGTAAGCATTAAAACCGGAATAGAAAGACTCTCCTGGCGAACGCTCTTTAATATGTCCATTCCACTCACACCGGGCAAGAGGATATCCAGGACAAGTAAATCGTATTCTTCACTTAAGGCCATGTCAAGACCCTCGTCCCCGTCAAAAGCCACTTCTACCTGATAGTGCTCACTTTCCAACAGTTGCTTTATTTTTAGGGCCAAAGACTCTTCATCTTCAACGATTAAAATTCTCATTTTCGTTTAACGCCTTATCTATGTTCTAATTGCAGTTTTTCTACCAAGAGTAAAATAGTAACAATTTAAATAAACTTTATCAATACTCAAGACCAAAAACACAAATCAGGGCCTCCGCTCGCCGGCGAAAGCCCTGACCGATGACCTCTTTACTTCTTCGGCAAGGTGAATGCTAAGAACAGGTTGTTCTCACCCCGCAGAATATAGAACAGTACGGTATCTCCTGCTTCCTGCTTGCTCAATATTTTGTTGAAATCTTCCACTGAATCAATAGCCTGGCGGTTCAATTTGAGAATCACATCCCCTTCGTGCAGACCTACTTCTGCCGCGATACTTTTCTCGTCCACGCTGGTGATAACGACGCCATGCTTGAGGTTATCCAAATGATATTTACCGGCCATTTCGCTGGTGATATTGGACACCTTAATGCCGATATCCTTATAATTCGTCTCCCCACTGGCTAAACGCTCCGAAATCGGATTTAACTCTTCGAGCTTTACGGTCAATGTTTTCATTTTACCATCGCGTAACACTTCAACCTCGACCTTTGAGCCCGGAGATGTGCCGGCGACCATGGTGCTGAGTTCCGTGTTATTTTTAATTTTTTTCCCATCAAATTTTACAATAATGTCCTCTGCTTTCATACCAGCCTTTTCCGCTGGACTGCCTTCCTGCACTTTGCTGACGATGACGCCATTTGTTTTTCTCAACTTCATCGCTTTAGCAATATCCGGTGTGATATTTTGAATGTATACGCCAAGCCAACCGCGCACCACCATTCCTTTTTCGATGATATCATTCATGACCTTGCGAGCCAGGTTTATCGGTATGGCAAATCCGATGCCCATATTACCCCCGGATTTTGTCACGATGGCAGAATTAATACCAATCAATTGACCGCGCATATTCACCATTGCCCCGCCTGAATTACCCGGATTGATGGCAGCATCGGTTTGAATATAGTCTTCATAGTGCGTCAGCCCGACACCACTTCTTCCCTTCGCGCTGATGATCCCCGCGGTTACCGTATGGTCAAGATTTGGGTCCATCGGTGAGCCAATGGCCAACACCCAATCACCCACGCGGGCTTTATCCGAGTTACCGAGCTTAATGGCCCGGAGACCCTTCACATCAATTTCGATAACAGCGAGATCGGTTTGCGGATCTGTGCCTTTGACCGTGGCCTTGAACTCACGCCCATCCATGAGACGAACCTTGATAGCATCGGCATGTTCAACCACGTGATTATTGGTTAGAATCACACCACTGGCATCTACAATCACACCTGAACCCAAACCCATCTGTTTCATATCCCCTGGCTGTTGCGGAATCTGGAAGAAATGCCTGAAAAAAGGATCACTCTGAAATCCAGAAAAAGGATTTTGTACCTTCAGTGTTGTTTCCGTGAAAATGGTCACAACCGACGGATTCACTTTTTGAGCAACATTTGCAAAGGCATTACTCAATTGTTCCGCAACTGATAAACTTGACGAATCCTTCGCAACAGATACCGCGGACGTTTCGGATGTTAAACGCTCTTCCCCGATGCTTGCCTGAGTTGTTTTGGTAATTTTAAGGGTGGCAGCAAGGACCAAACCAATAATTAACCCTGCGATTAAAACCACCCATAACCGTTGTGTTGTTTTTGTATTCATCATAACCTCCATATTTTAGTTTAAATTATTTTTATTTCCAATCTACGAAGGTCAAAATAATGTAGAAAAATGAAGAAATGATGAAGAAGAAATAAAAAAATGATTTTTTTATCTTTTTTTTGAGTGGGCACACGGATTTCACGGTTAAAACGGATTCACACAAATTCCACCATGACAATTAAACACTGAAGGTCACCGAGAAGCCGTGACGGATAATGTAACTTTGGCAAAGAGCACAGAGAATTTACAATCGTTTTTAAATCACTGGCTGAAGGTCTGTATCAGGAAACTTCCCTGCATGTGTGCTCCAAAATAGAAATTTTAGAACAAGAAAAAGGGGCTGTGTGGCAGGTGCAGTGGCAGTCGGTGTCACTGCTATTGCTACTGCGACAATGGCCAGTTGAAATTGGGACATTGGGATTGTCCACTTTTACTGTAGCGTAGGCTTCAGCCTGCGTGGGCACACACTCACTATAGCATTTTCCTCTCGCTGAGAACGCAGAGGTGACAATGTAGCAGGTGCAGGCGGTTCCACGGCCACGGCCACCGCTACTGCACTGCTTGCAATCCTACGATAGTTCGATTAAAACGGAGCTTGGCCATGCGGTTAATGCTGTCGTCAAACTGATTTCAATCCTACGATAGTTCGATTAAAACCGACAAGCAACACTAACCTTTTGCTGCGCCTGATTTGATTTCAATCCTACGATAGTTCGATTAAAACGTTACCTGTCCGTCAGGAAGAACAACGGTATAATTGAATTTCAATCCTACGATAGTTCGATTAAAACTCGCATGAATAAATTCATCAAGAGTATGTTGTTAGCGAATTTCAATCCTACGATAGTTCGATTAAAACCGTTTCAGACTACGTATATTTGCATTACTTCCCGTCCATTTCAATCCTACGATAGTTCGATTAAAACCCCGACAGATCAGGGCTAAAAAACAGGCACTTACAGCCTGTCAAAACAGCAAAATCGTCGTCGACCCCTAATCCTGCAGCCCCACCCAGGAAGTCGACGATCCTCTCATAAAAACGCATCCGTCGAATTTTTCTCTAATCCCAACGTTTCTTTTTTAAAAACACTCTCATTGCGCAATTTATACACCAAAACCGAGTCTTCTTTTATTTTGATAAGCTTCTTTAACCGCAGCATTAATTCCTTTAACTTGGCTTCAGAGAGTTCCCCCTCAAACACACTGTTCTGCACCCAGGTAAGATAGACCCTGCAGATTTTCAGCGCTCTGGCAACCCGCTTTTCACCAACATCATAGACTAAAAATACATACATTCGGCACCTTTTGCAACAATATTTTATTTCCCCCCCGGAAAACCTACCACCAGATGTTAAACGGCTTATATGTCGACTGCCCCAATAAATGTTTGATTAGTTTGTAACACTCCAACCGGATCAAACGGCGGTAGCTAACGTTCCTTCCGAGTTTTCTGTGCTTTATGGTCGTATTCAAACGTTCATCAAATTCGCGGACAAAACGTTTTTTTCCCTCTTCGTTGAGCCAGCACACCTTCCCCTTTTTCGCAAAATGTTTATCGTTCAATTGCTTTTTATTAAAAAGAGTGAAGATAAGACGGTCAGTCAGCAACGGTTTAAATATCTCTGCAACGTCCAGAGCCAGGCTAAAACGCTTCGTCCCGGGTTCGTGCAAGTAGGAGACGAGTGGACTGAGCTGCGTTTTAAAGATCTCGCCGAGCGCGGTCGTATAAACCAGACTGTTGCCAAAACTGATCAGAGCGTTCACCTGATTATTCGGCGGCCGTCGAACCCGCTTGGTAAAATTCGTCTCGGGGTCGATAATCAATGGCCAGGCGCGAAAATAAATCTGCCGGATGTTACCTTCCATGCCCATAAGCTCCGCAATGTCCACTGCATTCCCGGCCTGCTCCCTGAACGGTTTGATGTCACTCAGAAAGGGCGAGCAGTCTTTACCGCGGGAATCGTAATATTGTAGATTCTTGATGATATTGTCACATGCGCCCAGCACAAATTGTTTTGCCAGAGCCACTCGCAACGCTCGATCTATCTGATGTTTCACCTGTTCCACCAAAAGTTTACCGCTATTCAAAAACTCCCGCGGATAAAACGTACCGCTGTAAAAACCGAAATAGTTGAATATGTGAACCGGAATATTTTGCGTGCTGCAAAAATTAAAAAATTTGCGGTTGAAATCAGCTTCGCCAAAAATATAGATGGTTTCGATATCCTCAACAGGAATGACCCGGCGGTCATCCGATTCCTCATATTCCAGTTCAGGGTCGAGCTCCACAAATTCAGGTTCATCGCCCAGCGCTTCCTCAAAGTCCGCAACAACGCTCTCGTTGCTCATCTGGTTGTAGCGGCGAAAAAAGAGTGTGTTTTGTTTCCGGCTCAATCGTCCGGGGTTAAAAATGTAATAATTCCTTGGCATATCTTTTTTACCATTTATGTCTCACGCAGAG
>CAYVXE010000142.1:0-10206 GCA_964455375.1 uncultured Calditrichaceae bacterium
ATGCGGAATTAGTATTGCGGAGTCATCCTCCTGATGCTCCGCAACAGAATGAAAAGATTTACATATCCCCGTACGGCATCTTCGGTTCCTTTCCCAGGAGCCGGGAATAAATCGTCAATGCCCCGCGATGGTGCGCGGTGTGATCTGAGATGGCGCCGATGACGATTAATCTTGGTCCGTTCATAATTTGGTTTTCAGGCATCATCTGCTGCAGTTCTGTATCGGACTTGCCGCCCACTGTGGCTACGGCATTCTCGATGGATTTTCTAAACCACGCCCGGGCCTTCTCCAGAGATGTGTAAGCCATGACTGTTTTTATGTGTTCTTCAAAGTTCATGTCGAAACCGTTGGGATTAAACATTCCGTCGATGCACCAATCTACGGTATCGGCTACGTGAGCGACCTGCTGCGCAACGGTGTAAAGTCCGTCTTTAGGAGAAAATGCAGAGTCTTCTTCTGCAAGACAGGATGTACTTCTCTCAAAAAACTCGCCGATGGTTTTTAGTTGCTGGACTAATCCTTCTTTAATCATAATGCCTCCTTTTAAATACAGTGTGAATAGAACAAAAACTTACTGCTTCACCACTCCCACAACATGACCTTCCGGATCAGAAAACAATCCGAAGGTGACAATGTTGGGTATTTCTGTTTCCGGAACAACGGTTTTACCGCCGAGTTGTTCCGCCTTCGCCAGTGCGGCTTTAACATCTGGAACGGCAGCATAAAATGTCACATACCCGGGCTGGCCTTTTGTTGCCGCACTGATGCCACCGCCGATACTTCCTTCTCCGGCTGCTTTCACCGAGCCGTAGTTCATCGGGTTATTTGAATCGATTTCCCAATCGAACAAATCAGCATAGAAAGTTTTTAGTTTCTCGCCATCCTTGCCAATGATTTCGAAGTGCACAACAGGTGCTGCTGTCATAATAGCCTCCTTTCTTAGAATTAAAATAATTTGATTTGGTGTAATCAATATAAGATGGTCGGGTGACAACTGTATGTCAGCAGCAAAAAGAATAATTTAAAAAATATTATGTCTCATAATGTAGAACGAGGTTTTGCGCTTGAGCGAGTAATTTTTCACGGAGTGAGTCCGGAGATATGACTGTAACCATGGTGCCAAAAGAGAGGAGCCAGGAAAGAACCCACTGAGTGTCCGGTATCAGGAAGGTCATGATGGTTCCGTCTTCAACGGCTTTTTCCTCAACAAGCCCAAAGGCATATTTTTCGCGGACGGAATCAACAATTCTGTTGTCGAATTTAATTTGAATTTCGAAAGGATGTTCAACCGTGAAAAAGTCTTGTAAATATTTTTTTAAGATAAAGTTTTCCTTTCTGGGAAACGGCGTTTCTTTGAGCTGAATTGTTTTTATTCGATCCGTCCGGAAGTCGCGATAGTCTTGCCGCATCCGGCAGTAAGCGATGAGGTGCCAGTGGTTGGAGTAATAAACGAGACCCAGCGGTTCAACCAGTCGTTCGGTAAAGGACTCCCGATGTTTGGAATAGTATTCAAGAGAAAGGATTTTCCGGTGGACAATGGCATCCTGAATCGTTGCCAGGGTGTCGTTCAGGAAGCCGGGATTGTTTGGTGTGCCTCTGAAGAATAGCGCTGTGGATGCCTGCAATTTTTGCAGGTAGTCCTGTGTGTCTTCCGGTAGCACGGATTGGATTTTTAACAAAGCGGATTCTGCATGTTTAATGAGTGAGGCGTCGGTCAGTTTTTCCACAAATTTACCACCCAGAAATAATGCGCTCGCTTCTTCCCTGGTAAACATCACCGGTGGCAGTTGGTACCCCTCGACCAGACCGTAACCCTCACCGGCTGCAGCGGAAATTGGCACGCCGGCTTCGCACAGAGCATTCATGTCGCGGTAGACAGTGCGAAGACTGATTTCAAAATGTTCCGCGATATCTTTTGCCCGGATGACTTTTTTGCTCTGCAGAAGCAAAATAATCGCCACCAGGCGATCGACCCGGTTCATGTTAAACTTTTTTTAAATAAATTGAGATTAACATTTCAGCTAATGACAATTAAGAGTCACGCTCCTGCAAGCGTTTACCCTCTTCTTCATTCACAGATTGAAGGATAACTCCGCCTAAGAGAAAAAGCAAAATGACGACGGCCACGCCGGCTCTTTGTGAATGGAATGCTTCTGTTAGAATACCGAGAAACAATGGGCCGATAAAAGCAGTCGCTTTTCCGGAAAAGGCGTAAAAGCCGAAGAATTGGTTTTCTTTATCCCTGGGAACAAACCGTGCCATGAGTGAGCGGCTGGCAGCTTGATTTGGGCCGGAGAAAATTCCTATGATTATCCCTGCAATCCAGAAATACGTTTTGTCCGGAGCAAATACCGCCAGCAACGTGGCAAATATAAATCCGATATTCGTGATTTGAATCGTTTTTTTACCGCCGATTCTGTCGTCCAGAAAGCCAAGGGCAAAGGCACCGATTCCGGCCGTAATGTTGAGGACGATGCCGAAAATGAGAATTTCCTGAAACGTAAACCCAAACGTTCCGGAGGCGTAAATACCGCCGAAGGAGAAGATTGTGATGAGACCGTCGTTGTAGAAAATACGGGCGATGAGCAGCCGTACAATTTGCTTGTAACGTTTGATTTCAGAAAGCGTCGACTTTAACTGTCCGTAAGTGGACATGAACAACGTTTTTGCTTCGGGAAGTGATTTTCTCTGTTGGTCTTTGACCCAAAGAAAAATCGGCAGACTGAACACACCGAACCAGAGCGCTACCAGCAAGTTTGTGGCACGGATATTTTCACCGGCTTCTTTAACAAATCCAAACCACGGAGTGTCTGTTTGAACAAATCCAACCATGGCGATGAGCATGGCCAACAAACCGCCGACATATCCGAATGACCAGCCGTAACCGGATATCCTGCCTATTTTATCAGGAGGAGCAATGTCCGGTAGATAGGCATTGTAAAAAACGTTCCCCATTTCAAATGATAAATTGGCGATGACAAAAATAGCAAGTGTCTCATAAATCTGTCCTGGTTTTGCCGTATAAAGAAAAGCGGTTCCCGTGACGGATAGCGTTGTGAAGAACATTAAAAATAATTTACGAAGTCCACCGTTATCGGCCAGGGCGCCCATGAAAGGGGAGAGAACGGCTACCGTTAATGCGGAAAGGGTGATTGCCCGTGACCATAATGTCGTACCAATGATTTCGTTTGGTGCTATGGCTTTGGTAAAATAAGTGGAGAAGACAAAGGTCAATACGAGAGCGGCGTAAGCTGAATTGGCGAAATCGTACATTGCCCATGCAAAGACTGAACGTCGGTCATAAGTTCTGTTTTCCATCCTCACTCCTGGTGAAAGTTAAAACGGTTATAACGCCGGGTTGGTTGTCAGAAGGGTACAGCGATTGGAACTTAATGAGAATCTGCGAAAAAGTCAAGTTCTCCGGTTGGTAAAAGCCCCGGCTTCGCAAATAGGATGAATCTGCGGAGTCTGTGCGCTCGTTTGCCTGTTGTTGACATTCAATCCATTTTTGCGTATTATCAACTTTTATCCGTCAATTGCCAGCCATTTTACATTTAAGAAGGAACCCTATGTCACCTCTGCAAGATCCTATGGCCGTATTTACCTTTTGTGCCTGTGTGTGTGCTTTTGTATTTTGGATTGCGGATACCGGAATTGGTAAAAAAGTTTTCAGCATCATCCCGTCTGTGGTTTTTATCTACTATCTTCCAACCATCGCGTCAACCGTTGGTTTTCTGCCGACGGTTTCGCCTGCCTATGATTGGATGCGGGATTATTTACTGTCATTCAGTATTTTTGTCTTAATGATGACGGCAGATATCCCGACCATTTTAAAAATCGGTCCTAAAGCTCTGGTCATCATGCTGATCGGTACAGTGGGTGTTGTCATCGGTGGGCCCGTGTCGTTTTTAATATTTGAAAAATGGCTGCCGCCGGATACCTGGAAAGGGCTTGCGGCGTTATCTGGCAGTTGGATTGGTGGTGGTGCAAATTTTGCGGCCATCAAAGAATCAGTTTCGGCGCCGGATAGCATTATCGGCCCAATCATCATCGTGGATACGGCTGTGGGTTATACCTGGATGGGGGTTCTGCTGGTTCTGAGCAATTACCAGCATCTGATAGATAAATGGAATCATGCGAACTCAGATGTTTTGCAGGATATCGATCGGCGGCTTCAGAATTTTCAGGAGAAGCAGAGCAAACCGCTTACATTAAAAGATACGAGCATCGTGCTGGGAATTGGTTTTTTTGTTGCAGTGGTGTGCAAGAATCTGGCATTATGGTTTCACGGTATCGTCAATCCAGTCATGAGTGCAACTTTTCCGCAACTCGCTTCTATTTTTACTCATTTTACCTGGCTGATGATTTTTGTGTCTACTTTGGGAATTGGTCTTTCCTTTACCGGATTGCGTAAAATCGAAGCGACCGGTGCATCTAAATTCGGCTATATTGCGCTGTACCTTTTTATGACGTCAATTGGTGCCAAGGCGAATTTAGCAGGTATTTTAAATGCACCAGTATTGTTGCTGGTCGGTGCTGTTTGGATTTTTATTCATATCACGTGTTTGTTAGTGGGAGCGCGGTTGTTAAAGGTACCTTTGTTTCTGGTCGCCATCGGCAGTCAGGCGAATATCGGTGGCGCGGCCAGTGCACCGATTGTAGCCACTGCCTATTATCGTTCCATGGCGCCTGTTGGGGTGCTGATGGGGATTTTCGGTTATCTTATCGGCAATTATGCCGCCCTGGTTTGCGCCTTTTTGTTGCGGTTAGTAAGCGGTTAATCGAGCACCCGAATTTTAGAGGTCATCTTTAAAAAAAACTAATATGAATTTTCGACCTATTCCTCCTGTTGGTGCAGACTGTATTCATGCTCCATGTCATTTGTAGTGATTTTAGCCAGCCTGAACGTACCAAATCCCCAGCTATCCACAAAGATGTATTTTCGGTTCAATTGATTATACTCCCATACTTCATAGATGCCGGCGTCTGAGTTTGATTCAGGTTTTATTTGTTTTATAGAGTCCGGGGGACCATTTTTAATGTAAATTTTACCTTGTTCTGTGTCCCAACCTTCTTGATTATTCGTACTGAAGTTTTGGTTTGAATAATGCAGCCGTTTGTAAAATTCAATTTTGAGTTCATTCGGGACAGTTCTTGGAGTCGGATCGTTTTGTTTCCAAAATGATTGTAATCCGGACATTCGATCTTGCGACGATAAATCTTTCAAACGCATGATATCTTCCGCAGAAGCAATGTATTTCAATTGATTCAATGTCTTTACAAAATTTTTAGTATTAAAATCGGTATTGGGGTTGTTTATGTGGAATGTAACCTTTTTACTAACTATTCGAGCATTGTCCAGATCCCGGATGGTTTGATGTAAGGTATATTGGCCGGTCGGAAGGTTGTTAATGGGCAGGCCAATTCCGCAGGAGCACGTTTCTCCCGGTTTCTCAAATGTGGATTTAAATTGTTTAATTTCTTTTCCAAATTTATCGGTAATGGAATAGGTCACTGCGAATTGGTTGTACTGATTGTCAGGGCTGAACGACAGATTGTAAATTTCGGAATAAACTTGCAGCATGTTCTGCGAGACATCATACATGTGCGGAACATTGGGTACGATCTTTTTATTATTCTTAACCAGAAGGCCCTCTTCCGTGGTGTTCGTAATGGAATTGGCCAGTTGTAAATCACTCAATAATAATTCCGGTTTTTTGTAGTCAGGGATAGAAAGGTTTTTTTGAAGCTGAATAAAGGCCTGTGTGTTTTCATCTGTGGATTTAATTATTGCAGTATATCTTCCGGGTTTGAGTTGAAATGCAAATCGTATTAGCGGATTTATGACCTGACATGCCGGTTGTTCGGTGTCGTTAACAGAAATAGAATCGTTGTGGCTCAGTGCGGCAACTTCTGTACCTTCCAAATTATAGATCCTGATAACAACTTTATATTTGGCTTTTAAACCTGCTTGTTTTTTAACAAAGTACAAGCTTTGAGACGGGATTTGCTCGAAAATTTCGAGAAATGTTTTATCCTTATCATATCCCTTAAATGTATGAAAATCCAAATAGTAATTTACGGCTTGCTCACTGTCGCTAATGCCCCGGGAAATGCCTGTACTTGGTAAGCAAACAAACAGAATAACCTGCAAAAACAAACAAAACTTGACCCCCTTTCGTCCAATGAATATTGTTGTGCGCATCCTATTTTACTCCTTTAAAATAGTTGTGATTGGTCGGCTATGTTCTCAACCTGAACGGCCACATGATTATGGCATACAATTGTCATTCCAAAAATGTGGAAATTATCGTGACGTTCCTGTAACCCGTTAACGGCTAATTAATCAGCTTTTTATGATTTCCACCAGTTTCGAAAAAAGTAAAAAAGGGATTATGCATGAAATAAAGACGGGAAATATTTTCCGATTTTGTAATTAAAACCGGTCATATTTACCTCTTTTGTAAAAATCGAATAATTTTTGATGCAGCAAAGCCGCAAGGTAAACGATTAGAGATTATCAACCTGCTGTTCGGCACAAACAATGTACAGATTTAGTTTGATTTGAAATGTCAATCACTAAATAATCTTACTATGAAAAGAAGCGTTATTTAGTAGGTACAGAGTCAAGGGATTGAAAAACCGGAACAACAATAAAGTTCTTGACTTTAGGGAACTAAAAAAGCATGTTGGAATAAAAGATTCATAGACGCATATTATGTATAATATGGAATTTTATAAGCCAGCATTTATGTGGTGTGAACGAAATGAAAGTAAAAGCAAGATTCGTTTTATTGATTTTCTGCTTACTTGTCGTGCCATCTCATATTTTATCATCAGATAAATTTGATTTTATCAAAACTGAAAAACAGTATTTTAGATTGTTCGACGCTGCCGATGATTCCACATTCAGACATGAATTTGAACTTGAGTTTCTACTTCTGTTAACGGATGAGCAAAAAGCTGCGTACCAGAAATTGAAGACGTTAAATGAAAAGAAAGTGTTTATCCGTCATTATTGGGATGAACAGAATCCTAATCCTCTGTTGCCGCAAAATGATCGGTTGCTGGATCATTTAAAAAGACGCTTATTTGCAAGGAAACATTTTCCTCTCACAGAGCCACCTTATTTTGATGACCGCGGAAAATATTATATAAAATATGGTAACCCTAAATTTCGTTTTCGGGATATAGGTGGTCAGCGCTCAATGGAAAGTTTAGTAACAGTGCCATTCAAATACTACACGGTGATTCCCAACGAAAGCTGGTCTTACGTAAATATCACACCCGATTATGTGGTCCATTTCATGGAGAAAAGTGGAGTATATGTGGAAATTGCAAGCCTCAGGAATGTCATCATGGACAGTAAGCGTCGTGGACGGGTGGTTTGGTATTGGTTCGATTTGCTGAAACGTCGTTTCTGGATGTCTTCGCGAATCGCAGAAACAGTCACTGACATTGAAGCGATTGAAACCGATATCATGCTTTCCAATGGCGGACGGCGGGCAACTGTGGGCAGAATTGGCGACCCTATCGTGAGAGTTTCTGACCAAATGTTCAGAGATCTGAAGCAGGCCCAGCATGAAGAAAATCTCATTGCCCTGAATGCGCCAACGGTTATTTACAGTCCGGTTAATGCTTTCAATAATTTGGATTTTACGTACGACATCGCACAGTTCAAAGGCATGGAAGGAAAAACACACCTGGAAGTTATGCTTAAATCACCCGTTAAGCAACTCATCGATAACATTGATTTACCTAACGTGGTTGTGAATTTCAGTTGCCTTGTGAGTAACGCTAATTTGGATTCATTAGCGATTTCACAAATTTCAAAAAAAATACCTGTTCAGTTGTCTGCCTACCAACCGTATCTGAAAACAGGGAGCTTTCTTACTTATGACATCACACCTCAGGATATTGAAATCGCTTTTCAGATACAAAACATGACCAACAATGAAATAGGATTCGGGCAAAAAAATATCACGATTAAGGACTTTTCCGCTGACACATTGATGATAAGCGACGTGGAATATCTCACCCAACTGAACGATACAAGGATTAATGAAGTACTACCTGTGGTGGAAAAAGAGGGGTTGAAATTCTTTGGTTATCCGTTTGAAAAGATTCATAAATCAACGCCTCTGTTTTGCTATTTCGAAATCTACAATTTGAAAAGGGCTGTATTTGGCAATGAATTCGAAATATCCTATAAGGTTGTAAAAGACCGGTCTAAAGGGGGATTGCTCAGGAAAGTCAGCAAAGCGATTACAAATGAAAAGGAAGCCTCCATTGAAATCACTGAAAAGAGGAAGATCATTGCAAATGATTCGAACGAAATTATACAGCTCGATTTGAATAAATTGGAAAAGGGGCCTTATTGGCTGGTGATTACGGTCCGCGATCCGGATAATCCCTCAAAATCTGTAAGCACGATAAAAGAATTGTTTGTTAAAATCTGATTTTTCTGAATTGTAGTTCACAACGAATCATTAAATGAGCAGACGCAACAGACATTTGCAACTCTTCATTATTTTAGCCTTCCTTTCGGAAATCCTTTATCTTTATATTGCCACTTTAGGCAACCTCAGAAAATCGATTCCTGTTTTTCTCCTTTGTTTCGGGCTCATATTTGCCATGTACTTTTTTGCTGTTTTCCATTTCTTTGCTGTGACTGAAAAACAAACAGGTCTTGGGCAGGTGGCGGGTCAGCGAACGGATAATCGATTTCCATTCAATGGCAGCGGATTTACGAACCTGTTTTCAATACTTGGGGAAAAAAATAGTCTACTCAGCAGAGAGGTTTTGGTTGTTGGGGTTGCGTTCGGTATTCTATTCCGGCTTACGATGCTTTTCACGACACCTTCTCTGTCAGATGATATTTATCGCTACATTTGGGATGGTAAAACCGCATCCAGCGGCATTAATCCATATCAATATGCACCGCAAGCTTCTGAACTCGATGGCATCAAAGATACGGCAATTTACCCGAATGTGAATCATAAAGAAATACCGACGGTCTATCCGCCGGTGAGTCAGTTTGTTTTTCGAAGTTTGTTCGCTTTTTCGTCTTCTGTAATCGGCTTCAAAGCCGGCTTTATCATCTTTGATTTGCTGACGATGGTAGTTCTTCTGCTCATTCTTAAAGCACTTTCTCTGAATTTAAATCGGCTGCTGCTTTATGTCTGGAATCCGTTGGTTATTGTTGAAATTTCGGGCAGCGGTCATGCAGACATCATTGGGATTTTTCTTTTAACCCTTTCTCTCTATTTTCTTGTGCGGAAGCAATTCTTCCGATCAAACATTTTGTTGACTCTGTCGTTTCTGACGAAATTTATCTCAATTCTGTTTTTACCGGTTATTATGTTGGTAAACAAGAAAGGTAAATTCGTTATGGCGCTTTTATTCATTCTGTTTGCAGCACTGCTATATTTGCCCTTTGCAGATGCCGGGAAACAACTTTTTACCGGATTTCTGACCTATACAGACAAATGGCAGTTTAACGATTCCGTCTTTTCAATTCTCGTTGGATTCTGCAAACGCATTCTCCCGGAAGGACTGGTTACTCGTCTTATGATTATTCCTGAAGGACTGCGGGCAGACGCGCAGACGGTGCAAACCCGCACACTTGATCTGGCTCTGCTGGTGAGCAAAGCAACAGTAGTTTTTCTTTTTGCCGGTCTATATGGTTACTTTATGATGCAGCTAAAGAATCCTTCCAGGAAGAATTGGGAGATGCAAATATTCCACGTCGGGTTGATTCTTTTCGGAATGTTTATTGTGCTGAACCCCACGGTTCATCCCTGGTATCTTTGCTGGCTTGTTCCGTTTCTGACGATTTTTCCACAAAGGGCCTGGTTGTTACTAACGGGACTGGTTGTATTGGCCTACTGGATTTTAATCGATTATGCAAATTCGGGAATCTGGCAGGAAAACATCTGGGTAAAATGGATTGAATATTTTCCGTTTTACGCGTTACTCCTGTTCGATTTTTTCAAACAAAAGTATTTTCAAAAACGACAAACAAAAAAGCTGACCTTTAAAGTGGAGTTCTGAAAGTCAGCTTTTGACGCGGTTAGGATACTGAATATTCGGTTTCGCTTCTATTTTTTGCTCCCGACTCTGTTCGAGATGACAAGCCGGAATATGTTTTTATTAAATCAAGATTCCGGCAATGGATGCTGTAAGCCAGGAGGCCAATGCTCCTCC
>CAYVXE010000143.1:0-10177 GCA_964455375.1 uncultured Calditrichaceae bacterium
CTGATCGGAATGGGCAAGAGTTTAGTCCAGATTGCCCAGGAACTATTCCTCAGCCTGAAAACCATTGAAACGCATCGTGAACATATCAAAAAGAAACTTCATATGAAAACCGCAAATGAACTGCGTCAATTTGCTGTAAACTGGCGTCCTATTTAAATTTTCCACACTTTTTGCATTGTCGAAAAAGTAGTTTTCCACTTCTGTCTGAGCGGAGTTTATGGCTGTAAATCATTGTTTTTTAATCATACGCTGACTCCGCTCAGTATGAAGAAGTATTTAATTTGGACTTTTCCGGCAGTCACTTTTCCCCCGGCGTCTCCTGTCTGCTCTATAGGGGAATTTCCTTATATGTATTTCACTGAAATGTCCTATGTATATATAGTTTGTCATGCCGAAAATTATAGTTGCGGCATGATGAAAAAAATATGAAGGCTTTAAGTGCTTTTATTTGTGGAGTAAAATAATGTATAAATTGGTGTCAGCAAAAAAATATAAGTCTGATTCCCATGAGTTAAAACTGAAATCGACGGTTTAGAAAATGAAATTGAGAATAGGGACAAATAGCATCATGAGGGAGATATCGATTCCCATAGTTCTAAAGATAAGTTTAAATGCGAGCAATTTAACACTATTATAAAACCAATTAACAGATTAGCCGATGGTCATATTTAAGTAAAAAAAAAGCAATGACCTGCATCGAGAAATTTGGAAAATTGATTAAGGCTACTGTAGACGGCAAACTCGACACCGGGGGGGCGCAGGCAAGTTCGCAGGTGTATAGGACGAGTTGGTCTCCAGCATCAATGATCTCATCAATTTGGAGAAGCATCTCAACATTGAATAGGGACATTCAAAATGCATTTTTATAAACATAGTTTTGAAACCGCCAGTAACGCTATTCTTTGCGTTGATGAAAACCAATGTATTATTGCTTTTAATCGACAAGCCGAAAAAATATTTGGTTACACAGAGGCTGAAATAAAAGGTCGGCCGCTACACCTGTTGTTGCCGGAAAAATTCAAAAAGGCACATGAGAACTATGTCAGAGATTTTGCCCGGGGAGACATTGACAGAAAAGAGATGGGTGGTCGAAACGTCTTATACGGGCGTAAAAAAAATGGGGATGAATTTCCTGCTGAAATATCTATTTCCAAGTTCATGTTTAATGGCAAAAATTATTTTTTGGCAATTGCCAGAGATATTTCGGAAAAAATCAGGTTGCTGCAGGATCTGCAACAGGCAAGAGATACCGCTGAGGTCGCTAACAAAGTCAAAACCAATTTTCTCGTCAATATGAGCCATGAAATCCGCACCCCATTGAATGCAATTATTGGCATGACAGAACTTGTATTAGACACAGTTTTAGATAAAGAGCAGTTTGATTTTGTGAATACGATTCAGGCTGCGGCTAATGGGTTGTTTAGTTTAGTGAACGATATTCTCGATTTCTCAAAAATAGAAGCCGGTAAAATCACTCTTGAAAACAGTGCGTTTAATCTCGTGCAGGTAGCGGAAGAAGTTGTGGATATGTTCGGTTCTATAAGCGAGGAAAAAGACCTGGAGCTTATTCTGAATTGCGATCCCAATATTCCCGATTCCCTCTATGGAGACGTAATACGGTTGCGGCACATACTCATCAATGTCGTCGGGAATGCGGTTAAATTTACTCATAAGGGAGAAATTACTGTCACGATTAATTTTGCTGATCGTAAATCCTACAGCGCCGGTGCGAGTGATGATGTCAAACTATTATTTACGGTTTCCGATACCGGCATTGGTATCCCAAAAGAAGACGTCAGCAAAGTGTTCGATAAATTTAGCCAGGTTGATTCATCTTTGTCACGTAAGTATTCAGGTACCGGACTTGGTTTACATATTTGTGAAAAATTGCTGCACTTAATGGGTGGTAAGATATGGCTTGAAAGTCAGGAAAATGTAGGGACCTCTGTTTATTTTGACCATAATTTTGAAATAGATAAAACTCATTTCACTCCTAAACCGCCTGCACCTCGAGGGGAATTTGCTATATTATTTGACTTAAACGTTCAACGAGAGCACATGGTAAGTGACAGTCTGAGTAAATTATTCAATTCTATCATAAGTGTAAATGATTACAGACATATAATTTCTTTCCTGAAAATAGAATACGACAATATCGGTTTAGTTATATTCGACCTTAACGGCTTGAAAAAAATTGAAAGGTGTCAAATTTTGGAATTGGCAACCCAACTGAAATCATCTAGAGCCGAAACGATACTGTATGCTTTTAGAAAAGAGTTTGACAGCGATTTCGTGAAGCTGTTTCAACCGTGCACGCTATTAGCCAAACCTGTTAAACCGTCGCAGCTACTACGAGCCATTAATAAGCCTTCAGCCAAAAATTCTCAATATAATTCTCTAAAAAATGATTGTTTTTTTGTTGAAGAGAACGTAGAGCATAATGTTCCACAAAAAATTCTTGTTGTGGAAGATAATCCTGACAATCAAAAATTGGTGCGGATAGTTTTAGAAAAAGATGTCTATACGGTCGACGTAAGCAATAATGGTGAGGAGGCTGTTGCTGCATTCAAAAGTTCGTCTTACGATTTAATTTTAATGGATATTTATATGCCGGGGATGGATGGATTCGAGGCAGCGAAAAAAATAAGGAAACTGGAGAAAAAACGTAAATGTATACGCGTGCCCATTTTAGCCCTAACAGCCCACGTCATTGCGGGATATCGACAGACATGCCTTGAAAATGATATGGATGATTTTATCGCTAAACCGGTCAAACCAAAGGAACTTATCGCTCAAGTCAAAAAGTGGTGTTCTGCAATAATGTCTGAGCCTGCAAGTGACTGAGATACTCGGTCCTTCTCAACTATCTTTGCCTTTATGTCTCACCTGATACAACGTACCCACACTCGACAACGTCGACACCATGTACGGAACGATGACCGTTAACCCCATTTTGATAAGCCTGGTTTGGTTGAAGTTGCATTTTAAAATAGCATCCCAGTGGTTTATGATAATTAAAATAGCACCAACAATAATCGCGTAATAGAGGGCGCGTTTCACGACCTCCGGTTCACATGCAATTTTCAATCTTTCAATCATATCCACTCTCTTTTTTGTTTAAGAATATTTGGTTCCCTAAGAGAATCTGCCACCCTGTAAAATTATCGGCAGGATCGTGACAAACCCTGCGATATGTATCATCTGAACCCGGGACGGAAAGGCACTCAGTCTCAATTTGCGCCATCCGGTAACTCCGGCGCGAGCACCGGCTGTAAAAAAGCAACTCACCATTTCAGTCTCTCAACCAAATGAACAACAAAATTAGCAACCGAGCTATTCCGAACATACTTTAATTTCGATATAGTTTGTAGTCCCACGGCTGCAAGGTCAAACGGGTCTCTGCTGAGATGATTGATTTTTCCCCGGTGAACATATCCGTGTAGTCACCGGCATAGTCAGTTCCTTTCAATTGAAATGTCCTGGTCGCATTGGAAAGATTTGTTACAACAAGTATTTTTTGTTTTATTGTGGAACGGATAAAGGCAAATACAGAATTCGCCTCGGACGTTATCACCGGGGAATAGGCGCCACCGTTTTGGCCGTGCCAGAGAGCCGGATTTTCCTTTTTTAACGAAATGAGTTTTTGATAGAGTGCGAAGAAAGGGTGTTCTCGCCATGGAATGACATCCTTTTCAAAAAATGCCAGCCGCTTGTTTAAACCGGCTTCCTGCCCACTGTAAATCAGAGGCATGCCGGGCAATGTAAATGTCAGTACAGCAAACACTTCGACTCCGTCGCCAAGGCGCTCGAATACCGTGCCGTTCCAGGAATTTTCGTCATGATTTGTGGTGAAGCGCATGCGAAGAGCCGTGGGTGGGTATTCCTTTTTTTCTTTTTGCAAAAGGTCGTCGATGACGGAGGCCTGTTTTTTGCCCTTGGCAATGGCATTGAAAGCACGATAGAGCTTCCAACTGTATGTCATGTCAAAGGCCTCGTTGTGCAGGGTCGGTGTTTCCCATTCTGCCAGCATGAAGACCGGCTTGATGACGTCTAATGCGCGGCGAACATTCTGCCAGAAATGCAACGGCACCATTCCGGCTACGTCACAGCGGTAACCGTCGATGTCGGTTTCGTTTACCCAAAACTTCAATGCCTCAATCATATAGTTGCGCAGGTCAGGATTCCTGTAATCCAGGTCAATGACATCTGTCCAATCCTTTACCCGGGGAAAAAAATGTCCGTTAGCATCTTTTGTGTACCAGTCCGGGTGCTGCTGCGCAAGCGGATTGTCCCAGGCCGTGTGATTTGCGACCCAGTCCATGAGAACGTACATGCCGATGTCGTGGGCCTTCCTCACCAGTGATTTAAAATCCTCCAGCGTACCGAATTCCGGATTTACAGCCAGATAGTCCTGTACCGAATAGTAACTTCCCAACGTGCCTTTACGATTTTTTTTACCGATTGGATGGATTGGCATAAACCAGAGAATGTCCACGCCCAGCTCTTTCAATTTCGGCAACTGCGCCGTAAAAGCCTTGAACGTACCTTCCGGTGTGTATTGTCTTAAATTGACTTCATAGATGGTGCTGTTTTGAATTGAAATGAGACGTTGTATGTGGGCATTTGTTGCCGAAAGTATTTTTGAGGAACCGCCGGGTGCAAGACTGCAGAGCAGTACAAAGGCGATTGTTTTTATGAATTTCACCGGGAGCCTTACGCCGTTCGATATTCGTAAGCAACCGCACTGCCGATAATTCCCGCTTCGTTTAGCAATTGCGTGGGAATGATGGGCGTCGTTATCGTTAGATGTTTAAAGAATTTGTCCGATTTTTTACTGGCGCCGCCGCCGATGACGAACAGGTCGGGTCTGAGCAATAGTTCAAGATACAACAGATATTCATTGAAGCGTTTCGCCCATTTTTTCCAAGAAAAGTCTTCACGTTTCCGGACGGCGTCGGAGGCGTACTGTTCAGCTATCATGCCGTTCATTTGTAAATGCCCGAACTCTGTATTTGGGACCAGTGTCCTGTCGATAAACAACACAGTGCCCAGGCCGGTACCCACGGTGATAAGCACGGCAACACCGGTATTATTTCTTATGGCGCCGAATTTTAATTCAGCCAGTCCTGCTGCATCTGCGTCGTTTAACACCTCAACCGGACAGGAGGTGGCATCACGGAATAATTTTTGTGCATCGGTACCAATCCAGGTTTTGTGAATATTAGCTGCCGTCCGTACATTCCCTTTGGTAATGACAGCCGGAAAACCGCAGCCAATGGGGCCCTGCCAATGAAAATGATCGGTTATTTTGCGGATTGTTTTTGCCACCGCTTTCGGAGTAATAGGGTGCGGGGTCGGAATTCGAAATCGTTCTTCAACTAATTTTCCGGTTGCCGTGTCCACAGGCGCCCCCTTAATGCCGGAGCCGCCCACATCGATGCCTAAAACGTGCATAGTTTTTTAAAATTCTCTTTTCATTCGTTCGTCCGGTGTCTGGCAGTTTTCCCCTACCAGCATGATTAAATTGGCTGTGTTTTTGATGAGCAGTTCGGTGGTGCTGCCAAATAACTTTTCGTGCAATCGGCCGTGCCCGTACGCCCCCATGATAATGAGAGACGTTCTCTGTATTTCATTCAACACCGGCAGCGGAGAATCTGATGGAATAATTTTCCACTCATTGAAGGCGTTGGTAGAGATGTTCTCTCGTTTTAAAATATTTTCATAGAAATTTCTTTTTTTGTTTTTGTCGGTGAGCGACAACACATTCAACTTGAATCCCAGTGTTTGTGCACTGACCAACGCCCATTTAAGCGCGATGAGTGAGTATTTTGAACCGCCGAACAGAACAAAAATATCCGACCAGTCGTGAAAGCGTCTTGGGGACAGCAGTACCGGGATATGCGCCGTTTTTACAAGGCTACGCACGCCAGTGCCCACATTGGGAAAGCGAATTTGACCCTGACGTTCCACCATTACTTTTGGCAGACTGAGGACATCATAATTGTCTGTGTAGAGTCCGGGTAGATTTGATGCCGTTTGCGTAGAGATGGGAACAATATTTGCCTCCACGCCGATGGTTTGCAGCAGTTCCTGCATGCGTTTTTCCGCTTCATCCTGAAAATACAGATAAGATTCATCCAGTCGAATTTCCAACGCTTCATTTTCAAAGTAAAATAAGAAACGATTGAATTTTGGTAAATAAACATGCAACTGTCCGTTTGTTTTTTTTACAAAATCCGCAGCTTGTCGTAATGTCTCTCTCCCAAGTGGCGTGTTGCGATAGACGTGTAACAGGTTTAACTGCATGGTTTTAACTCCTGAAAAAAGTTACTATTCAGCCACAAAGACTCAAAGGCTCCAAGTTTATATGATAAAGCTTTTAATGCCTCTTTTGATTATTGGTACATTTATGCTTATTTGTTAAATTCAAATGACTCAGTATTTGAGAAGCTGCATCTTCAATTTTTTTTGCACCTAATTCTTCTCTTTGACATGAAATATATTTGTTCATCGTTTTTGTCTTTTGAGTCTTACCTGCCTGCAGCAGTCAGGGAGACTTAGAGGCTGAATAGTTACTTAAAAGAAGATATTTGTTAAAGGGAATATCCGTTTTATGATGTTCCCACATACTCTTTAAATTCCTGAACTTTTTCATTTTTACCGAAGACGACAATCCGGTCACCGTTAACAAATTTGTAGTTGACATGCGGAAAAATTCTCTTGACCTCATCAGGGTTGTCAAATTTTCCAACATCTTTTTCGATCATAACAAGCTCGATGTCGAAGCGGTTTCGAACCCGGAGGTCTTGAATGGTTTTGTTAATGAAACTTTTCGGAACTTCGAGTTCAAGAATGGAAAAGCCGGGTAGCACATCCTGACTTTCGTTCGGATTAATGGATTTTAAATCATTCGCCAGACCGTCAGTCAGATTGTATTTTACTTTTGCATTATTGTACTCCTTGAGGACATCCTGGTAATGAATCGTTCCCACAATACGTGCGTTCGAATTTGAGCTGATAATTGGAATTTCCTCAACCCGGTATTTGGAAAAAAGATGCATAGCCTGGTCAAGATTCTGATTTTCATGGATTAACGGAACTTGCGGTTCCGATAAATCTTTGGCAATGACCATTTCTTTTAACTGCTGGTATTCGGTGATGAGGTGGTGTAAAATGCTGGACCGGATAAGACCATTTATCTTGCCATTGGCGTCGGTGGTGTAGATTGTGTCATGAGGGTTTTCCAGGCTATTTTTAATGAGTTGCGCTAAAGTTGTCTGTTCCGGAACCGTTAATATTTCTTTGTGTGGCACATCGGCTACGCTGATTGTTTGCAGAATACGGTTATCTCTGCCAAGGAAATACAAATAGCCCTGCTTTATGAGTTCTCTCCCGTGCAGTGACCCTTTCACCGCCATTTGCACGACGATTGTACTGGCGACCACGCCGAGCATGAGCGGCAAGATGAAATGATATTCGTTGGTCATTTCAAAAAGGAGCATAATGCCGGTTAATGGCGCCGCATTGATTCCGGCGAGGACGGAACCCATGCCAACGAGGGTGTAGGTCGTTGGGTCCAAAGCTAATCCGAATAATTGGTTACTTGTAAAAGCGAAAATATATCCGAAGCAGCCGCCGACAAACAGCGAGGGAGCAAAAACTCCGCCATAGCCGCCAACTCCCAGGATCAACGAAACCAGAACAAATTTTAGAATTAAGAGAATAGAAATTGTCTGGATAGACAGACTGTTGCTCAAAATTTGATTTATGCTGTCATAGCCAATTCCCCAGATACCTGGCTGCCAGTAACCGGCTAATCCCATTAACAGACCGATGAGACCCATGGCAACCGGTTTCGGAATGATCTTAAATATTCTTTTGCATCCCGATTTAATCCATTCATTTGAGCGGATAAATATCACGGACAGCAGACCTGCGCCAATACCAGCCAACAGATAAAAAACATACAGTTTGTACGGTCCGATTATGACCTTATCAAATATAAATGCGGGTTCATTGCCGAGAATGATACGTGACACCGCACTCGCGGCCACGGATGCTAAAAGGAAAACACTGAGCGCCGATGCCCGAAAATCCTGCAGCAAAACAACTTCGATGGCAAAAAAGACCCCCCCAAGAGGTGAATTAAAAATGGCGGCGATTGCCGCACCCGCACCGGCAGCGGTGAAAATGCGCTGCCGTGAATCCGAGAGCCCCATCAGCCGGCCAAGATAGGAGACAACACCGGCGCCCGTTTGTGCAGCCGGCGCCTCAGGCCCAACTGTTCCTCCCGTTCCAATACAAATGGCAGGGGCAAAGAAGTGAAATAACGTCGAACGCAACGACATGTGTCCGTTTTTTTGTCCCACACATTTGATGATTTCCAAAACGCCTTTGTGTTTGGCACGTGTTGGCGCCAGATGCGTCATCAGACTTTGGATAAGCATGCCGGCCACCGGGATAAGAATAATGAATAACCCCAGTTGGTGGCTTCGTTCCGAGGTTGTGAAAAAGAGACCGGAAAGAAAATGGATGGCCTCATGCAAGCCGACTCCGGCTAACCCGGCAGCAGTGCCGAGAATTAAGGAAAACAGAGTGAGAATTGAATATTCCGGGATACCTATTCCCGCCAGTACCCGGCCCAGACGAAGTTGGTGGAGTTTGATTTTACTTCGGCTGTTTTTCAATATCGTTTTCATAGGTTCTTTTCATTTTGCGCATAAATAACGCGTTCATTTTTCATCTGAATCATAAGCAATTTGCAGCCATTCTTTAACGATGGAATCAATGTCCTGTAAGGTCGATATGGCAAATCGGTGCGTGATTCGATCGTTCTTTGCCAGACCACCGGTGTCTATAAGCCTTTCATTTAGCGACCGGTTTGTATTTTTTAATGCCAGGCCTAAATCGATACGTGATTTGGTGGCAGGTTTAATTTGGGCAAAAACATGCTTGCGGTAAAGAGGAACCATGGTTTTACAGGGACATATTTTGACATCGTCTCCAAGACTGAGACCGATTTCAATGAGTTTATCATGCAGAGGCCGGAGGTGATTTTTCCCGGAGGAGTACATGTTTTTTACATATTCTGCCGCGGTGTTTAAATAAGCCTCTTCATCCGTAATCTCCTCAGAAGCCGTTTTGAAATATCTTTGTGCGATGATCGAGGCTGTAGCGCCGCCAAGGTTAAAATCCAGCTTGAGCCACTTTCTGCACTCCTTTTCGTTTTCTATGGTTTCCTTTGAAATCAGGTCAAACCACGCATCTAAAGAGTGGCCGGTTTTTTGCGCGAGATTCCCAATGATCGCCTGCATGTGACGGACAGAAGGATGTATGCTGTAAACAGGTTCCGTATTTGGCTTAATATCTTGTGATGACATCTTTTTATTCGGTGCTTTATTTTGATATAAAACTCTTTTTTATTTGGTCGAATAGCTCGTAATGTAGTGACGTAGCAAGTACGCATTACGCATCCTATATTTGCCACTCCAAATATGAAAGTGCTTGGAAAATAAAGAATCAGGATGCTGAAATCAAGTAAAATTGTAATTGTTTATTGCATTATCCCGAAATATTTATTACTATTCTTCTATATGAGTAAATGCTCACTAAAATAAAAGAAAATATGAAAATTTGGTGATTAAGATAAAGAATTAAAAGGAGGCAGCATGAAATCAGCCGAAGAAATGATTGCGAATATGTTAAAAGCTATGGCACATTATAACCGTATTCGTATTTTGCAGAGTCTCTGTAGCGGTGAGACCTGTAATTGTGAATTGGGACCTGAGTTGAAATTGGAACAATCTAACCTGTCAAGACATATCGCAATTTTGGTGCGCGCCGGACTCATTGTGGCACGCAAGGAGGGTGTAAAGACCTTTTACAGCGTTGATGATCCCACCGTCTATAAAATCATTGATTTGGCAAAGCAGGTTGTCGTAAAACAATTGGAACATCAGGTTTCCATGGTTAAGGGTTAGTCGGATTTTCTCGATCAGATTGAAATCAAAAAAATAAAAAAAGTGTTGCATTACGCCATAAAGGTTAATATATTTCGATATATAGCGAAATGACGATGTATGTAAACACACGCTTCCTCGACTAAGTTTGAAAGAGCTGTATGCGAAAAATTACAAAAATATTTAAAGCATTATCAGATCCCAATCGAATTCGCATA
>CAYVXE010000144.1:0-10051 GCA_964455375.1 uncultured Calditrichaceae bacterium
ATATTTCGATCTTTTCCAGACTAAAAATCCCGCTTAGGTATACTACTTGATTTGTTGATTTTGATTTCATTACCTTCATATTTTCAAAAGCCTAACGCTCAGCTTCACGGGCGGCCGGATTTCAACCCTCACAACGTGCCAACATGAAGATACTCTGAAAATACACAAAACTAACCGAGATCGCCAGCGCCCCGCCGTCGCTGTGCAAGCGGTTGTTAGAAATTTACAAATGTTCTTTCATTCATCGCTTTGATAATCAATTGAGATCTTATCATAAATGTAAGCAAAACCTTCGATAGCTTGCAAAAGGACATCCAAATTTGATCTAAGCCCTGCAAAGAAGATTTCAATAGATAATTTATCGACACCGTTTTTGTTGCTGATTCTTGTTGTCACTTCATCATCAGCCAATTTCGCATACAGTCCTTGAAGACCATAGTTGTTTGGGTGTGCAAATTCAGAGTTGAAATTGTAAGCATTTCGGAATCCACTGATTCTCTTGTCAACTTTGTCAATTATGGTAAGTATGTTAGTTGGCTTATGTTCGGCTTTTTCATCAAACCTGTTTCCTAATATCACCTTTGTAGTCAGTAGATTGAGCTCATCAATTTGATCGTAGAGCTTCTCCATGTAGTTGTCTTCGTCTTGAATAATGCCTTTGATTTTGTCTTGCATGTAATATAGTAAAGCATTGGTTTCCATTATTGCTCGGTCGAGCACAAACGCAACCGCAGGACGATTTTGATCCCAAGAGGTAAATAATGTTTCCACAAAATCACAAGTTCTATGTAAACAGAATTGCTCCAAAATCTTGCACTTATAGACCAATTCGTTCGAAGGTATTAGAGGCCCGTATGGAGAAATTTCGTCTTTCTTGTGTTGCAATATTTCTTCATACTGTGATTCAATCTTGCCGAATAACTGGAGACAATCAGGTGCTTTCTTCTTAATATTTTCAGAAATTCTTTTCATTTAAGAGCAATCTTGTTGTTGTAATTTCTAACGATCTAGCTATACCCGCGAAAACGGGTGTTATAATATTTATAATTATGAAATCTCATAGCCTGTTAAATAAACCACATAAAACTCAATTTACGCGCATTATATGGTGATTTTATCATATAAACCTGAGTGAAATATTGGGTATAAATTATACTTGGGAAGTAATTATCAACACAATACGACAACTTCGCAACTAATTCAAGAAATTTCTTTCAATCCACTAATTGCTGCAATAGAGTATGAACTGAATGCACCAGCGAACATATAAGTCTACTGATCAGGGTAACAAAAGAAATGTCATGAAATCCGGCAATTCATAGAAACTTTTATAACAAGGATCGATTTGTGGGTCGAGCGGGGGGAGAAAAACAAGAGGCCGGAAAGTCCAAATATATGGCAATCTCCCGGCCTTTAAAGGGATAAACGTGGCGTCCCCTAGGGGAGTCGAACCCCTGTTGCAGGAATGAAAGTCCTGAGTCCTAGGCCACTAGACGAAGGGGACTAATGATTTTATACAAGGGTGAGCGAGGGGACTTGAACCCCCAACGACCGGAACCACAATCCGGGGCTCTGCCAATTGAGCTACGCCCACCAAAACGAAAACTAAATTTAGTAAAAATTAATTAAGATGCAAGTGATTTTTGAGCGAAACGAACCAAAATTTTGTATTTCTTTTTAAATAAATATCAGCACCTTAAACACGTTGTTTTATAGTAGTAAACAGGCCGTCGTCGCTTTTAATCCTATTAAAAATAGGGGTAATCATCATTTGATTTTAGTGGAAAAGTTGATTTGCAGATTCACCATTTCTGCCGACACAAATTTCCGAAAAACGTCTGTAAATGTTGCGGAGATTTTTTTCTGTTTCTGATGTAGCGACGTAAGGAGCCCACCGATGGCGGCGCAGATGAACACGTCTTGCGAGTGTCCGTAGAATTCGTTCTTCATTAAAGAGCGCAGTTTTATTTGCTGCACACGTAAATCGTTGAACGTCCCAAGGTGGTCCTGGATTTTTTTCAATTGTGTGATCAGAGATGCCGTTTCTTTTTCCGGATAGAGAGACTTGAAGAATTCTAAAAGATAGCGGAGTTTTTTGCACTCAATTCTCAATTTGTGTAGTCTGGAATCAGAGGGTTTTTTGAGCGTTTTCTGCGCAAGTTTTTGACAAATAACAAATTGTTTCGAAATACTTGCCGATGCGGTTTCCAAAATGCTTTCCTGCCGCTCGTGGACATCTTGTTCCGCAGGTAAGTCTGTTTCAAGAAAGTTGCGCCAGGATGTGAGCAGATTTTGAAACGATTTGCTTTGCAATCTCCGTTTAATTTTCTGCAGCTCGCGTTTTCTTTTTTTGGCAAAGGTCTCGAAAACAGGGTAAAGACCGGGTTGCAAATAGTCCGGCAATGCATCGAGATAGGTTTGCCTGTTTAACAGGTAAACATCCAGGTCACGGAGTTCATTGGTGGCTTTGCCAAGATCGGAAAATTGTTTTTTGAATTTTTTAACACGATGGGTTGGGAACACGGTTTTGAGCTGTGAAAGGACCGACCGTGTTCGCCGCACAGCGACGCGAAAATCGTGCAGAAATTCCGTGTCAATATCCTGCAGAATCCCGGCTTTATTTTGTTCGATGGTTTCCAGCAACTGCGTGCAAATGTGTTTCACGGCATCGAGTTCCGGCGAACTGCGATGAAGCTGCACCTCGATTTTATTTGAATGTCCGCCCGGGTTTAAATTCGTTTTTTCGAAAATCATTTCGTGCAGGCTTTCAATTGTTTAAACATGTCAACCTGCGCCCGTTTGTGAGACCCTGCCTGTCCGTTTCTATGGTGATTGTCCTGCTTCTCATTGATAATTGTCGCTTTATGACTGTCCCGGAACTGCAGCTCCATAAATGATCGGAGTTGTTTCTGCAAATTTTTATCGTAAACCGGGGCCGCCACTTCCACCCGATTGTCCAGATTGCGAATCATCCAGTCTGCGGAGGAAATGTAATATTTTTCATCACCGCCATTGCAGAAAATGAAGATGCGTGAATGTTCGAGAAACATATCCACAATACTGATAACGTCAATATTTTCGCTCAGGTCTTTAATCCCCGGAATGAGGGAGCAGATACCACGAATAACCATTTTAATTTTCACGCCGGCCTGGCTGGCTTCGTACAGTTTGTCGATCATTTTTTGGTCAACAAGACTGTTGAGCTTGAGATAAATGTACGCTTTGTTGCCGGCAATGGCGTTTTTTATTTCATTGCGAATCATTTTCGTAAAATGTTTCCGCATGTAGAAGGGTGAAACGATGAGATGCTTATAAGCAAATGTCTTATACGTATTTTCAAGAAACGAGAAAACTTTATCGACTTCAGAGGTGATTTGTTTGTCTGCGGTCAGCAGGGCGTGGTCGCTGTATATTTTAGCTGTGATTTCATTGAAATTACCGGTTCCGATAATCGCGTAATGCACGGTTTTTTTGCCTTCTTTTCTGGAAATCAGGCAAAGTTTGGCATGCACTTTTAGTCCGGGAACTCCATCGATTAGATGAGCGCCTTCTTCCTCTAATTTCTTAGTCCAGTAAATATTTGCTACTTCATCGAACCGTGCTTTAAGTTCCATAAACACGGTGACTCTTTTACCATTTTTCATGGCATTGATAAGTGCATTAACGACGTTCGAATTTTTCGCAACCCGGTAGAGTGTCATTTTAATGGATGTAACTTTCGGATCAATCGCAGCTTCGCGTAATAAGTCAATGAAGTGATGAAAGGACTGGTAAGGATAAACGAGCAAGATATCCTTTTGTCTGATGGTGTGAATAATGCTTTTTGATGAATTAATATCTGCATGCGTTAATGTATGGGGCTGGCTGTACTTTAGATTTGCTGCTCCTATATTCGGGAAATTCATAAAATCTTTCGCATTGTGGTATCTGCCGCCCGGAATGAGATTTTCCAAACCGGTCATACGGTTTTTTTTCAGAATGAACTGGAGAAGATCCGCCGGAATTTTCTGGTCGTAAACGAACCGCACAGGTTGCCCGAAATGTCTTTTTTTTACAGATTTGGCGATCTTTTCGAATGCGCTTTTTGTGATGTCGTCATCGATATCAAATTCTGCATCCCGTGTCAGTTTGATAGTGAACGCATGGAACGTGTCAAAGTTGAAAATAGAAAAAATCTCTTTAAGTCCAAATCGGATGACATCATCCAACATGATGACATAATGCTGGTCTGCAACGTTTGGCAGAACAATAAACCGGGGTAATAAATCTGCAGGCACTTCAATTAATGCATAGCATCTATCGTCGGATTTTTTGTCTTGCAGATAAATCGCCAGGTAGATGGCCTGGTTTTTCAGATACGGAAACTCTGGCAATGAATCGAGCATAATCGGGACGAGGCGTGGGCGAACTTCATCTTCGAAATAGTTTTGTATGAAAACAGTCTGCTTTTCTGTTAATTCGGTTTCGTTGACCATATAAATTTTTTGCGCTTCGAGTTCATTCTGCAGCTCGGTAAACACCCGGTCAAACTGTTTTCGTTGTTTGATGACAATTTTCTGAATCTGGTTAAGAATTTTTTGCGGGCTGCCCCCGAAAATTACTTTTCCTTTGATACCAGCTCTGATAATCCGGTACAGGGTCCCCACTCGTACCCGGAAAAATTCATCCAGATTGGATGAGTAAATACCTAAAAATTTCAGCCTTTCAATGAGTGGGACTGTGGGGTCTGCGGCCTCCTGCAACACACGATGGTTGAATGAGAGCCAGCTTATTTCACGGTTAATGTATTTGGTTTTATGCGGCATCGTGTTATCCCTTGTGGAATTTCAGAGCTTAATTGTTATCTGCATGATTCACAAATCCATAAAAGGTCGTGTCGGAGTTAACTTGAATCGATCACCGAATCTGTGCCCTGATTGCGGCAACCGTCCCGAAAAGCATCGGGACTCATTTCCACAACCATTCGTCTTCATTTCTGCTTAAAATGTTCGTTTATGAATAATGTGGATTAAATATAATAATTTTAGCCATTTTATTCAATGATTTCCTGAATGGCACGTTGCAAAACGCCGTCGTTTAGCGTTTTTTTTGACATTCACGGGTGAATTGGGCATATTCTTTATGAAATGTTCAACTAAATTTTGTAAAATGCTTTTCGTCGTTGTACAACTCATTCCCTGGACGGTTCTTACATTTCTTCTTTTGCAATCCTATTTGAAAGATCGCTCCGTCGAAAAAAAACATTTACTCTGGGGCCATGAGTGGCATGACCTTAGGCTTTTGTATGAGCCTGCTGAGCCCACTCATCCTCGATTTGTTTGACATCCCGAGCGTCACATTCTTTGGCATGTATACATTAGCATATAAATTTGGAACATCATTTAGTTTACTTGCCATCTATTTCATTTCAAAATATAAAATTAACGGGAACAGTTCCAGAAGGTACAGACACAGTTGCAGAAAATCAGGAATCAGGGCTGAGTGCCGGTTTGCGACTCGATATCCTTAACCATTCGTGTCAGTTGGAATGGAATAAAGTGACACGAATGATTAAGGGCTGAATCAAGCAAAAATCAAATCTTTTGTTTCTCTCTGTCACATTCAAAATGACCGCGAACAATTAAATTTGTGTATAGAAAAAAACGGAGCAAAGTACATTGCTGAATTACATGCATGTTTTGTGCAATAATCTTCAACTCCTCTGTCAGATATTCTGCAAAAAAACTTTTCAGGACTTTCGTTAACAATGAATTTAATATCACATAAAGAATGAATAAACAACAATTAAAATGTTTTTTGAAATCGTGATTTTATCATGGCACATATATTGCATTGAATAAAACTAAAATATGAAAAGCAGGAAAAGGGAAAAAACAACGGCCAAGTTTTTATGCTTGATGATATTTAATGTTTTGGGAGGTGCATGTCATGATGTTTGGGATTTGGATTTTATGGGTTGCTCTAATCGTTCTCGTTGTCTGGGCGGTTAAAGTATTTAATGATTACGCAGATAACGGGGGGAGTTATCACAGCGATGAGCATTCAGCTATGGATATTTTGCGAGAACGCTTTGCCAAAGGTGAAATCGACAAAACAGAGTTTGAGAAAAAGCGAAGAATAATTTCCCACAGATTCATGTAATTTACTCTCTTATTCCTCTACAAAAAGGCAGGGTTCTTTGATTCTGCCTTTCTTCTTCTGACAAAAGGTTGCATGTTAATGAAGGCGTTACCTCGATATAAATATATTGTTTCTAAAGGAGAATAAAATGAAAGAAGTCAAAGCCTATGTTAGGATCAGGATTATTGAAAAAGTTGTCACCGCTTTGGAGGATGCCGGATTTTGTTGTATGACCGTCATCGATGTCTCCACTCTGGGACATCTTGCTGATTCAAAGGATGCAAAATATTCCATAGAGTTTGTAAAAAAATATTCCAAGATGGCAAAAATAGAATTGGTTTGTAAGAATGAAAATGTGGATGCTGTTGTAAGCATTATTCAGGAAAACGGTTGTACCTACCAACCCGGAGACGGTATTGTTTTTGTAGCACCGGTGGAACGTGCAGTTAAAATCCGTACCGGTGAAGAGGGTAAGGAAATTTTGCATGCTTAGAATCTGCAGTTGAAGCAGTCGTTGAATTGCATCTTTATCATACGGCAAACTGGAACGCACCCGATAAACAAATCTCTCCATTCTTTTCTTTATGTGAAAGGGCAGAGTTTAAGAATTTTGCCCTTTTGTGATTTTAACTTCATTTAAAATCAATGATGAATACTCGCCAGAACGGGTGTAGATTATTCTTCAAAGCAGCCTGTCTCCCTGGTAACAGCAAAGCAAAAAATTCTTAATAATATTGAAGTTACAGAATGATGATCAGTTGGCATGTTTTTTGACTTCTACAAGATAAAATTTCTATAAAGGTCATTATTTTCATGAAGGGAGTTGCTATGCATCGAGATCCAGTATGTGGGAAAAAAATGAATCGCAATAAAGCTTATGTTGTGATCGAATACCAGGACCAGGAGTATTTACTCTGTTGCCCGGTGTGCCAGTCCGAATTTGAAAAAAGTCCGGAAAAGTATAAGATGAAAAACAAAGGTAAGAAGTAAAATGACAGGATGGCCATTAATGCCGGATTTTAAAAATTTAGAACAAGTCGTTATTGAAGAATACAAGTAAAAAAATCCGATTGTAGAAACGAATTATTCTTAATATTGGTAAAATCATAAAAAATGATTCCTAAAAATAAGAAAAATGTTTTTTGGATGATAGACAAAATTTCATCAAACAACTCTAAGTTTTTAAAAAACAAAAGAGCTATGGTTGCAGAAGACCGAGTTAATGTTGGAATGATTTTTGAGGAGTCGTTAACATAAGTTAAATGTGATCGATGAGAAAAATATGCCTCGCGTTAATAAACAAATAATTCTTGGACTGATTGCCATATTTAGCGGGCTAAATCTAAGCCCAATATATTCCTCAACCTGCCATGGGAGTCAATTTGAAAAATCAATGGATTGTTGCGGGGTTGTGCCGTCCGAAACGCCGGGTGTCTTGACTCCGAATTGTTTCACATGTAAATGCAGCCTGACTGAGACATCTGCATCCAGTTTGTTTCCTCTCATGTTTTGGCACGAAACTAAAAACAGTGATGTCAATAAGAATGTCAGTAACTCTGTTGTTTTTTTCTATGACATAAATCATCCGAGTAGCGGAAACGCAATCAATGAACTTAATTCAAGTTTCTGCTTATCCGCAAAATATGATATCTATAAATTCATTTCTACATACCTGAATTGATCTTCATTTTCCACCCCAATTTTTATCTCTGATAGTTTTTGTATAATGTCTGGCAGACCAAAAAAAAGAAAGGGATCCGTTATGAATGCTATTGCCAGTGGTCTTTTGCTGTTTTCATTTTTTCTTGCGGGTTATGGAACCTGGAGTGCGTTTATGGGGGGGCGCTGGCGACAGGGTCGTCTAATCAAGAGTGCAGAACGCACGGCAATTGTGCTTTTCATTATAACCAGCTTTGTCATGGTTGCATTGATGGTTGCATTTGTCTCCAGAGATTTTTCACTCAAATATGTTGCTCATTACTCCAGTAGTACCTTGCCCATGTTTTATACAGTAGCAGCGGTTTGGGCAGGGCAGTCGGGTTCACTTCTTCTCTGGGCCTGGCTTTTGACAATGTTTGCTGCAATAGTTGTTTGGCAAAACCGTCATAAAAACCGCGATTTATTACCCTATGCGCTAGGGGTTATTCTTTTTACAGCCTTTTTCTTTTTCGGCTTGATGGTTTATACCACCAATCCTTTCGAACCTTTGCCAAGCCCCGTCATTGATGGCAATGGTCTCAACCCCATGCTACAAAATGTGGGTATGGTTATGCATCCACCAACACTTTATCTTGGCTATGTTGGTTTTGTAGTCCCGTTCGCCTTTGCAATTGCAGCCTTACTGACAAAACAACTGGATGCTCAATGGATTCGCACAACGCGCCGGTGGACACTTTTTTCGTGGTTGTTTCTGACCCTCGGAAATCTTTTTGGCGCCAAGTGGGCTTATGTGGAACTTGGTTGGGGTGGTTATTGGGCTTGGGACCCCGTTGAAAATGCATCGTTGATGCCCTGGTTGATGGGTACCGCTTTTTTGCATTCAGTTATGATTCAGGAAAAACGCGGCATGCTTAAAATATGGAATCTGGTGCTGATTATCCTGACATTTGCTCTCACTATTTTTGGTACATTTATAACCCGCAGCGGCATTATTTCTTCAGTACATTCTTTTGGACTTTCAAATGTCGGTCCGGTTTTCATGGTCTTTCTTGGCGTCATTCTGATTGTCTCATTTGCCCTTATTTTGAAAAGATTACCGTATCTCAAAAGCAACAATAATCTCGACGCGGTTCTTTCAAAGGAATCAAGCTTTTTATTTAATAACCTCTTCCTTGTAGGAATGACGTTTGCTATTTTCTGGGGAACGATATTTCCCGTCATTTCAGAAGCTGTACGGGGTGTTAAAATTACTGTAGGAGTTCCATTTTTTAATCAGGTGAATGTACCAATTGCCTTAGCTCTGTTGGCGTTGACGGGAATATGTCCGCTAATCGCCTGGCGTAAGGCTTCACAACGCAATTTAAGAAAAAGTTTTACGCTACCACTTTCAGCAGCGATTGTCAGCGCTGTTATACTTTATGTCTCCGGTGTTACAAGTTTATATCCTTTACTTTCTTTTTCTCTCTCCGTGTTCGTGACGACAACGGTTCTAATGGAATTTTACCGGGGCATTGTTACGAGGGCCCGGATTTCCGGTAAGAATTTGCTTACCTCCACTTTGGATCTGATCACACGTAACAAACGGCGATACGGCGGATATATCGTGCATATTGGCATTGTCATGATTTTCGTGGGTATCACCGGTTCCAGTGCTTTTCAAACAGAAAAAGCAGTGAGCCTGAAGCCCGGAGAAAGCATTGAGATTAACAACTATAAGATCATCTATAAAGGCCTGGAAGATCGATCAACAGACCATGCCCGGATAGTTGCAGCGGCAATGCAGGTAGTGCAGAATGGTAAGCCCATCGCCATGTTATATCCTGAGCGTCAGAAATACAGCAAACAGGAGGTTGTCAGCGAAGTTGCCATCCGCCAGACGGCAAAGGAAGATTTGTATCTCATTCTCTCTGCTTTCGATTCCGAGCGTAATGTGTCTATTAAAGCGATGGTTATTCCTCTCGTAGGCTGGATTTGGAACGGTGGTATTGTTATGATTATCGGTACTTTAATCGCTATGGGCCCGGATCGCTTAAAGAAAAGGAGTGCTGATATTCCTTTCGAAAGAGTTTTATCCCGCAAAAAGGAGGTTGACTATGCAATTTAGAAATTCACTATATCTACTCTTGATATCTCTTTTGGGCTTTGGGGGTTCAGCATTTGGCCAAACACAGAAGGCAAATCTCAGTGACATTAAGAAAAGTTTGGTCTGTTTGTGTGATTGTAATATGACTGTGGAAGCCTGTCAGGGTTCTATGGCATGTGAATCTTCTGA
>CAYVXE010000145.1:0-6416 GCA_964455375.1 uncultured Calditrichaceae bacterium
GCTTCAATTAATTTGTTTATACCGCCAACCAGTTCACCCCAACTGCCAGTAAAGGCTGATTCGTTACCACGAGTGTCAAGCTTACCATCTTGAATGGCGCCAATCAGGACATTGGTCTCATCCAAAAGTCCGGAGATACTTTCTTTCATTGTAACCATGGCTCGCCCCAGGACATCCTGATCCGATACGGCCTTGACTTCCATCGCAAGCATGCCACGTGCAATCTCTTCTGCGGCAACGGCCTTGGCTTTCTGATCCTCAATCATTTCACGAAACGAATCTGCAAGCTTCCCGATTTCATCATCTGATTTGTATTCGATGCTTTGCTCGATATCCCCGACAGCGAGCTTGAGAGCTGCATCTGCCATCTTGCCGAGAGGCCTGGTGATACTGCGAGCCACAAGCAATCCCAGGAATATCGAAGACAAAAACGCAACCATAGTTATTCCAATAAAAAAGTAAAGAGCGGTCTGGGCTTTACTCTTTATCTGTGCGGATCTCCTGTTCAAATCGTCTGACAGCTTATCTTCCACCTCTTTTAAAAGATTTATCTTGTTTGTTTGTGTTTTAAACCAGTAAGCAGCATCTACGCCAAAATTGCCCTCAAGAGCTTTTTCAAAAGCAATCTTCCTCATTCTTGTTACTTCCTCTGCAGCCGGATTTTTCATTTTATTTTGGAAAAAATCTTTTTGTTCACTTGTTGCTACGGCCAAAAAAACGCTTCTGTAGACGTCCTGGGCTTTCACCAGAGAGCTGAATCTGTTAAACATACGGGGTGCAAATTTGTTTGCAGCAAAAACATTGCTCAGAACTGCGCGCTCTATGCCTGCTCTTTCTTTTCCTTGTAAAAAGTTGACATAAGCAAAGAGCAGGGCCGAAAGCTCAGCATTTGTACATATTTTTGATATATCAGAAATGACATTCAAAAAAGAAGTGTTCATATTTGTGTAATACGCGAGGGCTTCCTTTAGCGGAATGTTCAAGGTACGAACAGCATCTCTTTTGCCTTGCAGTTGCCTAAAATTGTCTAATGCACGATTCAGAGTGTTTTTGAACGCCGTCCCAAAATCCTCCTCCTCAAACGTTGTCAAAAACGTTTCCAAATTTTTTATCTTATTATCCGTTTCCTTTCTTTGCGCCGTTAAGTCTGTGGCAAATTGTTTTCCTTTGCTGCCCAGGAAACCGGCGGTCATCCCGCGCTCTTTTTGGGTTTCATGCACCAGAGCGCTTATCTTGACTGCCAGGGCAGACAACTTCTGCAACGAGCTCATCTCACCTGACAACTTGGCTTTTTCGGATATTCCACTCAGTGAAAAATAGAGTAATCCTATGACCGGAAAAAGTAGGATTAAAATCAGTTTCGTATTGATTTTTAAGTTTGTTAAGAAAGACAAGGTAAGTTACCCTTCATCAAAAAAAGTACAATAAAGCCAACTTAATTTTTTCATTCACCCGTATCTATAATTTTCGACACGACAAACCACGTGTACATAGGACATTTCAACGAAATATATATAGGGTGACTTCCCTATAAACCATAAGGAAGTAGACTGTTGATTCTCAATTAACATATTAACCCTGTCAGGGTTTGTAACGGTAATCAGGAATCACAACAGTGGTTAGGTGACGTTGTGGAAAAAGAGACGGTCGAAAAAGTTGAATTTAAATCAATCTTCATGCAGAGCGCCAACGAAGCCTGATTTTCTCGTCGTGCCGATGCTCTGCGGCGGCACGACAGCCGCTCCAACGCAGAGCATTGGAGCGAGTTTTGGTGTATTTCAACTTCGCTAAGGATCAAGAGGGAAACTACTTTTTAGATAGTTGCGAAAGGCGTGGTAAATTTAAATAGGACGCCAGTTTACAGCAAATTGACGCAATTCATTTGCGGTTTTCAAATGAAGTTTCTTTTTGATATGTGCACGATGTGTTTCAATGGTTTTCGGGCTGAGGAATAGTTCCTGGGCAATCTGGACTAAACTCTTGCCCATTCCGATCAGTTGAAACACTTCCAACTCCCGGTCGCTCAAGACGTCAAGCACTTCCATTTTCATATCCCCACCCTTGCGGTGCGTCATTACATTTAACAACTTAGATTGCATTGCTGCGCTCAAATAGATATTTCCTGCTAAAACCTCGTAAACAGCATTCAGTATTTCTTCATTGGAGCTGTTTTTCATAATATAGCCATTTGCCCCGGCACGGAGTGCACGCTCAGCAAAATACAATTCACTCTTAGATGTCAAGACCAGAATGCACAACTGGCTGTCTTCGCGCCGCAGGCTTTTGATCAGGTTAAAATCATTTATGTCATTATGGGAAATATCCAAAATCACCATGTGCGGCTTCAGTTTTCCGATGTCAACAATGGCCTGATTACCATTTTCTGCTTCACCACACAAAACTAACTTTTTTTCTTTCTCGATCAATTGAGCTAAACCATGCCGGGTAATAGAATGGTTATCAATTAGATACAATTTTTCCACATTTTTGCTTTTTCCAAAATCCTGGAGCAACCGTTCTTCATTTTTTTGAAAGCGCGAGAAAGTCATTTCTATAATTGCATATAACTCTCTCTCCCTAAATGGTTTAACAACGTATCCCGAAGGCCTGGTCAACTTTGCCCGCTCAAGAGTACTATCATCGGAATGCGCGGTTAAATAAATAACCGGTACCCTCAGTTCCTGTTTAATTCTCTCTGCGGTCGAAATACCATCTTTATCCCCCTCTATCTTAATATCCATTAATATTAAATCGGGATGGATGACTTTTGCAAACCCAATTGCTTCCTCGCCGGATCGGGCAATTGCCGGAACAGAATACCCCATTTTTTTTAAGACGGAAGACAAGTCTTCAGCAACAATCAACTCATCCTCAACAATTAATATTCTTTTCTTGTCCATAAGCAGGTTAAATGTTACTTAACATGATGCATTTAAAATTTTCTTGCTTTATCCAATTCTTTCCGCACCGCAAGCGCTAATGAGCGCAAGGTAAAAGGCTTATTTACAAAAGCACCGGCACCCATTCGCAATGCAACCTTTACTCGCTTACTAAAAGCATAGCCGGAGACGAGAACAGCCTTTTGTTGTGGATTTATGTTTAAAATTCTTCTATACGTCTCAGTACCGTCAATACCTTCCATGAGCATATCGATAATAAGTAAATCCTGTGGGTGTGTTTTTACGAACTCAACAGCAGATTCGCCGCTTTCAACCGTACTTACGCGATACCCTAATTTCGTGAGAATTTTACCAACCACATTTCTTTGCAGCGGATCGTCATCAATAATTAAGACGCTTTCATGACCACCTTTTATGGTTACTTCATCAGGAATGAAGTCGGCAACATCATCACGCGAAGTTGGAAAATACAAGGTAAACGTGGTACCTTCGTCAACTTTGCTATCGACTGTAATATAGCCGTGATGATCCTGCACAATACTACGAACAATACTCAATCCAAGACCAGACCCATGTTTAGGATCGGTTATTTTTGTCGTAAAAAACGGATCGAATATTTTATCCAACACATCAGGTTCAATACCACAGCCGGAATCCTTTATTTCCACTTTCACATACTCTCCCCGACTCACCTTTTCATAGCCCCACAAAGGATTATCCAAATACACATTTTGTGTTGTAATGAGAACTTTCCCATTTTCCTTTATTGCCTCTCCGGCATTATTGAGAAGATTTAAGAAGGTACGGGTTAATTGTGCATTTCCCCCTTTTATCAGAAAAAGACCCTTTTGAAATTTTTTCGTTATACCTATTGAATTCGGTAACTTTGCAGTACTGACGACCGCATGCAGCAATTTATTTAAGTCGATAAGTCTTATTGAGTAATAAGCGCGCCTCCCAAGCGTTAACAACTGTTGATTGATCTCGGCGATTTGTTCCGCAGCCTTTTGCATTTCCTGCAGCATCTGGAAACTTTCCGAATCGGACTTCAACTCTTTTACAAGTAAAGGAGGATAAGCGGTAAGCGGCACAAGAAGATTATTAAAGTCATGGGCGATCTGACCGGCGATTCTACCGGCGGTTTCCAATCGTTCAGCCCGGGCAAGTTTTGCCTCTATTTCTCTGCGACGGGTGATATCTTTTCCAGTCGAAATGAAATGAGAAATTTTACCTTCTTTATCACGCACCGGAGTAATGGTTTTTTCTTCATAATAAAACTCTCCATTCTTCTTTTGGTTGATCAGCACACTCTGAAATACTTTACCAGCGAGAATGGTACTCCACATATTTTTATAAAATTGTTCATCATGTTTTCCAGATTTGAGTATATTGCTTTTGCGTCCGATCACCTCTTCTTTTTTAAAAAATGTATTCTTCTCAAAAGATGGATTGACATATTCAATGATGCCGTTTTTATCCGTTACCATAATATAATCGGCGGTTTGCTCAAGTGTACTCGAAAGGTAGCGTAGTTTTTGCTCGGCCTTTTTGTGTTGTTCAATTTCATTTTTCAAGACGCTGATCGTTTTTAATAATTCATTTTTGCGCTTAATAATCTGACTTTTAAGCGTCTGTTCAGATTCTTTCAAATAAACTTCCATGTTTTCCAGCTCTGTGAAATCCTGAAAAACCACAACAGAGCCGTGAACATTTCCCTTGCGGTCTTTAATTGGCGCGACACTATCACCGATTGCAACTTCTTTTCCGGTTTTTGTGATAATTTTTGTTCTCGCCGGTAATTTAACAATTTTTCCTTCACTTAATGTCTTCTCAACCGGGTCCTTAAATCCTAAATTTTGCTCTTTATCGGAAATTCTGAATACGTCACTTGCCTGTTTGCCCAGAGCTTCTCTTCTGTACCATCCGGTCAACTCTTCTGCAACCGAATTCATAAAAACCACATTACCATGCTCATTGGTTGCGATAACCCCGTCACCGACACTTTGCAACGTTGTGGCATACCATTGCTGGCTTTTTTTTAATTTTTCTTCCATTCTGTGCTTATATAACGCAATTTCCACTGCCGAATAAAGTTCTCTTTTTTTGAACGGCTTCAGGATGTATCCAAACGGTTCTATTTTCTTTGCGGCCGATATGGTTCGCGTATCGGAATAGGCTGTGAGAAAAATGACCGGGACATCCAATGCTTTTCTGATCTCATGCGCGGCTTCAATGCCATTAGAATCGCCTTCTAAAACAATATCTATAATGATTAGATCGGGTTTGGTTTGTAAGGCAACTTTCACTGCATCCTTAGCAGAACTTGCAATTCCGATTATTTCAAAACCAAATTTTAACAACGTGACCTTAATATCCTCAGCAACAATAAGTTCATCTTCAACAACTAAAATTTTAGCAGACATTGGTTACCCCTCATTTGCAAGCATTCAAATCAAGCATGAAATACGATCTTATAACTTGTCCCATTTTTTGATTGCACCTTTAACTTTCCTTTTAGTTGACGGCAAAACATTTGAATCAGTTTTAATCCGAGCGAACGGTCGTTCATGGAACTTTCATTCGCAAAGCCAACACCGTTATCCCGAACTTCTATGGTCATGATATTATCTGCCGATTTTTTTATACTCAACAATATCTGTCCATCGGAAGATTTTGGAAACGCATGTTTTAAAGCATTGGAAACCAATTCATTCACTAACAAGCCGCACGTTATTGATTTATCAAGATCGATGACGGCCTCTTTGCCTCTTACTTCAATATGTATATTTTGATTCTGATGTATATATGTCCGGTAAAGATTTGACATTAGATTTTTTAGATATTCAACTAAATCAATCGCACCAAAATCTTTGGATTGATAAAGCATTTCATGAATTAAGGCCATTGATTGAATGCGGTCCTGACTAGCGTATAATATTTCTTTCACGTCGCCGGCTGCATTATTTGATTGTAAATTCAGCAAACTGGAAATGATTTGCAAATTATTTTTGACCCGGTGATGTATTTCCCCTAGCATTATTTCTTTTTCTTCAAGAGATTTCCTGATTTCTTGTTGCGCCTGTTTCCGCTCCGTAATATCCCGGTAGTACCAGATTCTTCCATAATAAAAACCCTCCTCACTTTTCACCGGCGAACTATACTGTTCAAAAACCCGGCCATCTTTTAGATGAATCTCATCAAAAGCTTGTTCATTCGGATGCTTGTAAAGATAGTCTACTTTCCAGACAAATTCATCGGGACTCTTAACCTGCGATTTTGCAAATTCCACAGCCTTATTAGAATCCAAAAATGTAAGGTTTGCAGGGATTCCCCATAGTTGAAAAAAACGTTTGTTATGCCAGAACCACTTTCCTTCAGACGAAACAAATAAAACTCCGTCAAGAGAGGTTTCTCCCTGGCATTCTAAAAGAGCTTTTTGATATTTTAACTCCTCCTCCGCCTGTTTCCTCTCTGTTATATCCTTGTTTACTAAAATGATAACATCACCATGTTTGG
>CAYVXE010000145.1:6516-9924 GCA_964455375.1 uncultured Calditrichaceae bacterium
TGTTTCCTCTCTGTTATATCCTTGTTTACTAAAATGATAACATCACCATGTTTGGAATGTTTAATCTTGGAGATTGAGGTATCGCTCCAAAACAGACGGCCATTTTTTTTGACATTTCTAAATTCTACTTTTGAAACGCCTGAGGTATTCAATCTGTCATGAATAATCGTTCCATCGGCGCTATTTGCTTCGCTTAAAATTCGAATATCTTTTCCCATAAGCTCACCGCGATTATAGCCGAACATTTTTTCAGCGCTCGAATTTACAAAAATAATCTTTTGGTCGGACTCACGGATCAAAAATACCCCCTCAGCCATATTTGAAATGATCTGTTCTGAAAGACGGATCTGTTCCTCAGAAATTTTTTGTTGTGTAACATCCATAATAACAGCAAAACTTCCTTTAAAATTTTCATCATCATCGAACAAAGCTTTGGGAGAAATATGGACAAAAATTTGTTGGCCGTCCTTTTTTAACACAGAAATATCATACGAAGACTCCACTCCCCTTGCGCGTTTTTTTAATTCTTTCAGAACCTGCTTATAGTCGAAATTGTTTTTGTACTTTTCAAAAATATTGACGCCAACAACTTCTTCTTTTGAATATCCAAACATCGGGCAGACCCTGTCATTGACAAAGGTCACAATCCCATTTTCATCAACAGCCACCACGGCTTCATTCATGGTCTCAACTAGTATTCGATAGCGTTCTTCACTTTTTTGTAAAACTTTCAAAATTCTTTTTTGATCTGTAATATCTGAGCCCGAACTCAACGTGCCGGTAATCTCTCCCGCTTTGTTTTTCAGCACAGAGTTGTGCCACAGGATGCTTTTATGCTGGCCGTCCTTTGCGATAATCTCGTTTTCATACAGTTCAGCAGATGGCATTCGGTTATTTATCAAGTCATGAAAAACCGCTTTGACTTTTTCTCTTTCTTCGGATGGAATAAAATGGTCAAACCAGTTTTTCCCCAATATATCGCTTTTTCCATCAGGCCTCAAAATCTGACATCCTTTGGTATTGATTAATGTAACATTTCCACCTCGATCTAAAGCGACGACAATTTCACCGGCAACATCGAGATAATTTTTTAATTTGGTCTTTTGGTCATCCAAAGCCCTTTCGGCATTTTTCTGGTTTGTGATATCCAACAACTGTCCATGAATTTCTATTAACTGACCACTCTTATCATATTTTCCTACTGCATTTGAAATGATGTTTATCCTTTGCCCGTCTTTTTTCACCAACGTTTCTTCCTGGTTTCTGAGCATTTTTCTCTCTGCAAGCAATGCTAAATATTTTTCTCTTGACTCCGGATTTGGATAGACCGTCACGGAGTTATTTGATAATAACTCCTTGACGGACGCAAACCCCATTATTTTTACTAAGGCCTGATTGCACTCTATTATGGTTCCATCCGGTTTTGTAATATAATTGCCAACTAAGCTCTCATGAAACAACTCTTTGTAATGCTTTTCACTTTCCTTTCTCCGGTTAACTTCGATTTTAAGTTTCTTATTATTATTAGAAATTTCAAATGTCCGGGTTGCAATTGTTTCCTCTAACTTGCGCTGCTGTTGTTGACGAACTGCATCCGCCAGTTTTGGTTCTGTTATGTCCACCGTGTATACCATAATCATATCATCGGGAACATAGACGTAGGTGACCCGCAGATATTTGGTTTCTCCTGTGGTGCGAAACCGATATTTGATTTCACGCGTGTGATGCATCTTGCTCTCATAACATCTTGGGTAATCCTGCACTATATCAGGGTCATCCACATAGAGTTCGCTGACTTTTTTCCCTAAAAAAAGGGCGATCCTACCATCCGTAAATTTGAGCGCTTCCTGATTAAAATCAATCAAAACAAAATCGTCTCCTTCTCTGCGCCAGGTGTAGATTGGCATAGGAGCAGTTTTATAGTGAACTTTAAATTTTTCTTCACTTTTTCGCAGACGATCCTCAGCTCTTTTTTGTTCAGTGACGTCATGGACAAACGTCAGAATTCGCCCATCGGATAGCATTTTCGACCGCTCCTGTACGGTTATCTTCCTACCGTTCTTGCAGCGTAATTGGCGTTCCACATTTACTGTTTCACCTTTCTGAAGTGGCTCCGATTGCAGCGGCAGAACGGCAAGATTCTCTGGCACAATGATGTCTTTCAGATTCATCTGTAATAATTCATCACGGCTATAACCGAGCATCGCAACCCCGCACGGATTGGCTTCCAGGAAATTGCCGGCCAAATCACCCAGAAAAATACCATCGAAAGCTTGCTCCATCACTATCTTGTATTGGTTTTCACTTCTTTTCGCATCTTCAAGTGCGTTGATACGTTTTGTAACATCTAATAATGTTAAGACTAACGCCTCAACCTTACCTTGAGCACCCTTAACAGGCACCAAATCCCAATCCCAGTAACTCACCCCCCTTTCCGGGTTCCGTTCATATTGAAACGGTTTGGCGCGTTCAAAATGTGGTTTACCGGTTTTGACCACCCGACGAAAGATCGCTTCATTTGCATCATTCGGGTACAAGTCAAAATGATTCTTCCCTGGGAAAAAAGAAGGAAGCTTATCATCTGCTGAAGCATAAGCACGATTTACTCTGATAAAATTCATATCAGGGTCAAGATAAGCCACCTTAATTTGCGTATGATCGAGAATGGTCTCTAATAAAAAATTGTTTTTTTTACTATTTTGTTTCATTATTTTTATTTTTCTCCACTAAACAATACAAATGTCCTGGAAGACACAATATAGCTGCTTTGTGCAAAAATAAAAAGGTGATTCCGTATATCCTGAAGGGCTATTTTCTTCAACGGTGGGAAACCGACCCAACTTTAAAGTAACGTTTGTTTCTCCGAAGTTTATATCTGCCTTATTTATATGTTTGAACTTTACGAGAAAGGTAAGTTAATAAATTTTTGTGTATTGAGCTATATGATATTATATAGTAAATCAGCCGAATTAAATCAATAGAATAATCAAAATTAGTACTTTTTTTGAACGAAGACATAAGCAGAAAATATTTTACTTCAAAAGATATTTTCGGGAAATGGGGAACTTTGGAAGAATGCTTCAAAAGAAATTCTACAGTACCAATAGAAACAGGCTTTTATTTTTTAGGAAGTATCTTTTAAAATACCTGTTGAGATTAGCAACCGGAAAAGGATCAGCGCTTATCATTCAGTCCACATGCGGCACAGCGCAGGTTGGCGGACATACGGCACACACAGAAATGGGAACCAATCCTGATTCAAAATATTATTTAAGAACACCGATTAACGATTTTCGATTTGAGAATATGAAGCGAATGCATTTAAAATCTTCGTCAATCGATGTTCTACCTATTCGGGCTTCAAAATAAGTCCCTCGCTGCTGTGCCCGTTCATTTTAACCGTAATCG
>CAYVXE010000146.1:0-9865 GCA_964455375.1 uncultured Calditrichaceae bacterium
GGCCGGTAAAGACGTTTTCAATTGGTTTTAAGGAAGCGAGCTACAATGAATCCGAGTATGCACGTACTGTTGCAGAATTCTATGGAACGGAACACCACGAATTTATTCTGGAAGCGAACGCCCTGGAATTGACGGAAAAGTTGTTCGGTATCCTGGATGAACCGTTTGGGGATTTTTCTATCTTTCCAACGTATCTTGTGTCTAAAATGGCGAGACAACATGTAACCGTATCTTTGTCGGGAGATGGTGGGGACGAACTGTTTGCCGGCTACGATACCTACCTTGCGAACAGAATGGCAAATGCTTACACACATGTTCCTAAATTTCTACACAAAGGAATTGTAGCACCAATTCTGAACATGATTCCACCGACCGGGAAGAAGAAGGGTTTGATTAACCGTGCAAAGCGATTCTCGGAAGGATTGCGGTTGCCGGATGATTTGGCGCACACACGCTGGATGATTTTTTTGCAAGCTGCTGAAAAGCAAAGACTTTATTCTGCCGACATGTTGAACTCGTTAAACGATTTCGATTCGTATGGATTTATCCGTAATTATTTTAAGGAAGCTAAAACAGAAGATTCCCTGAATCAGCAATCGTACGTGGACATCAAGTCGTACCTTGTGGACGATATTTTGGTGAAAGTTGATCGCATGAGCATGGCTACCTCTCTCGAAGCACGGGTGCCATTTCTCGATCACCGGGTGGTTGAATTTTCGGCGACTGTTCCGAGTCATTTAAAATTACAAGGGAAAACGACAAAATATTTGTTAAAAAAAGCAATGGCGGATTATTTGCCACCTGACATTCTTACCAGAGGCAAAGAGGGATTCAGCATTCCCATCAAAAACTGGATTAAACATGATTTGAAAGATCTGATGATGGATGTTCTCTCTCCGGGAAGAATTAAACGTGAAGGTTTCTTTGAATCTACGTTTGTTGAACAATTGAAAAATGAACATCTTTCAGGGAAAGAAAATCACAGTCACAGACTCTGGGCAATGATGGTTTTTGGTATCTGGCAGGATTATTTTTTGAGAAATGGGGAAACATCGAATGAAACGGGCATTCAGACATCTAAAGAACTTGCTTCAATCTAAAAGTAACGGCAACAATCGGCGCAATGATTTTGATTTCGTTGAATGGGAAGTTATCAACACATGCAATGCAAAATGTTGGACGTGCAAAAGCTGGACAGAAAGTGAAAATGATGCTGTTCTATCGTTTTCAAAAGCTTCACATGTCATCGATCGGTTAGCAGAAGCAGGATTTACAAAAATCTGTTTTACCGGAGGCGAGCCGATGCTGCGCAAGGATTTGTTTCGTTTGCTTGCTTTAGCCAAAAGGAAAGGATTCACAACTGAATTAGTATCGAATGGTCTCTTGATCAATGAAAGAAAGGCCAGGCTGTTAGTCGATTCGAAATTGGACATCTTGGTGGTTTCCATTGACGCTGCAGAACCTCAGCTTAACGATCGGTTGCGCGGGATTGAAGGGTATTATGAACTTGCACTCGCGGCCATAGAAAATATTAGAACCATGCGTGGAAATGCCTTGCCTAAAGTGGTTTTGCAGGCTACGATCTCCAACGAAAATGTTGAGCAATTGGTGCCGTTAGCAGAATTAACGTTAAATAGTAGCATTGATGGGTTTCATTTCCGGATTGCTCAAAACTTTAAACATTCTTTTTACAAGGTTGGTAAGGCACAGGAAATAACCGACGTGAAGAAAAAACTGCTCATGAAACAAATTGATATCGTGATGAAGCAATACCAAAATATTCTGCACAAGTCAATGGATGAATATCAGGCATTGCGTACCGTTGTTAAAAATGATCGTTCTTTGAATTTACACAATGGTCAGGAGTATAATCGAATTTTGCACATCGATGCCTATGGCAATGTTTTTTCGTCACCGAAAAAGAATATGAAACTTGGTAATTTATTGGCTGATTCTGGGGCGTCTGTGTTCAGTGGTAAAAAGGTTGATATGGAAGAGGCAGACCTGAATACGACCAGCCTTAAATGTCTGGAGAAAAAGTCAACCGGAACAAAGAATAAACTGCCGGCTTTTGCCAGCACAATCATTAGATGACATTAAATAACTTGAAAAATCAACAAGGGATGGCAAAATGAGTCAAGCAGCAGAAGCAGCAGTCAGACAGCCTGAATTTAAGTTAAAAGATCCTCTTCTGGAGAAAATCAGAGTTTACTGGAATGAACATATTCATGATTTGGAATTAGCCAAACATCCTGTGGGGACAAAAGGTTTTTTTGAAGACCTCGATGAGTATCGCTTTGATAAATTACGCTACCTTCCGAAAGTAGTCAACTTTAACGGCTATAAGGACAAGAAAATACTGGAAGTCGGGTGTGGTGTAGGTATCGATCTTGTCCGGTTTGCTGCTGGTGATGCCAGGGTAACAGGAATTGATTTAGCGGAACAATCTGTGAATCTCGCCCAAAAAAACTTTGAGCATCAGGGTTTGCAGGGCGATTTACGACTTGGAAATGGGGAAGAGCTTGCGTTCGCAGACAACGCATTTGATGTCGTTTATGCTCATGGTGTTATTCAATATACTGCAAACGCACGGAAATTAGTGGACGAACTTTACCGGGTCGTGAAACCAGGTGGTGAAGTGATTATGATGGTTTACAATCGTCATTCGTGGTTAAATTTTTTGTCGGAGACTCTTGGTGTTGGCCTTGAACATCAGGATGCACCGGTTTTAAAAAAATACACCATTAAAGAATTTAAGCAGTTGCTTGAAAAATTTTCTGAAGTGAGAATTATTCCAGAAAGGTTTCCGGTGAAATCACGGTTACAAAAAGGAATGAAGGCAGTGTTTTTTAATCAATTTTTTGTGCCGGTGTTTAATCTTGTTCCAAAAGCCGTTACTCGTAAAACAGGCTGGCACATTATGGCCTTTGCTTACAAATAATTTGAAATGATGAAATGAAAAGAGACACCACAAAATTAACATCCAAACAATTTGATGTGCTTATTATTGGTGGTGGAATTTATGGCGTAAACGCCGCACGTGACGCGGCTTTGCGGGGCCTTTCGGTCGCGGTTATCGATAAAGATGATTTCGGGGCAGCCACCTCATCCAATAGTCTGAAAATCATTCATGGCGGTTTGCGCTATTTACAGCATGCTGATTTTAAGCGGATGCGTGAGTCCATTACCGAGCGCAAAATACTCATGGAAATCGCGCCACATTTAGTGCACCCGTTGCCGTGTATCATGCCAACTTACGGTCATGCTCTAAAAGGTAAAGAAGTGATGGCGGTGGCGCTTTTTCTGAATGATCTTATCGGTTATGATCGAAATAAAATACCGGATACGCAGAAACACCTTCCGCGAGGCAGAGTTGTTTCTAAAAAAGAGTGTTTAAACATAATACCCGGGTTAAGCGACGAGAATCTCACAGGAGGAGCAATCTGGTACGATTGCCAGGTGATGAATTCTGAGCGCATGTTGATTTCGGTACTGCATTCTGCCGTTGAAAACGGCGCGGTTGCAGCAAATTATGTGGAAATGAAGGATTTCATCATTCGAGAAAACCAGGTAATCGGCATAAAGGCCTTGGATAAAATATCCGGAGAATCGATCACCATTTCTGCAAAACTTGTCATGAACAACAGCGGTCCCTGGTTTAATTCCGTGCTACAGCATTTGAACGGCAGTGTGAAAAAGCCAGAGGTGCAATTGTCGGCGGCGATGAACCTGGTCGTTCGAAAAAAGTTGTTTCCTGAGTTTGCAGTTGGTATTTGGAGCAAAGAAGAATTTAAAGATGCGGATGCAATTATCAGCAAAGGGTCACGCTTGTTTTTTATTACGCCCTGGAAAGAATACTCACTCATCGGTACAACGCATGTCCAATTTCAAGGCGAACCGGATGATTTTCATGTTAGCGAAAAAGATATCGAGCAATTCATTGCCGATGTTAACGCAGCATACCCGGTGGCAAATCTGAACAGACAAGACGTTACCTTTTTCTACGGTGGGCTGTTGCCTGCCGATGACATCGATCATACGACCCTTGACGTGAAGCTGCTTAAAAGCTACAAGATTATCGATCATGAATTGGAAAGTAATCTAAAAGGGTTGCTTACTGTCGTCGGTGTAAAATATACGACTGCAAGGGATGTAGCCGAAAAAACAATCGATTATGCCATGGAAAAACTTGGGAGAAAGGATGTTCCTTCTGTTTCTTCCAAGACAAAAGTATATGGTGGAAATATCGACTTTTTTGCCGATTATTTGCGTGAAGAAAAATCTAAAGCTACCGTAAATATTAGCGAAAATACGATTGAACATCTGGTTCGGAATTACGGCTCAGAATATCGAAAAATACTAACCTACATCGATGAAAAGAGTGAGCTTGCCAAGCCTGTGTATGAAAAGTCTCCGGTTTTGCAAGCAGAAGTCATACATGCTGTCCGGGAAGAAATGGCTTGTACTTTAAAAGACATTGTCCGCGTACGGACGGAATTGGGGTCTGCCGAATATCCGGGAGAAGCTGCGTTACGTACTTGTGCCAGTTTGGCAGCAAGGGAACTCAATTGGGACAAGCAAAAAATCGAAGATGAAATTGAGGTAACAAAAAAGGTGTTTATTGCAGCATAAATTTATTAAAACAAATTATTTATTAGAAATTATTTTATGAAGAAGCGAGCATTTGTAACCGGGGGTAGCGGATTTACCGGCAGTCATCTCTGTCAACATCTTGTTGACAAAGGGTATTCTGTAAAAGCGCTTGTTCGGAAAACCAGCAAGAAAGATCATTTGGAAAAATTAGGGGTACAACTTGTCTACGGTGATCTGACAGACTTACCAACCCAGAATGGTGCGTTTGAGAATGTGGACGTGGTTTTTCATGTTGCTGCTGCTTACCGGCAGGAAGGAATTTCAAAAGAACAGTTCTGGAAAGTCAATGTGGATGGTACGCAGTCTATGTTGGAAGCTGCCAGAGACCACGGCATCAAACGATTTGTCCATTGCAGCACGGTTGGTGTACAGGGAGAGATTGAGAATCCGCCGGCAAAGGAAACTGATCCATACAAACCCGGTGACCATTATCAGGAATCGAAAATGGAGGGTGAAAAATTAGCCCTTGGATTTTTCGATGCTCATAAGATGGAAGGTGTGGTTGTTCGCCCGGTGGGTATTTATGGCCCCGGTGATACACGCTTTCTAAAATTGTTCAAATTCATCAACAACGGCAAATTCCGGATGATTGGCAAAGGCGACGTGCTTTACCATTTAACGTATGTTGAGGATTTGGTGGATGGAATTATCCTCGCCGGAGAAAAGAAAAATGCAATTGGAAATACGTACACGATTGGCGGTAATGAATATCTAACCTTGAAGGAATTAGTTAAATTAATTGCCAAGGTGTTGGATAAACCTGTGCCTGATAAACAGATTCCGTTGGGTCCGGTTTATGTCGCGGCAACTGTATGCGAATCCTTCTGCCGGCCGTTGGGGATAGAGCCGCCGCTTTATCGCCGGCGTCTCGATTTTTTCACCAAAGACCGCGCCTTCGATATCAGCAAGGCGAAAACAGATTTAAAATATCAGCCGAAAATGTCATTACAAGAAGGTTTGAAACTCACTGCTGGTTGGTATAAAAAACATGGAATGTTATAGAGGATGGATAGTTGAGCACATCAATTCTTAATCAAACCGATACGCCTGCACAATCGGTAGCAATGACAAAAAGTGCTGGATCCAGGAAATGGATTTTGGCAGGAATCAAAATCATGATCAGCGCATCGTTGATCATTTTCCTCGTCAGTAAGTCTGATGTGTCGGCTATTTGGCACGCCATGCTGTCTGCGAATTTAGTCTTGATTATCCTGTCCTTTTTGCTGCACGGTGTCGGATATTTTTCCAGTGTTTATCGCTGGCAGTTGTTGTTGAAAGCGCAAGGCTACTATGTCTCGGTAGGCTATTTGTTACGGTCTTATGCTGTCGCCATGTTTTTTAACAATTTGCTGCCATCGACCATTGGTGGCGATGGGTACCGGGCGTACGACACCTCGAAGTGCAATATTCCAAAACTAAAAGCGCTTGCCTGTGTGGTTGTTGAGCGGTTTCTGGGAATGTTTGCGCTTATGGTATTTGCCATATTAGCACTTTCACTGGCGACCGAATTGACGACAAAAATAGAGAATCTTTGGTTTTGGTCATTTTTGACATTTTCTGTAATGGCGGTGGGCGTTTACATGATTTTCTTCCATAGTGGGAAGGTGCCTTTCCTGAGAAAAATATTAGACCAACCCGTTATGAAATTCGTCAACAAACAGGTGATGAAGATTACCGAATCCTTTGCTCCTTTCCGAGGGAAAACCAAAGCGCTTAGTTGGGCAATGGCCTTGTCACTGCTTTTGCAGCTTAACGTGATTTTTCATTATTTCTTGATTTCAGCATCGCTTGGATTATCCATCCCTTTTGTGAAATTTCTGGTGATTATTCCGCTCGCAATGTTCATTCAAATGGTTCCGATTTCTATTAACGGTATCGGTCTTCGGGAATCCTTTTACGTTTTTTTCCTGACGAAAATTTATGGTGTCCCAATAGAAGCGAGCCTTGCATTTTCCTGGATTGCTTATGGAATGATTTTGCTGTTAGGCATTTTAGGTGGAATTATCTATATGTTTCGTAAATAAATCTTATCTGATTGGTGAAAACAAAAATGGAAAAAGGAAAGAAAGTACAAATTAAAACATCCACAAGGCATCCCAAACGGTTGAAGGTATTGGTTACGGGTGGAGCGGGTTTTCTCGGCAGGTATATCATCGAAAAACTACTTGCGGAAAAATGTGAGGTAGTAGCTATTGTTAAGCAAAGCACAGACACGTCGGCTCTTGATGCTCAAAAAGTTAAATTGATTTATGGTGATATTCGCGATAAAGATTTTTTAAAGCAGGCTGTGCACGGCATCGATGTTGTGGTTCATGCTGCCGCAACTATGTGGGGAAGCTGGGATGATTTTTATGCGGTCAATGTGGAAAGTACCAAAAACCTGCTTGAATTGACTCGCAGTAAGAAACTGAAAAGATTTGTTCATATCAGTTCTGTGAGTGTCTATGATCACTCGGATGTGGAGGACGGACATATTTTTACGGAAGAAGCACCATATCAGGAAAGAGATCATACGTTTTACTCAAAATCCAAAATGGGGGCAGAGCAGGTTATTGAAGAGTACCGAGAAAAGCACAAAATACCCACGGTCATCTTACGGCCAGGGGCACTGTACGGGATCGGCGGGCCGCTGTACCCGGCACAGTTAGGGTTGCCGCTCGGTGGCCATAAATATGGTTTAATAGGCAATGGTCAGGCGAAAATGCCGTTGTGTCACGTGCAGTCCGTTGCGGATGCGATCTGGTTGGCCATTCAAAAACAACAGGCTGTAGGTAACACATACAATCTCGTGGAAGATGAATCTATTTCACGGCTTGCCTTTCTGCAAAAAGTGAAAAAGGTTGCTTTCCCGGATTTTAAAATCATTAAAATTCCGTATGTTGTTTTACGAGCCATGAGTTTCGGATTTGGACTTTTGTTCGGATTGCTTGGGAAAAAGGCACCCCTCAGGCCGCAGTATTTAAAAACAGCGTCCAGTGAAATGAATTATCCTGCGGATAAAATCAAAAAAGAGTTGGGATGGAAGCCGGTTGCAGATTTTGACAAGACAATAGATGACCTTTTAATATGGCACCGGGACAAAGAGATGCCTCAGCGAAACTTCCCGATTGTGAAGGGAAAAGTTGCAATTCCATCAAATGATTTTATCAATGTGGGTATAACGGGATGTGGTGCCATATCCAATGTCCATTTGTCAGTTCTAAAAAAGATTCCCAATGCAAGATTGATTGCAGTGTCAGACCCATCGCAGGAAGCGCGTGAAGCTTTAGCGGAAAAGTATCATATCCATAAAACCTATGACACGCTTACTGCGATGCTGAAAAATGAAAAAATAGATGTGGTTCATATTCTGGCACCGGTGCAGTTCCATGCAGAACTGGCAATTGAAGCCATGAATTACGGCTGTCATGTTTTAGTGGAGAAACCCATGGCTGTCAATGCGGCCGCAGCGAACAAAATGATTGCAACAGCAAAACGAAAAAAAGTAAAATTGTCTGTGGGTCACAATCACCTTTTTGATTCTGTGATAATTGAAACTCGGAAGATCATTGCATCAGGAAAATTGGGCAAAATTACCTCTATGGAAAGCTGGTACGGTGCATCGCTCAGTTCCGATGGGAGTAATAGAGCACTTTCTTATGGAGCGAGAAATGCCTGGTTTTATCTGGCACCCGGCAAGTTGTACCAGGACTATATTTCACATCCCATCAGTTTACTGACAGATATTTTAGGTGATGTGTCAATTGTAAAGGCCGTAACAAAATACAACCGTATTGTACCGTTTATGGATTCTGACGAATTACATGTTTTGCTGGAAAACAAAACAACTACCGGAATGCTAAGTGTGTCACTTGCAGTTTCGCCGCGTTATCAGTTTGTAAAAATTTACGGGACACGGGGAACGTTGCATGCAGATCTTTTAAATAATTATTTATCTGTAGAAACAGTCAGCGGTGTTCTTCCAAAAACTATCAACCGCAATTTGACAAATTTTAGTAAAGGTTTCGCACTCATAGGTGCCGGGGTGCGAAATTTAACCAGGTTCATGTTGGGCAAATTGGGGTTGTTTGATGGAACGGAAAGAATGATTCGTTTATTCTACCGGAGTATTTTATTAGATGAACCGCTTCCCGTTACTCCCGAGGAAGGATTGCTATCCATGCAGTTGATGGATGAAATATGGAAGCAACTAAAACCGGCAAACGGAGCCAGTCGGAGCGGACTGGCAGTAGGAAAGAAATCAAATCGAAAAAAATCTGCTAAAGTTTGATACACAAACGAAGCTTTAGATCGTTATGGAGGACAAAATGAGCACTGACAATTCTGCAGATATTATGGATACGCAGAAAGATCTGTTTGACGAAAAAAAATCGAAGCTGCAAAAGTATCAGGAAATTTTTGTTGGGAAGCCCGGTTTATTTAATATGATTAAATACGAACTGATTGTGACACTTTTTAGTTGGGTGCCGGGCGCGTTGGGTATTTTTCTGAGGTCGCTGTTTTATCCCGGAATAATTGGCAAAATAGGTCGTGGAGTTGCATTTGGTGCCAATATCGCCATTCGCCATCCTCATAAAATAAAAATTGGCAATAATGTGGTTATGGATGATAATTGTGTTTTGGATGCCAAAGGTGAAACCAACCACGGCATTGAAATTCACAACGGTGTTTTTATCGGTCGGGGTACTATTCTAACCTGCCACAACGGTGATATTATTTTGGAAGATAATGTTAATATTGGTTTTAATTGCGTTATTTCTTCCTTGAGTAGAATTGTCATCAAGAAAAATCATCTGATGGCAGCTTTTTGTTATCTTGTGGGAGGGGACCACGAAAGTGACCGGACGGACATTCCCGTGCTTTTCCAGGGGCGTTCCTCTAAAGGGATTCAAATTGATGAAAATGTTTGGCTTGGAGCAGGTGTCGCAGTACTGGACGGTGTAACCATCGGACGTGACTCTATTATTGGTGCCGGTGCTGTTGTAAACAAAAATATTCCAGACTACGCCATCGCAGCAGGATTACCAGCCAAATTCATGTGGGATCGCCGTAAAGGTAAAGATCACAATGAAATATTACGAGAGGATGGTGATCAGAAAAATCGAAAAAAGGCGTAATTGGATTTTGCTGGTTAATCTGAAAATAGTGGAAGTTAATTTGGAGAAAAAAATATGATTTTCGGAATCGTACATCGGGACAGGAATAAAACAGT
>CAYVXE010000147.1:0-9838 GCA_964455375.1 uncultured Calditrichaceae bacterium
GCGCAAAGAACGTAATTTTTTTCTATTCTTTCTTTGTACACTCTGGGAACTTAGCGTGTAGAGATGTAGTACGACAAAACTGTCATCCTGTATGTATCGGAAACCCTGAAACAGAAAAAGTGAGGTATCAAGTTGGCACGCATTTTAATTATCGATGACGACAGTCAAGTGCTGGAAATGCTGAAGCAGACGTTCCTAAGAGCAAATTATGATGTCAATACAGCCACCGATGGCAATAAGGCAATGGTTATCAATCAACAAAATCCGGCGGACGTGGTCATTACCGATCTCATTATGCCGGACAAGGAAGGGATGGAGGTCATCCGAGAATTCCGGCGTGATTTCCCCAAGACGAAAATTATCGCTATTTCCGGAGGCGGCCGTTACAGCGGCCCCATTGACTATTTAGATTTGGCGCATAAGCTCGGAGCGGCACGTGTCTTTTCCAAACCATTTGAACGAAAAGATATTTTGCAGGCGGTGAAAGAACTTTTAACAGAAGAATAGATTTATTTCGATAAACTTTTAGTCTGCAGAACGTTAAGACTGTCAAAAAAGTCGAATAAAACAAACCTTCATGCTGAGCGTAGTCGAAGCATGAGCTAAAAACAACGTGGTACGGCCTTCGACCCCCTACGTTTTATGCAAACCAAACAAATTAGCGATAACATAACCGGCCATTTTCGGATTCTCTTTCAGCCGCCGGGTGGCGTATGCGTACCACTGTCTGCCATAGGGAACATAAACGCGCAGTTTATGACCATCCTCTAAAATTAAACGACGCAACTGCTCATCGACGCCAAGCAACATCTGAAATTCATATTTATCTTTTTTCACGGCAAGCTGATCGATAAGTTTTTGGGAGGCCCAAACAAGCCCTTCATCATGGGTGGCAATGCCTACATACGAACCATTTTTCAACAGCTCCTCCAGTAAAAACTCATAATTCCGATTCACAATCCGGCTATCTTTATAAGCGATGTCGCGCGGTTCCACATAAATCCCTTTGCACAGTCGAACATCTACATTTTTATGACGCTTCATTTGTTCCCGGATATCGCCAAGACTGCGACGCATGTAGGCCTGAATGACAAATCCGACATTATCAAATTCGCTTCTTATTTCATGATACACACGTAATGTGTCGGTGGTGCACGTGTGATCTTCCATATCGATGCGGACAAAGTTGTTGAACTCTTTTGCCCGGGAGACCAGCCGCCGCACATTCTCCAAACAAAAGTCAACATCCAGTTTTAGCCCAAGCATGGTCAGCTTAATGGAAATGTTCGTATCCAATTTTTCCAGATGAATGCGATCCAAAGCCCGTAAATACTCCTGCACTGACTTTTCGGCATCGTCTCTTTTGGTAATAAATTCCCCTAACACATCAAGGGTTGCAGAACAACCCTGCTCATTGAGTCTTTTGACAACCCGCACAGCATCATCCAGCGTTTCACCGGCAATGTACCGTGCAGAAATACGACCCACAAGAATTTTCGGAACAAACGGAATCGACCATACAATCAGCTTATCTAAAACGCTCACCTTTGGGAACCTTTCCTAATTTAGCCTAAGTTTGAATTGCGAAAAATCTAACCTGAACTATTCCCGGCGCAACAAAAAACAGCAAAACATCAAGTCCCTCAGGCGCCGGACTGATAATTCTCAAAATGTCCAGTTCCAATCAATTTTGGGATTCCGGTTTTTGGAATTCATGATTGGAATTTGTCATTAGTTCTCGGATCATTGGAATTTTTAAGTCTTGTATTTCCGTACAAATAAAACCACAAAGAACACAACGGAAATACCTTCATTAAAAAAATAACGTCTGTTTTTTGTAAAAAATTTAATTAGTGCATTGCACGAAAAAACCGAAAATATCATTTTTGTTCAATCACAAATTAAAAACTAACATAAGATTCATCATTCGTAATTTATAATTCGTAATTCTTACCTAAATTGAGCAATTGAGCCTGAAATCAATTCACTGTTGGGTACTGCTCGCAGTGCATGCTTTAGCATGTTTCTAACATCCCCAGGCAAGCTGAAGCTTGCGCTACAAACTTCGCCCACAAAAATCGCTCAATTTAGGTCTTATTCCTTTCTGAGAACTTCCGGATTTAACAGATTTGCCGGCTTCTTCCCATTTAGACCGTCGACAATATTTTGCGCTGCCATGGTTGCCATTTTTGTTCTGGTTTCAATGGTGGCACTGGCAATGTGCGGGGCGAGGACGACATTCTCCAGTTTGATCAATTCCGTATGAACAGCCGGTTCATTTTCATAGACATCTAAGCCGGCGCCGGCAATTTCTCCATTCTGCAACGCCCGTACCAAAGCGTCTTCCTGTACCACCGGCCCACGCGACGTATTGATGAGATAGGCCGTCTTCTTCATCTTTTTGAAGGTCTCATCGTTGAACAAATGTCGGGTAGATTTCAACAACGGCACATGCACAGAAATAAAATCGGCTTCTGTCAACAGTTTATCCAAGGGTACCTTTTTAGCGCCTAATTCATTTTCGAGTCGTTCATTCACAAATTCATCTGTATAAAGTACGTTCATCCGAAACCCTTTGGACTTCATGGCAACAGCGTGACCAATTCTACCCGCCCCCACGATGCCGAGTGTCCGTCCCGTAATATCACCGCCGAGAAAATCCATTGGGCCCCAGCCTTTATATTTTAAGGCGCGGGTAAACTTATCGGCTGGCGGAACACGGCGGGCGGTGGAAAAAAGCAACGCCCAGGCAAAATCCGATGTGGCGTCAGTGAGCACACCGGGCGTGTTTGTCACCATAATGCCGCGTTTCGTGGCTGCCGGCAAGTCAATATTATCATAGCCAACGGCATGATTGGCGATGACTTTTAACTGTTTGCCTGCGGCATCCATAAGTTCTGCATCGATGCGTTCAGTCAACATTGGCAAGAGTGCATCCAGGCCGGCCACCTCCCCAAGTAATTCCTCCCGGCTCAACAACTGATCGTTGGTATTAATTTTTACGTCTGCAATATTTTCTTGCAGTATATCTAAACCCGGTTGGGGAATAATGCGCGTGACATAAACTTTATAAAAATCCTTACCCATTTTATCTCCGTTATTTTAGTATGACCATTCAACCCTTGTAATCTTACGAAAAAAAACCACAAAGGACACCGAAAAGTCACAAAGATCACAAAGGACTTGCTTTAAACACTTTGTGGTCGTTGTGATTTCCCTCGCGTGCTCTGTGGTCATTAAAATCCCTTGCAGCTCAACCGACTTAGCCGTTTTCAGAATCGAACCCTTCAATTAACTCTTTCAACACTTTTGCGTGATTGTGACCTCCATCTTTATTGCCGTAGACAAGGGTGATTGTTTCATTTTTTGCTTTCTGGGAAAGACTCAGCAGTTTGCTTTTTTTGTCTTTATTTTTCAGAATCTCTTCTGCAAAAAGGGACGCATAGGATTCCCATTTATTTACATCACAATGGAATCGCTGCAAGTCATAGGAGGGACGTAATTCGGCAATCCAGTCGTCCACTTTGGCTTCGAGGGTCTTCAACCCTTCAGGCCAGAACAAATCGACTAAAATTCTTTTGCCATCCTTGGCGGAAACCTTTTCGTAGACACTTTTCACTTTTATCATACTCTTTTTAACCCCATCAGGCGAATACTTCAAACAGAAGATTGGACGTCATTCCTTCGTTTTTTCATTTGCAGGTTCCTTTCCACGACCCTCTAAAGGTAAACCTGCACGCTGCCAGGCTTCCGCATCGCCTGTTAGAAGCTCAACATTGAAAAACCCCGCGTGTTGCAATTTTTCAACGGCAACTTTCCCCACGCTCTCAACGGATTCCCGGCAGCAAACCACCAGTTTCTGAAATTTTTGAAAGTCACCTTCAACCACGGAAACAATTTCAGATAACGAAACATTCCTGGCGTCTTTGATATGTTTTTTTGCAAATTCATCTGCTTCCGATATATCGATGAGATGAACAAATTCACCGGCTTTTATTTTTTCAGATAGTTGCTCCGGCCTAATTTCAGCCACCATTTCTTCCAGATTGCGCAGCCTTTTTGTCGTCAGTAAATCTTTTGTATGCATAAGTAAAATTAATAGGTTAGCTTTTATAATTATGATTACTTTTAACGGCCTAAATATACTAAAATGATTCAATGAGTGCAACAAGAAAGTTAGCTTAAATTTCTTTGTCCGGTTTGGGTCAGACCTTAACCCGGGGTCATACAACGAATCGCGGTCGCGTCTCGTCGCCGAAATATCGGTTTGTCAGTACAATAACCAATGCGATAAGAAAAATCAGCAAAACACTATAAGCTGCTGCGGAACCCAAATTAAAAATCCGTAATTGAGACACAATTTCCACAGAAATGGGGCGATTGTTGTAGGTATACAATAGAATGGATGAAACAAATTCTCCCAGCGCCAAAACAAATGCCAGCAGCGCGCCGGACACAATGCCGGGCACGATTAGAGGAAAAATAACTTTTCGAAAAGAGAACCACCAGTTTGCCCCTAAATTCCGAGCTGACTCCTCGAGCGCCGGTTCAAACTGTTCTAAAGAAGCATACGTGGAGCGAAACACCAGCGGCAGGTTACGGATGAAATAAGCTAAAGGTAAAATCCAGAAAGAACCTACTAAAATTGTCCCGCCAGTCAGAAAACCGGGCCGGTTGAATGTCACGATGAGACTGATTGCCACAACCGTTCCCGGAATTGCCCATGGCAACATGGTCACCGCTTCGATGACTTTCTTACCGGTAAATTTTTTCCGAATTAATAAATAGGCAACGGCCACACCGACCAGCACATTACCCACTGTGGCTAAAACCGCCATTTTCAAACTATTTATGATCGGTGCAACAACCCTTGAATCTCCAAATAAATCAAGATAATTCTCCAACGTGTATACCGGTGGCAATGTCTGCCAGGTCCAGGTGCCATTCTTCACAAAAGACATTAAGACAACCGTAGCTTGCGGCAAAATCAATAACATAACACCTAAAATTCCCATACTGCCCAGTAGATACCGCTGCCAGCCGCTTTCAATGCTTGCTGGTTTCAGGCGCACACCTTTAGACCCGCCTGTCACTTGCTTCCTGCCTGAATAATACCGGAACAAAACTAAGAAGAGGATGGAAATGCCCGAGAGTATAACCGATTGAGCGATGGACATTTCCATGTCACCATTTAACTTTGTATTGTAAATCTCAAGGCTGAGTATGCGAAAACCGTGTGCAAAAATAAATGGCGCACTGAAGGATGCCATCGATGTCATGAATACCAAAAGCGATGCGCCGCCAAGTGCAGGCAGCATTAACGGCATAATGATTTTGCGCCAGGTATAAAATCTGCCTGCCCCCAGATTCTCGGCAGCCTCCAGCACGGACAGATCGAGATTTTTAAAAAATGCTGAACAGAACAAATAAAAATAAACGTACAAACTATAGGTGTGCACGACGATGATGGCGCTAAGACCGTTCAGAGAAAACGGTACGGATTCTAAGTTGAACAGCGCCTGAATAGCCCGCGGTAAAATACCGCTTTCACCAAGCAGGAACAAAAAAGCCAGCACACCAACCAGAGGCGGCATCACAATGGGCAATACTGCAACTGCTGCAAACAATTTTTTGCCGGGGAACTGGTAATGCGTAAACAAAAATGCCAGCGGCACGCCAACCAATGCGGAAAAAAAAACAGTGAAAATAGAAATATAAATACTGCCCCAAAGAGCTTCCAAATTCGCTGTCTGTGAGCTGCTAAAAAACTCCAGATAGTTCAAAAAAGAAACATGGCCATTTCTTTGAAAACTCTGAAAAAGGAGCTGCAGATTCGGATATAAAATATACCCGGATAAAATAAAAAGAATTGGCACAAGCAGCGCGACCAGAGGCGCATGCTTTCTCCAGGTATTTCGTAAAAGACTCAAATCAAATGACTGGGTAATAGTGAAATTAAACGTCGTTTTCTAATAGTCTAACTTGAGAAGGAGGAATGGTCAATGTAACCGGGCCGCCGACTTTTGATGTAAACTCCTTTTCTCCCACCAGATTTTTCATTCGCAACGTATGATCTTTTAGTTTGATTTCATAGTCTGCAACGGCCCCGGAGAACGTGACCTTTTGCAAAATCCCGGTAAACGTGTTTTTACCGCTCTCCGTCCCGTTGGCAAATTTCAAACTTTCCGGCCTGATACTTACGTCTACGAACGCCCCGGCCAGCAGAGTGACATTTGATTCCGGAGAATATTCAAGTGACAGTCCTCCGGAGATTTCGACCACATTCGGCCGGATCGACGCCAGTTTGCCGCTCAGAACATTGGAATTTCCCACAAAGGAGGCGACAAATTTCGTACGGGGCTGTCGATAAATTTCTTCCGGGCGACCTGTTTGCTGACAAACCCCATGCCGCAGCACCGCCATACGATCAGATAGCGTGAGCGCTTCGTCCTGATCATGCGTCACATAGATCGTTGTGATGCCTAAACGCTGCTGCAGATTCTTGATTTCCTCCCGTGTTTCTTCACGGAGTTTTGCATCGAGATTGCTGAGGGGCTCATCCAAAAGAAGAATTTCCGGCTCGATGACCACTGCCCGCGCCAAAGCCACCCGCTGCTGCTGTCCACCGGAAATTTCAGTTACTTTCCGTGCACCAAAACCGGTGAGATCCACGAGATCCAGAGCTTTTTTTACGCGCTTGTCAATTTCAGACTTTAAGACTTTGCGCGCGTTTAAACCGAAAGCGATATTTTCAAAAACCGTCATGTGCGGAAACAGCGCGAAATTCTGGAAAACCATTCCGGCATTTCGCAGACTGGGTTTAAGAAATGTGACATCCTTACCCCCAAACAGAATCTGACCGGACGAGGGAAACTCAAACCCGGCAATCATTCGCAGCGTCGTCGTTTTTCCACAGCCGCTGGGCCCCAGCAGGCTGAAGAACTCGCCTTGCTGAATATCAAAATTCAGATCCTTTACGGCTTGAACATCTCCGAAAGATTTATTGAGATTTTTTAACGTCACCTTTGACATCGTGAGTGTCCGGTTAATAATATGCCTGTGAAAAATCCGGATTTACCAGATCAGTCGGGGTTGTCTAAAAAGTCAAGAAATATTGTCATTTCAAAACAGAGTTTCTCCGCAACCCTGTTCCAAAATAGAAATTTTGGAACAAGTATGTGCTGTTTTTTTGCTCTAATAGTACCATATTTTCATGAGCGCTGAACAGAGCTTTGTTCAACCATGTGGTTTCCAACTGTAACTCTCCATGCCTTTTCGGTAACCCATTGAACTTAGATTCTAAATGCCTTTCTTTTTGTCATTTTTTCTCTGTGAGCTCTGTGGCAATTTTCTGTTCAAATAGTGCCCAATTTGGAAAATAATCCTTAAAGTTGACGCCTATGGGCGACTGCCGGAAGGAGCATACACGTTTGTTTTGTCACCTTGAGCGGAGCAAAGCGCAGTCGAAAGGTCTGACACCGGCACAGACCAGATTTCTCGTCAGGCGACTCCCTGATTTGTTCTATGTACTAAATTGTGCCTCCGGTGCTACGTTTAATTTGTGCTTTCCCTTTCTCTTAATCAATCTCTTCAAACAGGATAAGTCTTACTTTTTCACCTTTCCCCAAAATAGCTTTGTGCTTATGTATGTCTCCTTTGGGTATCCAAAGTCCGTCCCCGCTTTTAAACCTGATTTCTTTGCCGGTAAGATTTATTTTAAACGTGCCGTCTAAAACGAATCCGGTGTGGCCCTTCGTGCACCAGTCGGCTTCAAAAAATCCCTCTGAAAATTCTGCTAATCTGATTCGTTGCCGCTGGATTGAATATTCTTTATACCGAATTCCTTTAGCCGGGGTTATCCACTGCAAAGCCTCAAATTGAATCAGGTATTTATTCATCTAAAAACTCTCTGGTAAAATGCTCTTTTTGTTTGGGCCGTGAAAATTTATCTTTATTATAATCTACGGACTCCCCTTTTGGAATCGACAAACTTTGCCACTTCTCCCCCTGAATCATTTTACCGAGAAAAACAATTTGGCCGACATGGTAGGAATAGTGACTCAGTTGTCGGTTCAAGGCTTCAACAACGGTATGTCCCATATTTCTGATGTAAATAATCTTTTCTAAATCTCCAGGGTGCAGCGAATCGATGGCATGGTACAGACAATCCCACCCTTCAACCCATTTTTTCAGCAGGTCATCTTTGGTTTTACTATCTGCCTCAAATTCAGCGTCCCGATCCCGCCAGTCTTTTTCGCCATCAGAATTCAAGAAATCCGTCCAGCGGGACATCATGTTTCCCCAGAGATGCTTCACGATAATCGCAATACTGTTGCTTGCATCGTTCGGTCGCCAGAAAAGTTTCTCCGCCGGCACTTGACCGATAGTTTTCTCACCAAGCATTTGATAGTATTCAAATTGCTTTCTGACACTTTGTAAGTAATCTTCCTTCATCTAATTACCTCATACAAACTATTTTGAATTATATTTCTCATTTTGGGGTTGTCCGAGATGCCCTGATTTATCATTCTGATCCGGCAATTGCCCATGTGCGTCAACATAAGGGGCGTTCAACCACCATAGTGTCATCCCGAGCGGAGCGAAGCGTAGTCGAGGGGTCTGATTTAGGTGCAAACCAGATATCCCGAAATGACAACATTTTTTGACCTTTTTTGGAACAACCCTCTGTCCTTAATGTAACTCTACCTGCCTTTGATATTTTGATCCCAATATTTCATCCACTCCTTTGTTTTCTCTGAAAACACCTGCCAGTCAATCGGCATAGGCTTAATCTTTTTTGTGGTGATCCATTGCGGCAACATGTCCTGTGGCACATCCTTTCTCGCCGGAATACGGAAATATGCTTTCGCCTGTTTTGCCAGGCCTTCCCGCGTGGTGACAAATTCATAAAACTTTTTTGCCAATTCAGGATGTTTACAGTTTGCGACAACAGCAAGACCTTCTACAAGGACAGGCGTACCGCTTTTTGGAATAACGTAACCAAACGGATATTCATAGACTTGTTTTTGCAGTTCAATATCCGGCATATTCCATACGGTTACCAGCGCTTCACGCCGTGCCACCTGCAAGTACATCAGCGTGGGATTCGCCGGGTAAGATTTTGTATTTGCATCCAATTGTCGCAGCCAATCGTAACCTTTTTTCGGCGAGCCTGTGTCACGATAAAAGCGCCAGATCATCGCAGAAAAAATTGCCCGCATGGTGCCGGAGGCCAGCGGATCACGGATGCAAATTTTTCCCTTCCATTTGACGTCCAGCAGATCATCCCAATCCTGCGGAGCGGTTTCTTCATTTAAAACCTGTGAATTGAAGGCGATGACTTCTGGCGTTAAAAAGGTGCCGTACCAACGATCCAGAGAATCATGTTGTGTTGAATCAACAGCATTTGCCCAGGATGGACGATACGGTTGCAACAATCCCTCCTTTGCCGCGTTCATAAAAAAGGATGACGGCGCCCCCCACCAGATGTCTGCCTGTGGATTGCTTTTTTCTGACCGGATGCGATCGAGAACATCCTGTGAACCCATGTCCAGCCAATTTATGTTTACCCCCGGGTGAGTCTGCTCGAACTGTTTTGCAAAATCATCCAGCAGCTCCTTGCCGTGAGGAGAATAAATCACAAGACTTTTTGCAGTTTCGTTCTGGCAGGAAACCACAAATAAAAATAAAACCAGTAGAATGGCAAATAAGACTGTATGGTGAAAAAATTTGAATTTCATAATTTTCCGATAGTTTAATGCTGGACAAGAAAAATTAAGTTTAAAAATAAGCAAGCGGGCGTTGAAATGCAACCCAAAAGTAGAACAGCTCTCGGGCG
>CAYVXE010000148.1:0-9710 GCA_964455375.1 uncultured Calditrichaceae bacterium
TCTGCATTAGAACTCGTTGTACCTGAACCGGAAATATCTTCAAATACCAATGTACTGCCGCCCGTTGCAAGGTCGTCAATTTTGTGGATGCCGTTCCAGGCTCCATCTGCGGAACCACTGGCGTTAGAGAAATAAATAACATCATCTACATTGCTGTTGGGGTCAGCACCATGCTCAAGACCAAAACCAACCGGACGGCCATCACCATTGTTCTGACCAACAGGAATGCTCCATTGGGCATCGGCGCGGGTTACAGGAAGTACGCCGGAAATGTCGTAGCGTTCAACAGCAACACCAGGATTGCTACCAGAAGGTTCACCACCTTTTCGCAAACTTACATACAGAAACCCACTGTCATCGATGACGAGGTCACGAATAAAAATGGTGTCACCGAATGTTGCAACTAATTCGGCATTCGCTATATCAAAGGTTGCTGCATCACCGATAGGCATCCGTACGACTGTGTTTGCTAATCCCCAATAGATGGTTCTAGCAGCGCCGGTGCCAACCACATCGATACCTAACCCTGCCTTCGCAGAATCATCAGATGTTGCAACTACTGCAAACGAAGCAGTGTCCAGGTCTGCAGAAAAGGTGTAAATTTTGCTTAGACCGTCAAGGCGGTCTGAGTAATAAAGATTACCATCATCATCGCTGGTGAGCATGTAAAGACGTCCGGCACCACCCAAATCTCTGACGTCGAACGGAGAATATCTTGCAAGGACAGCTGCATCGGTGGCAAAGTTTTCAAATCCGGTCCCGTCTGCAAAAAAGTTTAGAGGACCTCTTTTTAAACCGCCCCCACCGCCGTTTCCACCAATGGGATGGCCGAAATTTGCTGCGGCCGGGTTGCGGATAGTCGTGCCGCCGCGAGTAAAAACTTTAGTACCTGATTTTGCGTATACAATATCGTACGCAGAGTGACCATTTGCATCGTTCGCTGTTACACTAAACGTATAATCACCGGCAGGTACGGGGTCGCCTGCATCATTAAGTCCGGACCAAACGACAAGATTTTTACCTTTACCTTGGGGTCCGGCATCAATTGTTGCGACAACACCACCGCCATCAGAAACTTCGATTACAACTGAAGTTGCATTTTCATTTAAGACGAATTCTATCCCAACACCCGGGGTTCCGTCATTGAGATTACCATCGAACGGAAGACCGCCCGGATTTACAACTTTAACATCGGAAGCAAAGACATTTGCATAGGCATTTGTTGATGTTAAGGTAAGGAGAGAAAGTGTTAAACAAGCAACTGTGAATAGTAAAAACTTTTTAGTCATTTTTACCCTCCAAGAAATAGATAAGAAGTGTAGTTAGTTAGAAAAGATACTGCAAATACTTAAATTATCCCCTCCTTTCTTAGGTAAGTTTAGAGTTCTGCAAAACCATTGTTTGGAATGTGCATTGACTGTGTTAATGCATTCCATAATTACTACCATTTTGCAGACCTCTAAGGTAAGTCATTTAAATTAGAATTAATAAAATGGTTAATTCACGAAAATTAGTATGATTGAAAATATAAGATAGCATGATAAAAATGTCAAGAAAATAACACCGGTGCATAGTGAATAATATAAACGAGCTTTGCATCAGGTATTATTACCGTACAATATTCTGAAAATAGTCAGGATTACTCTGGATACATTTTATTTTTCAGTGTTGACATCTTTTGTTTAATTCGTAACCGCTTCCTGGCTTTGCCTCTAATTGTTTTTCGGAATCTATCATTGGGCTTTGACATTTCCCTTTTTTTCAAAGAAAAATTGCCTAATATCTAATTGCCAAAGAAACAAACTTCACATTGTCCAACCGTCCATAATCCGCCCAGGCAAAATCTAATTTGAGATTTGTTCCGACGACGTCATATTTTAACCCCACACCAAAAGTAGCGCCTTCTTCACTGTTGTCTAAAAATAATGCTTTGTAGCCACCTCTGAGGAACAGGATGTCTTTCAAACCTATTTCGATGCCGGAGTTTAAAAATTCATTGCTGTCGTTTGGATGTGAGCCGTCAGCAACGACTAAAATTGAAAGGTTTTCATTTCTTGTTGCTTCCCAGGCGATGCCGAATCGAAGGTTTAAAGGTATTTCAAAGCTATCTAAACGGAATTTAGATGGTACTTCGTCAACGGCGCCCTGGTCGGGGAGCGGTGCATCGTTGAAAAATATGTCTCGTCCGTCCAATCGCATTTTCGTACCAAAATTTGTTACAGCGGCACCAATCGTTAATTTATCATAGGGGGTGCGGTAGAGAACGCCGACGTCAAAAGCGCCACCGCGGGCAACTTCATTAAAGAGGGTTTCCTGGATATATTTTCCGGTAATTCCGATTGAAAAGCGGTCGGTAAGGCGCTTGGAAAACGTCACTCCCATTGAGATGGCATTATAATCCCAAACCTGTCCCGTACCATTTGGAGAAATAACCGTTCGTACTTTCTGTTCCGGCGTTCTGAATGAGATAACTTGAAAACCGATGGAGCCGAAATTTCCCGCATTAAAAGAAGCGGCTGCAAAATCATAGTTCGTGTCCACCAACCAATCGGCATGATTAAATGTCGCTTCACCTTTACCGCCAACTAAAGACAGCCCGGCCGGATTCCAGTAAATACTGTTAATATCATTTGCCAGTGCGGTATAGGCGCCACCAAGAGCCAACGGTCTGGCGCCAGCGCCTATTTTTAAAAATTGCGCTACAGTCGTACCAACCTTGGTTGTCGTTTGCGCCTCTGCAGAGTTAATATGGCAACCGAAAACGATCGTTAACAGGAATGCCGTAATTTTCGAAATTCTTATCATAAAACTCACCAATTGGTTAATTAATTGATTGAACGATAGTCTTAAATTCTTCTATTTCCGGGAAATCACTCTTGACAATTTCCTAAGCGATTTCATGGTTGAACTTATTTAATCAAAGCAAATCTTCCTGTTTTCGTACCGATTCCCGGAGCATCCACATGGTAGAGATAAACACCATACGAGGTTTTCTGTGCTTCTAAGGTCAATAAATTCCAGACTGCAAAGTCCCGATTGTCGTCCTTTTGAATGGTATCCACCAATTCGCCGGTTATTGTAAAGATGCGAATGGTGCATTTTCGCGGTAAATTTCTGAATTCGATGCGGCGATCGTCACGGATACCGGTACGAAATTTCAATTCAGATGCGCTGAATGCAACATACGGGTTTGGCACGACGATAACGTCTTTCAGCGCATTTTTTGCAGTCTGATTGTTAAAACTTACAGCTTTAGTTTGGAATGAATATAAATCATTTACTTCAAAAGGTTTTTTGGAAAAGACCAGGAAAATATCACCGTCCACAGGATAAACCGGATCGTCGAAAGTGATGAGTGAATCTGCAGAACCATCGGCTGTTTTCAAGGTATCACTTGGCGGCGTAAACTTAATTTGATAAGTGGTTTGCAGCCGTGTGCCGGGCTTGATGATCACAATTGTTTCCTGATAATCCCAGCGGAAGTTTCTTAAGGCTGGAATTGATTCTTGAATAAAGAAATCAACCCTGTCGCCGGTTTCAGGATTAATTACTCTAAACGGTGCTTTCACTTGTGGAGCGCTGCCCAGTTTTACAGAAGAATCTGCGGGAGCAGATAAACGACCATCGGCTAATGTGTCATAATTTGAAAAGTGCAGTTCAAAATCGATATCAACAGGCTGTGGGTTTCCGACTCTGGCGAGCTCAAGAGACTGTACTGAGAGATTCGTGTTGGCATTGTCAATCTTAAATCCACTTCGTTCAGGATCAACGTTCATTTGCTCATCCTGAACAAACACACGCATGCCGTCGAATACTTGGTTAACATCTTCATTATTGAATGCACGGCTGTTTGAAACAGGTTTACTTTGAAAGGTAATGGTAAATGATTCACCGCTAGGTAGAGACCCGCCGGTTGTGCCGCGAATTCTACCTTCCTCAAAATCGATTTCGTAATCTGCCGGATCAACTTGATTTCCGGATGCGTCCGTTACCGTGACGGAACTGGCGAGAATATGTCTGACATTCAAATTCACGAATACCGTATCGCGGGCAATGAATGTTTCTGATGAAAATGTTAAATCAATCACGGAATAGCTGAGCTGCATGTTGCCGTTATTGTCAAAATTATCAAAGCGCACATCATATTTTTTCCCGTCTTTTACGGCAAATGGATCGAGAAATTGAATTTGCACTTTGCCTGTGGCATTTCCATTATCTTGCTGCGCCAAACGACCGTTATTACCCTCAAGGTTTGGCTCTACTGTCCCGCGGGCGGGAGGTCCGGGTACTGCCATTGCTGTATTTACATCAAACTTAAATTCTCTGGTCAACGCATCCTGATCGATAGTGCGCTGGCTTTCGGACGGTGGAATTTTTGCAACCGCGTCGCCGTGATCGTAGGAGGTGATGGCGTAGAAATAAGTATTCCCGTTGGTCACCTTGTTTGAATCGACATAGGAATGCACTAAGCCAGTGTTCTTACCGAGGTCGAATCGGGCACCACGACCGGCAAATTCAACGTCGGCAAGACCTGAGAATTCGTTGACTAAATCCCATTGCGCCGGAATGCCGTTGGCATTTTTTAACGGCTCAGAGAGGAACGGCACACCTTTTGAATCGGTAATCGATTTGGTATCGTTAAAACTAAAATCCCGGCTACGGTAAATTTTGTACCCTTCAAAATCCTGACCTTTCCCGGGGTTGGCTCTTTCAATAAACGGATCGAAAGAGGTCTCTGCTTCGGTATCCCAAAAAAGAGTTACTTTTTTATCCCCGGGAACAACTGTGAGTTTTGGCTTTCTTGGTGGTTGAGCAAAACGGTAATCGGATTCGAACACCTGTTGGGAAATTTCAGCGTTTTGAATGAGATCGTCTAAATCGATGCCTAAAATCAGTGCAATGGAGAATCGTTTACTTTCTCCCGGCATCAAACTGAAGGCGCCGGAGCCGTAAATGAAAACGTTGTCTGCTTGTTGTTCGATTTCCGGGGGAGGGTCGCTGGGGCGTTGATTGTCGGTTGACATGAGCGACCACATGAGTTCATCGTTTTTCGGCCGGTTATTACCGCCAAAAAGAATAGCATTGAAACTGGTTAGCCCTAATTGATCGGATTCGGCAACGTCGAGAAAACCAAAATTCGGCTCACCGCCAAAAAACCGCATTCCGGGAAGGCGTTCTTCGGATTTTGGTTCTCCGGCATCTAACTTTGCATTGCCGTTTAAATCAAGAAAAAAGAGCTGGGTCGGTTTGCCGTCGCCTTCGCCAAAATCCCCTGTTCCGGGAATCCCGTCGACGCCCACATCGTCGAATTCCGCTTCCCAATCGCCATCTTCATCACCTGTCCAGTGGAGTTTTTCCGGCAGTGGGTTGCCGGAATCGTCCGTACCAACAGGTCCGACAATTTCAAGGCCGGCGGCATTAAATGGACTTTCGTCTATTAAGCCGTCATTATCGTTATCCACACCGTCGTTATCGATGCCCGGACTTTCCATGAATCGATAGCCGAAAACCCCGGGTGTTTTACCGCCATCACCACGACCGTCATGGTCAGTGGCGAAAAGCATGTTACGGGAGTTACGCGGAAAATCATTATTAAAGACTGAGATGAACCCGGCATCGTCGTCGGCGAAATCATTGGGGCCGCCGACATGCGGGTCGCCAAACATTCCAAGATAGATCTTGTCCAGAGGTTTCTCACTGACATTTGTGATGGTGTAAACCATAAAGATCATATCTTCTGCAAGTGCATTGTTGAACTGAAAAATCCGCACATTGAGTTCAAGGCCGAGACCGCGTTTGGTGGAATCACCAGGAAAAGGGTAGTAGGGAAATTCTGCATTGCTGAAATCATCCATAATGTAAAAAACTTCCTGGTCTGGGGTTGTAGCATCGTTTCCTAAAAATGCTGGCCAGACAAAGCGTCCCAGCGTTGCGTTGAAAAATGACTGCGGCCAACTGTCCGGTTTACCGTCCAAATCATTATCCGGGGCGGTAAAGGTAGCTATCTCGTTGGAATTGGGGTCGGAAAAGCCCAACTTGGGCTGCCAACCCCATTTTTCAGCCGTGCCGGGAGCAAAGTCGCCGTCTACAGTGCGAATGAATCCGTCATCGACAATATGAAGCATGCTGTCCGGGTCGGTAGCAGACGGCACTTCTGCCGCAACGATGGGGCCAAATTCAAAGGCATAACCCAAACCGTTTGACCCTTTCGGCCAGAACAAATCTGCATCTGCATTGTCGGCGCTTGGTGTGGAAATGGAGCCCTGATTGGTCAAAAGAACTTTTATTTCATTGCCGCTGATAATTACATTTTTGCGTCGATCATGTGCCGGGTCGTTCTGCCGGACGGCGTCAAATGCTTTGTAAAACTCAAGCATTTCTTTGTAACGTTCATTTTTAGGCAGAGTTTTAAAATTATCAACCGTCTTTTTCTGGGAAAAAGAATTTGATGTCATCAATAAAAGAAAAGCTAAACCAACCGTAACTTTCTTCATTCTCATTTTCATTTTCATGCTTCATCCTCTGTTAAATCTGTGTTCTATGCATTGCGATAGTTCGATCCCGATCTTTGACTCGAGGCTTCGCCGGGTTCTGTTCACGTTAAAATTCAAGCGTCATTCCCCAGCGGATTTCCCGCGGCGCCGCCAACCAGTCTTCCCTGGAATAAAAATTATCTATGAATTTTTCGGGAAAGAAATTCTGTGGATTGGCGCGAATTTCGTTTCGCAGATTATTAAACAATGTCGGATTCGTGGTTTCTGCAAGATCGGTTAACGAACGACCGGTAGATGTATGTACAAAGCGTTCATTGATGGTATCGAGAACGTTCTCAACTTGCATAAACACCGTAAAACGCTTATTAACGATACGAAAGATTTTTTCCATCTTTAAATCGATATTGGCATTTATTGGGCGTCTGCCACTATTTTCTTCAAATAGGACAGCCTGAACAGAGGTCGGGACCGACGGCGTGTAGGGTGTTCCCGTCCACACATTGCCGATAGCGCTGATCATCCAGTTGTTAGACTTACTTAACGTCATGGTTGCATTTAAAGTGTTCGTCCGGTCAAAACTGAGCGGCACCAGCGTCTGTTCGGCGTCACGTCCTGAGCGGGTCTCCACAGCCAGAGAAAGTGGATTGTTGGAGGCTCCTTCTGCTACCTGAAAGGTGTAATCCAGCGATGCGGATAAAATACCGCCTGGTGCTTTACGCTTTAGAAGAGAGATGGTGAATCCCTTTACACTGGCGTAGCTAACATTGGTCACAACGTCAAACTCTTTGTCTGCACCCACTTCTCCGGCAAAAAAACGACGATTCTGGATGAGATTGGTGACGTCTTTATAAAAGATGGTCACATCCGCTTTAAAATCATCGGTGAATTGTTGTTGTAATCCCAATTCATATTGAATGCTTCGTTCCGGGTTGAGGTTAGCGTCACCGAATGTTGGTCTTTGCGTGAAGTTAAAATCCTCAAACCGTGGATTCCGGTAAATCTGATTAAGGGTGGGATTTTGATAAAAATGCCCGTAAGAGAAGCGGATAATGCCGCGGGACGTGATGGGGAAACTAAGGCTTAGTCTTGGAGCTAAACGACTTTTTGCACTGGCTTTTTTTAAATTTTCCCGTTTGTCAACGCCGCTATCGACGCTGCCTACCAGGTCTGGGTTATACAGTGCGCGCGTATTCAGATACTCCCATCGTAGTCCTATATTTAAAATAAAAGATTTGGCTAATTCCATTTTATCTAAAAAATATGCCGCTCCCTGAACCGGTTTGCGTATGTAGGCCTGAAAATTGGTGAAATCCGGGCTTAAATCCGGGAATGGAATACAGGGGCCGTCGCCAAACGTATCAATGCAAACTTGCGGCTGTCCGGTAGGGTCAGCGTCGTAAATAAGGGTAAAAGACTCCACATCCAGGCGGTGGTGCTGAAATTCTCCGCCAAATTTCAATTCGTGAACTGGCGTGACTTGGGCGTCAAAATCTAACTTTGCAGTGATGGATCTGGTTTTACTTTTTGAACGCCCCAAATCAGTGCCCCCTGCAAGGTAGTCTGTGGGTGCAACCAAATTATTGGTAACCAAACTGCCAAAACTGCGCACGTATCTCGGGTCGAAGGGATTTTTAAACACGTACGTGCGATCATTTGTGTTTGCTAAACCCAATTTTAAGGTGTAAAACATTTTGCTATTTAACGTATGGGTAATCCCGATGGAATGGTTTTGCCCGTTACTAAAATTCTTTGGCCGGCCATCCGGATTGAAGCGGTAACGGCGGAAACTCGTTCTACTAAAAGATTCTCCATCATCTAAAACGAGGTCATAGGTGAATTTTATTTTCGGGCTTGGTTTCCAGGTCAATTTGGTGGTGAGGTTCAATGATTTACTCGTGACCATGGGAACGACTTCACGGTTGCCGTCTGCCTGGCCAGCCTTGCCAGATGCTCCAAATGGATCCACGACAAACGTATCCTTACTGATTTGAAGAATTTCATCGCGATTATAAACACGGATGCCCTGTAAATGTCCATCGTCATTTTCCAGGACGCCGGAAGAGAAAAAAGTCAGATGTTTACCAAAGAGAGGCACCGGCCCGCCGAAGGTCCATTCCGAGCGCGAGTGATTTAACAAATCGACGTTATTTATGCCGAAAAAGGTTTTGTCTTTGCTGCTGAAATTGTCTCCGGTGTAGGCTCTGAAGCTGCCATGGTACTTCGGCCCGCCGTCTTTTGTGACGTAGTTTATCACCCCGCTCAAGGCGTTTCCGTATTCGGCGCTGAATGTGCCGATAGAGACGGAAACTTCTTGTACGGCATTGGTGGCTAAACCGACTCCCTGGTTATTATTTAACGGATTGTTTATGGAAATTCCGTTAATCTGGTAATTGACCTCATTTGAGCGGCCGCCGCGAATGTGCAGGGCGCCGGAATTGTCTTGGGTGACGCCGGCTTGGAGGGCGATGACATCCCGGATTTGGTCAATTGGCAATGCTTGAATTTGTTCTGATGTGACAGCTACAAGAGAATTCGTTAAATCTTCCCGGATAAGAGGATTGCGTTCTCCGTAAACTTCCACGGCTTTGAGTTCGACGGCGCTGGCTTTCATCACCTGGTTAATCCGCGTCGTAAAATCGATATTTACCCGAATATCGTTTACGATCACCGTTTGATAGCCGATGAACGTGATTTGGATTTTGTAAATACCCGGCGGAACATTTAAAATTGTAAATTTACCATCCACATCCGTTGCCGCTCCCAGCGTTGTGCCGTTAATCTGGACGTTTGCTCCGGGAAGTCCCTCGCCGTTTTCAGCGTCAATAATGCGGCCGGCTATTTTCCCGGTCGTCCCGCCATAAACACTGTTCAAGAAAGCTAAAATGAACAGGAAAGAGATGATGATTGCGGAAATTCTTCTCATAGCGCTTATTCCTTATTGAGTACAATAATAATCATGGAATGTTATTGTGAAAATTTGAATTTTTATGGATTTTGGTTAGCGACTGTGTAATACTGTAAAAATATAACAGAAAATCAAAATTTGTCAAGAAAAAGTAGAAATAATATCATTTTTGAGTGTTTTTTGCATAGTAATTTTGAAAATGAACTCTTAAATTCAATAAATTTGCAATAGTAAAAGATATCACGCTTTCGTTGAAACCCGAAAGAAGATTATGAAACACCGAAGAACACCGGCCGGATTTGATTACTAAT
>CAYVXE010000149.1:0-9614 GCA_964455375.1 uncultured Calditrichaceae bacterium
AAGCGGGCTGCAACCCTTGAATTTACTACAGTCTTGCCTATTTTTTATATACATTGTCAGCAGCTTTTTTTACTTCGTTTTTTAAACCAAAAATTGTAACTAAATAAATTATTGAAACCACAACCGGTATTACAGTAAATCTATATTCAGGTAAACCAAACCATAGTATTGTAACAATCGCTACTCTACTTATAGCATGAATGAAACAAGTATTACTACCATACACCCATCCAATTACTGGCCAATGTAGGCTCATTCCAATTGCCAGAAATAAAGGCACTAAGGAAATATCTGTCAGGTATCCAGCAATAATCATAGGCCAACTTAAAAACATGGAGGTCATTGCGGGCATTACTAAACTCGATAATGGGCCTTTAACCATTAGGTTCGAGTTCAATGGTTTCGACAGCAATAGACCAAGAGGGAAAATTAATCCACTTGTAAAAAATCCGAGTAAAGCCCATGTGTTTGCTTCAAGATAATATCCTGAAATTCCGAGTAACAACCAGTAGATAAATCCTGCTGCTGGCAAGGAGATTCCTCCATTGGTTTCTATTATGTACTTTGATTTTTCTAAATTTAACTCTTCAGTAGTCATTAGATCCTTGATATTTACCTGTTCATTAATTGATGCTAACATCCTGCTAAACGACATTGCCTTTGGCGAAAATATAGATTAATTTGGTCTTCCGTTCTCACTGTAAAATAACGGTATTCCAAAACTTTAAATCAATACATTACTAAGCCCTAACGGGATTGCCGAAAAAACGGACATGTACTAAATCTTCATGCTCGTCGTCGAAGTTTTATTTAAAACAATGGGTTACAGCCCTCGACTGCGCTCAGGCTGAAGTGGGAAACGATTTTTTCGACAGTCTCAACAGCGGGACTAACGCACCACGTTCAGGTCGAACCACAGGGTTGTACCCTGATTTAACACACTTTTTATAAAGATGGTTTTTTGGTGCAAATCGAGAATTTTCTTGGCAATGGCCAGTCCCAGACCGGTGCCCCCGGCCGCACGGGTACGGCTTTTTTCAACCCGGTAAAAGCGTTCAAAGACAAACGGTATCTCTTCGGCCGGGATGCCGTAACCAGTGTCCTTCACCGTCACGCGGACATTTTGTGCATTGCGAAAAACCTCCACCTCGACGATACCGTTTTCAGGCGTATATTGCAAGGCATTATCGATCAAATTACACAACGCCCGTTCAATCAAGCCGATGTCCGCATAAACAGGCGGCAGGGTTTTGTCCAGCGCCATGTCCAGCTTTATGTTTAGTTTCTCCGCCTTGGGTCGAAATTTCATCACCACATCCTGCGTGAGCTCTGCCAGGGAAAAGGCTTCGGCATGCGGCTGGACCTGGTTGGCATCTAACTTGGACAGTTCAAAAAGTTCATCCACCAGCTTGCTCAATTGCCTGGTGTTATCGAAAATAATTCTAAAATATTTTTGACGCTCTTGCGTACTCAGAGTGTCTTCTTTCATCTGGATGGTTTCCAGGTAGCCCTGCATGGAAGCTAACGGACTGCGGAGATCGTGCGAAATGTTGGCCACCAATTCCCGTCGCAACCGATCGGTACGCTGTAACTCATCCATATTCGCTTCGATAGTGTCGGCCATCTGGTTAAAGGCACTGGCCAGTTGCCCGATCTCATCCTGCGAGTACACGGCAATTCTTTCACGAAAATCCCCGCTCTCAAATTTTCTCACCGTCGCCGTCATGCGGTGAAACCGTTTGGTCAGGAAAGCAAACCCGATTAAACCGACCAGGCCGGTAAAAAGAATGGTAACGCTCAAGCTCACGACCATGGTGCGAACGATATAACTCCCTTTAATCATTTCTGAAGCCGTATCGAATTCTTCCCCACCTAAAATAACATACAGATACCCCTTTTGATTCTGGCCATAAGTGATATGCGTTACGGAAAACGGCTTTTTACGCTCCGGGTCTCTCGGGTCGTCGCCCAGTATGGGCAGATTCTCGGATTTCGTCAGAAAACGACCTACCGGTTGCAAATCCACCGATTGCCGTTTCACTTTTTCCGGGTCGGCAAAAAAGGCCACAATGTCTCCTGTTTCATCCAGAAGATAGAGTTCCACCCGTGGGTTCATGACCATCAAATGATGAAACGACTCCTCTATTCCCCGGGTATTTAGACTGTCTCGAAGGTAAGGATGGAGTTCTTGCGCCAAATCGCGGGCAAGATTGCGATTGAGTTGTTGATCCGTCTCGCGCAGAAAATTCACCGCCGAGCGCACGGAAAGAAAGATGAGCACCACTCCCAGAGCCAGGAGCAGAAATAAAAACACCGCGGAGATTTTCCAGTACAAGTGCTGAAACAGCCTACTCATCTGAAAAATCCCCCGCCTCAGCGAAACTGTACCCTACGCCCCAAACCGTTTTTATATATTTTGCATTGGCGGCATCGCGTTCAATTTTGTTCCGCAGCCGGTTGATATGAGAGTTCACCGTATGTTCGTAACCATCGAATTGATAACCCCACACAATATCCAGAAGTTGCTGCCGGTTGTAAGCCCGGCCGGGATGAGTGGCAAAAAGCACCAGCAGGTCAAACTCCTTGGCGGTTAAATCGATGCGCTCACCGGCGAGTAGGACCTTGCGTTTGTCCAGGTAAATGCTGAGGTCACCAAAGCTGAGCTTTTGGTCGGTTGCGGGTGCCGTCATTTTTGTCTGTTCGGCAGCAATGCGGCGGAAAATGGCTTTGACACGCGCCTTGAGCTCGCGAATGCTGAACGGCTTGGTGATGTAATCGTCAGCTCCCAGTTCCAGGCCGAGCACTTTATCAAACTCTTCCGACCTGGAGGTCAGCATCAGGACGGGGGTGTAATCGTTTTCGGCACGGATTTTTTTGCAGATTTCCAGACCATCCAGTCCCGGAAGCATCAAATCCAGGATGACCAGATCAAAATTTCCTTTCCGAAAACGCTCCAACCCTTCCACACCGTCAAAGCGGGCGGTTATCTGACATCCCAAATCCGGCAGATGGATTTCCAGGAGCTCCACGATATTGTGGTCGTCTTCGATAACTAAGACGTTTTTCTGTTCGTTCATATTTAAATCGAATTCAGTTTTTTCGTACACGAATACAAAGCAAGCACAGGGAAAGCAGGCGTGCATTCCCTGTGCAAGTCTGCAAATGAAAATATTCCACGAATGACTAATCGATTCGGGTCACGGTCAGTTTGGCCACAGGACCACGCCAGCCGTAAATCTCCGGGTCGAGATCGCCCACGCCCAAAATGCCGCGATGCAGTTTGATGCGTTCTTTGGTCGGTACGCGCACTCCCGGGCTGCCACAGCAGGGACCGGGAATATGAGCCTTTAGTTCGGTGTTCCTTTCTGAGCCTGCATCAAAAGCGGGCAGATAATAGACCGCCGAACCGTGTTTGGGTGGTTTTAGCCCTGTCACCCCGGTAAAGCCATCGTTTGTATTGACCAGCATACACACCAGAGAAATGCGCGTAAAGTGCTTCTTGAGTTTGAGAATGTAACTGCCTGATTCTCCGGGGAAGATGACACCGTCACCCTCGACCACATCAAAAACCTTCGATGAATTGCTGAGAAAATCCACCATTGGGCCGTTAATGGCGTCCTCGGCGATCATAGACAATTCCTTTGACGCCAGCGCCCCCACTCTGAAAAGCCGCAAATTTGCATGAGACGCCAAAACCGGCGGTGAAAAGACCTGACTCGCTCCTGCAGCCGTGGCCGGCGTCAAATTCTCTACCGTAATTTCAAACGTGGCTTCCGACCTTCCTTTTGCCAGGTTCAACTCATCCGGTTTTGCCGATTCCTTGGCCAATGTGAGCTCAGATGCGGACTCTTCCGCAGTTGTGGGCAGGTCCTGACTACATCCGAGCAGGGCCATGGCCAGCAAACTGACCAATACGAAAGCTGTTATGCGTTTCATAAAGATCTCCTTTTATTTTAGTGAAAAAATGAATTTCACTAAATTAAAGCAGAGACATCACGAAAGTATCACGGAAAGCTCACAAAAGTAAAACGTTTCCGCCGGTTGGGCAATTACCGGGTGTTCAACTTCCAATCGTATTCAAGGCGACTGATTCTGACTTCATGATCTTCCAGAAACACCCGGGCATCCGGATTCCGTTAAGGTTATAGAAAAGATAAAATGGTCCGCCCTTCCTGCACGAAATCGGTGTTTCCCCAGTTGAAGATCTATGAAATATAAAGAATTTTCTGTTTTTTATCCAGATAATAATTTTTTCTCGGATTGGAGATCCTCTCGTCCCCACGCTCCTGCGTCCTCCGGGCTACCCCGTGACTTCAGGTTAAAGCAGGCGCTAAGGGACAAAGAACAGCAAGCTCGTCGGTAAGGACGAGGGCGAAGCTTCAGGAAGGCGCCGTGCTCACGGTTTCCGCGGGCGCGAGATGCTAATTGAACATTGGCAAACACAAGATCAAGAGGAAAAGAAATTCAAAAAATTCAAAGGGGATTTCATCATCGTGAGTCTCGTCGTTTTGACGCTAACGAAATTCCCAATCAATCATTATAATCAGACTCTTGTTTCTTCCCAACCCGCAATTCGTATTCCTAATGGGAGACTTTATCCTCTGTAACCGGCAGTGGAAAGTGATGCAGAATTGGCTGGTTGCGGATGCCTTCGAAAATCTATAAAACACTGCTATGGTCAACTGGCACTATTTCAGCAGAAGCATTTTTCGATTCTGTATAAATTCACCTGAACGTAACCGGTACATATACAATCCACTGGCTACTTTTCTGCCAATGTCATTTTTCCCATCCCATTCAACAGAATGAACACCCGATGTTTTCGGCCCATCTACCAAAGTCCGGACTTTTTGCCCCAGTGCATTAAAAATTTCAAGTCGCACGGGTTGGTTTATTCGTGACTGTGGAATGCTAAAACGAATCACAGTGGTTGGATTAAATGGATTCGGATAGTTTTGCACCAGAGAGAACTCATCCGGCGACTGCGGTTCGTTCTCTTTAACAGAAACCACTGAAATCACCACCTGTTCTTCATTGGAAGGAATCGACTCTCCCGCATCGTACACCGCAATTACCTGAAAATAGTATGTGTCATCTGCAAGGTTCTGGTCTTGCAGACCGGTTACGGATGCGTCGACTGTGGCAATGAGTGTTCCCGTAACCGACGCATTCGGACTGGTGGAACGAAATACCTTAAATGATTGAAGCGTCGCAGTTGTATTGGAATGAACCTTGTCAGACCGGGGAACCGATGATTTTGCCATAAATCCTGTAACGACTCTTTTAGGGTGTTCAACTGCAGACAACTGCACAGGCTCCGGACTCAACTCAATATTTTCATTGTGTGCTGCATTTCCAACAAAATCTTTTTCTGCAGAATTACCTCCAGAAACATCCACCAGAGTGCGAATGGCAAACGCTCCGGCAAACCCTGCCGAGGTTATCAATTGAAAACTTCCATTAGCGCCGAAAAAGGCGTTGCCATCCGGGGCCCCCGTGTCCAAACCAACGGCCATATTTTGGTTGGCGATCAACTGTTGCACAGACACAAAAAATGTACTTCCGGAATTTAACGTGATATTCAGAGAACTTAAATCCACAACCTGGAAAAGGCCACCGACACCAATTTGCACAGGTGAAATCGTTCCGGCCAATTGCAGACTGCTGGGATTTGTGACTGAACCGGTGGCATCAACATAGATATTTATTGCAACATTGTCGCCTGTTCTCTGGCCACCGGTCAAAAAACTCATGGAAACTAAAGACGCCGGAAAAGATGGCGGCACAAACGGACCACTAACGACTTCTCCGGTACCGTTAGTAAACCCTAAAAATCCCTCAAAAGAGCCATCATCAAATAAAAGTTCCACTTCATTGGATAGATTTGCAGGTTGCGGAGAGGTCCATTGCAATAACACATCATTATTGGTTGCCTGAGCCGTCAAGTTTGTAGCAGGAAATAAAAACTCACTTCCGGGAACAGCGGCGCTGTAGATACCGGCTCCGTGGGTCGCAGCCACCACAAGACCGTCAGACGGCCGTGTGGCTATCATATTCACCACAACATTTCCGATGGAATTTGCCCCCTCCTGTGCCCAGACCGTGGCATTGCCGTCCAAATTATTTGTCGAAAATAGCCCTGCGCTGGTGGCAATGAAATAATCCGTTTCACTGTTTCTCGGTAAAATTGCAGCCCAGCGGACAGAGGGACCGCTGCCGGAACCATCGGTATTCTCTTCGAGATTTCCGCTCACATTCGTCCATGTGTCTCCGGCGTTTTGTGTATAAAACAGGCTTGGTACGCTGTAATTGGAAAAAACCAGCAGCGCGTTGACGCCGTCGAATGGGTTAACAGCAATGCCGCTCACATAAGCACCGGCAGGCAAACCTTTACTACTTCCAATATCTACCGGTGATGGATTACCGGCATTAGCTCCGTCCAATCGGAAAAGTTGTCCATTGCTTGTACCATAATACAACATATTTGCCGGTGCAGGTGAAATTCCGAACGCTGAAATCGTGCCGCTGCCCACCATCGAATTCGTCAATTGGCTCCAGCCAGTGGTTGCCGGGTCATTGGAAAATGGCGGAATCATTGAAACGTCATTATTTCTCCAAATGCGATCACCGCCGGCAATATAAAGAATATTGTTATTATTCGGATCGAGCACAAACGGATTGATGAACAAATAACCCGAACCTCCGGCAGGATCAACGCGCTGAAAAATAGAAAGAACGCCGTTGTCATTGCGAATTTCACGGAAAACCTTACCATTTTGAACAGACGTAAAATAAGCGTTGCGGCTATCGGCAATGGCACTGAAGGCGCCATCCCCACTGCCAATTTTCAACCAGGGTGCGGAAGCACTGACATTGTTGGTGAAATAATTCCCGTTGTCCTGCAGCCCGCCAATGATAATATCGTTACCCGACGTTGCATGATCGATGGCCAGACTGTAAAATTGACTCGTGAGATAGCCGGCATTCAGACTACTCCAAATGACAGAGTCCGCCATGATGTTTGTGGTTTTACTCAATCCGCCATCATGTCCCGAAATAACGATATTGGAATTGGAAGGTAGAAAAATATGTGCATGTACATCCGGATGGTGATTCGGATAGACCGAAATATCATTCGTCGGGTTGTAGCCGCCAATCCAGGTCCAGTTTGTGGACGTAGCAAATCCGTCTGTTGAACGGTATAAATTTGTCCCTCCGATGAAAACAACATCGGGATTATCTGGTTTCACCTTCACAACCATGTCGTACGAACCTTGTACATCGATATCACCGACCGGAGCGCCAAGCGCCGGTAAGTTGGCCGACCGATTGTCCCAGGTGCCGTTGCTACCGCTGCCATCGCCGCCCAAAAAAGTGTAGCGCCAAAAACTAACGCCATTCACACCGCTCCCTGGAGTTTCTGCGAAAAAATAGAGCCGGTTTTCGTTTGAAGGTGCAATGGCAAGGACGATACGGTTGTAGGTAGCTGGCCAACCAACCGGCGTAATATTCGTCCATGAAACACCGTCCGTTGACCGCCAGATGCCTTTGTCGGCAGAATTACTGCCGTCGAGAGTACGCTGGCTGAACGTGGCATAAACAACCCCATCGGATGTTACTGCAACATCCGTGAATTTTGAAGCACTGTTAGAAAAGCTGCCTTTCGCCGTGGTCCAACCGGAACCGCCATCCGTGGAACGCTGCACACCGCCAAACGTTGCAGCATAAACTTCATCCTGTGACGTATTGGCAGGATCGATGGCAATATTCCAGCAGAAGTCAAATGGCTGGTCGAAACTCTGCGGGGAATTGGAAACTGTCGAAGCTAACTGAGTCCAGGTGAGACCGTTGTCAACTGACTTAAAAATTCCATCGCCCCGAAAAAAGGCGCTTCCTTCGCCGGCCGACCCGCCGATGAGTTCTCCTGTAGTGTAATACCAAATATTAGTCTTATTCAAACGCGTATCCTGCACAATACTCGTAATGCTGTGCAATTGCGATGCGCCGGTTATGTTGGTCCAGGTAAGACCGCCATCAGTGGAACGGTACATTCCTCCGGACACACCACCCGCCAAAACGATGTTGGCATTCGTGATGTCTATGGCCAGGGCTCGGGTACGGCCACCAACATTGAACGGGCCGCGGGCACTCCAGGCGAGGACATTCGCTCCTGAGAACCGGTTACCACCTTTTGACGTGAGGCTTTCCCTCGTCGGCAGTGTTTTTGCAAATGCTAATTCTTTGGTGCGGATATTCCTGGGAATGGCATTGGTTTGCGGATTTCTCAGCCGCAGCCATTCATAATTCATCCGTGCCATCGGGTCATCCTCCGTGCCGACAGACATTTTTTCAGCCGTAATTTTTGGCAATGTCTGACTTTGCGGTGGAGCTTTATACAGAATTCTAAACGTAAAAAGAATAAAAAGCATTAGAAACAGTAAGCCAAAGAGAAATTTATTTTTCATAAGATCATTCCTTATGTTATGTTTTGCGATTGTCTTTTTATTCAATACGGGAATAGGTGAAAATTGAATAATGAATTGCTTGTTTGGTTTTTGGCGAATCGATGAGCCCCTGCATATTCAAATCGGCCTGAAAAGTGCTGTGTACCTGAAGACCGGGGAGTACGGTTTTTAAGCGCGGAAAATACGTTGCAGAAGGTTGAAGTGTGAACATAAACTGAACCTGTATGCGCTCCCCTTTTGCCAGCGGACGGACCACACTCTGCCCGTACCCTAACACTGAATCTATGCGGACGGTCGCAAGGCAAGGAACTTTCGAACACGGATCATCCTTGTTGTCCGATAATTGTTTATCATGGATTTTTTCTATGGTGCCGATAAAGCGGCATTTACCGGGAGGAATACGTACATCATTTTGAATTTTCCTGCCCAGTACAGTTACTTTTTCCCTTTCCGAGGTTTTCCCTTGATCTAATTTGTGGCAACCGATTACCGTGAGTCCAAAGAAAACAAGGAAAAGAAAACGTAACATTTACAACTCCTTATGAAATGATTTTGCACGAACCACTACCCAGAGAAACTGCAATTATAAATTACGAATTACAAATCTCTAAATTTCAAATCAGCCTTAATTTTCGACAGGAAAAGAAAAAAACACCAACTGCTTTCACCCTCTAAAGCCACAAAATTTTCGATTTTAGCTTCCGCTTTTTGCTATCCTCCTGTAAATTTCTTTGCTTAAGGTTGGCATTTCTATGCAATAAAATGAGAGATGGTACGATAAAAATTTTCACGCGAGATGAATAATGAAACCGATTCTCGTCTTTAAGTTATCGGAAACGTCTGAAAGGGAAAATACTAAAAAATTATTGTACAAAATTGAGGTTTCAGGATCAAGCTAAATTAAAATTGTGACATTTTTTTATAAAAAAATAAATCCATATGCTTTTCTCTGTTGTGTTTACAGATTCGCTATTTCTTTAGTTGCAAGTCGTCAAAAAAAGTCGAAAAAGTTCTTGACATTACCTGAACATATTGCTATTATTACCAGAGTTTTTAATATGCCCTATTTGTTTTAATTGTATAACATAAAACTTACTAACAACTGTTTAGTTTTAATAAGGAACTACCGTCACACATCACAAAACGCTC
>CAYVXE010000150.1:0-9594 GCA_964455375.1 uncultured Calditrichaceae bacterium
AACTAACCTGGCACATCCGGACTTTTGATAGAAATTTTTTTAACCGAACACTCATGATAAAATTAGGATCTCTACAAAAATCACAGCCTGCAAACAAGCGAGACGCTGTGCGGCGATATTTCTTAACGTCACTTTAAGGGTTGATTTTTTTGGGAGAAATGAGCGTTGCAATTGAAATGGACTGAAACGTGTGGATGGCCTGTTCCTGGATTTCATTGAAGACTTCACCGATACGGCAGGCATTCTGCAGATGACAGGTCTGATCGATATCGAGCAGCAGGCAACTGTTTTCGGGGTGGGTTGGCTCAAAAACGTTGATGATATCCAACATGGTCATTTCTTTGGGATTTCCGGCAATTTGAAATCCCCCTTTGATACCACGGATACTGCGCACCAGCCGTGCCCGTACCAACTGCTGTAGGACTTTTGCCACGTGATGTTCTGAGATGGTGTACTTTTCGGCGATTTGTCCTGCCGACATGATGTCATCGGGAGTCGTGCTTAATTCAACGATGCAGTAAAGTGCGTAGCGGGTACTTTTATTTAATTTGACCATTTCACCGAAGACAGTTTGACTGGAAGCGGATGTTGTGAGAATGCTGCCGTAATGTTCATTTTTTTCATAATATGATAAAAATGAAATTAGAAAGCAATTGGAAATGGAATTTTTTTTGGATGTTTCGTAAAAATAAGTGTGTGGTAGTTTGTCACTTATTCAACAGTGTATTTTTTAAATGCACCGTCCACTGCCATCAGGAGTTCATCCTGGGAGAACGGTTTGTAAAGTCCGTAGTTTGCACCAAATTTCAGTGCGTATTGTAAATATTCGCTCTGAGTGGAGCCTGATAAGGCAATGATTGGTAAAGTTATCTGCTTTTTCTTTATTGTCCGGATAAACTCCAGACCCTCCATTTCGGGCATGAAAATATCTGTTATGACAAGATCTGGCAATTGTTGGTCGATTTTCAGTAATGCTTCTTTGCCGTTTGCTGCTTCGGAGACCCGGTGCCCGGCTCTTTCCAGCATCTCACGAATGGTTGTACGAACGTCTTCCACATCATCGATGACTAAAATATTGTACATTTGGAGTCTTCCTCAACTATCCAGTAATTTTCGGACTTTTCCGCCCAGAGTTTGCATGGTGAATGGTTTGTGCAATAAATCCGTGTGTTTTAGTTTATCTATCGTCTTTAAATGGTTTCGCAAATCATATCCGGTTATAAAAAGCACCGGCAGATCCGCTTGGTGTTTACGTATCTGTTTGTAAATATCCAGCCCGCTGGTTCCCGGTAAGACCATGTCCAAAATGACCAGGCTGAATTGTCCGTCAAGGGAGTCGATAATTGTGGAACTTTGCTCGGCATTCCTCGCAGTTTTTATGTCGTAGCCCAGAGATTTTAGTAGTCTTGTAGTAACGTTGAGTACAGCTTCGTCGTCTTCGATCAGGAGAATCTTTTCGCTTCCATTGTAGCCGGAAGTTATTTCTTTTATTTGAGATGAAACCGCTGATTTTTGCGAGACGGGGAAATAAATGTAAAAGGTTGTCCCATTGTTTTCTTCACATGAAACGTCAATATACCCGGCATGCTGTTTCACAATCCCGTAAACAACAGACAAACCTAATCCTGTACCTTTTCCCACATCCTTGGTAGTAAAAAACGGTTCAAAAATTCTCTGTTTTGTTTCCTGGTCCATGCCCGTACCTGAGTCGCACACTTTCAGCAGAACATACGTTCCGGGTTTTTCCGGCGGACAGGGCAGGTTTTGTTGCATGTCCACAGTCACATTACAGGTTTCGAAAATAATTTGTCCACCATCCGGCATGGCGTCCCGCGCATTGACGCATAGATTTAAGAGGATTTGCTGGATTTGCGTCGCATCAGCATTGATTTGGTTTAAGCCCGGGTCAAAACGGGTTATCAAGCGAATATCCTCACCGATAATGCGCCGCAACATTTTCAGCACATCGTCAATACTGTCATTCAGGTTAATCCTGTTTTTGTGGGAGTCCTGCTGTCTCGTAAACGTTAATAGTTGATTTACCAGATGACGTGCTTGATTTGCTGCTTTTTGAATTTTTAACAAATTCTGGTGTACGGACTTCCCTTGCTGACTGTCCTGTAACCCGAATTCGATATTGCCGAGAATGACGGTCAGTAAATTGTTGAAGTCATGAGCGACACCGCCGGCAAGCGTACCAATGGTTTCCATTTTCTGGGCATGCTGTAGTTGCCTTTCCAGGTTAATTTCCTGAGTAATGTCTCTTTTCACCGCGACGAAATTAACGATATGTCCGGTGGCATCACGTACGGGTGAAATGGTCGCGTCTTCATGATACAAGGAGCCGTCTTTTTTCTTATTCATAAAACGACCCTTCCAGACATTCCCCGTAAGTAGCGTATCCCACAACTGTTTATAAAAAGCTTGATCATGTTTACCGCTTTTTAGGATTCTTGGGTTCCGCTCTAAGATTTCCTCCTCTGAATACCCCGTAATTAAGGTGAAAGCGGGATTAACATATTCAATGCTACCGTTTATGTCAGTTATCAGGATGCCTTCCGCTGCCTGATTGACAGCTGTCGCTAATTTTAAAACTTGCGATTCTGAGCGTCTACGTTCCGTGATATCCCGGATGATACCAATTGCAAGCCAACTATTGCCTTGTACCATACCTGAGACCGAAAGCTCGATAGGGAATTCGGTTCCGTCCTTGCGCAAGCCGATTAATTCCTGGGTTTGTCCAATAACGGGTCCGGTGCCTTGTTTGAGGAACTTTTGTACTCCCAGTTTAACCTGATCACGATAGCGCTCAGGAGTGATCAGCTCATGGAGTTTGCAACCAATGATTTCTTCTTTTGTAAATTGAAATATACGTGCTGCACGATCATTCCATATCTGGATGCATCCATTTTCATCCAGGCAAATGATAGCGTCTGCTGCAGAGTGCACAAGAGCACTGAATCGTTTTTCACTTGCTCTCAAGGCTTTCTCTGCCTGCAACCGTGCGGTAATATCACGCAAAACCCCTTCATAGCAAAGCAGATTTCCTTCTTCATCAATAATCTGTTTACCGTGATCTTCCACCCAGAGTTCATTGCCATCTTTTTTTTTCAATCGAACAGTGACTGGATTGCCGTTGATCTTTTTTAATGCATGTCGTCGTTCTTCTGGGTTGAAATATAAATCGTTAATAATATTTAACTGTAAAAGTTCCTCCTTTGAGTCATACCCGAACATTCTAACCATAGCATTGTTTGCGAATTCAAGGGAACCATCCGGTTTGGAACGGTAAATACCATCCGGAAGACGTTCGATCAAATTGGTCAGGGAACTAATTTGTTTATGAAGTTTTTTAAATGCTTCCTGTTCGGGCATGATGTTTTTCCATCGTGTACATGTTTCAATCTTCCGTGTATTGTCTTAACCAGCGCAGCGCTTCTTTCTCCTGATTGAAAAATTCAACAGGGTACCGGAAATTACTCAGTTTTAAATTTTCAATGTAGTATTGGGCTAATAAAGAGTAGTTCATGGTGGGGCGCTGAATAAATGCGGCTGCCTGTGTAATTGAACTATAAATTTCACCGGTCATAAATTTTTGCGCCTCTTCTGTAAAATCGACTATGCCGTCTACATAAAACAACACCGGATGTTTCTTTCTGGAGATAGCAATTCTCTGGTCATACGCACTTTTCACTGCTTGCAGCGAGAAGCAGGCACATGACTGATATTCTATCTTCATGATGCCATTTTCATCCATCCATACTTTTGGTTTGGTCATACTGTTTACACCGTCCATTTGCGGCACATCCATTTTATTGTTAAACCGTTTCCCATTGATTATTTTGCTGTCCGTGTCTAAAACATTTTCGAATCATCGGCATCAGTTTTGTACCAATTTCGTCTTTGCTTATAATGCCGTCAACATTTTTTATTTCTGCAGCTAAATCGTACTCATTTTGATTGTACATTGTCAGTAAAATGAGACAACCCTTTTTTATGACCGTCTTGATATCTGTGATGGTTTTCTGTATATTCGCACCACACAGGTTCATATCAATGATAATTAAGTCTGGCTGCAACGTTTTCAATTCATTTAAGGTGTCTTCGAGAATATACACCTCGCCGATCACCTCAACATCCCGGAATTGGCTCAGAAAATATTTCACTGATCTTGCCAGTTCCGGATTTTTGTCAGCCAGTAGAATGCGTCCAGGATTCATGGTCATTTCAAATTATGTTGTGAAGAACAGTTTACTTAACAAAAGTACGGTTTGTTGAGGTATAAAATCAATCGGGGAAAGACCTGAAATGTTGGGGAGAGATACCTGACCGGGGCAAAAAACTAAAAAAGTTTGGAGATGTTACAGGGGCTTGCTGACAGCAGCGGGGCATACACGTTTGACGAATTGTTATTCGTCCAGACTGATGAGACCTATGCGAATCGCATAGCGAACGAGGCCGGCGATGTCATGAATATCCAGTCGTTCCATAAGCTGCATGCGGTGGGTTTCCACGGTTTTTACACTGACGTGCAATTGGGCAGCGATATCTTTGGTTTTATGACCTTCTGCAATGAGTTGCAAAATTTCGCGTTGCCTCGAGGTTAGTTTCTCGCGTCCGTACAACGTCAGTTTGGCAGTGTCAGTGTCTTGCATATCGGTGCGGGTGCGCTGGATATAGGTTTGAATAACATGCTTGGAGACAACCGGAGAAAGGTACGTTTCTCCACGGGAAACCGATTCTACGGCAATTTTTAATTCATTTGGGGCTGCGTCTTTGACCAGGTAACCGGCGGCGCCGCTGCGCAGAGCCTGCAGCACGTACTCTTCACTCGTATGCATGGAGAGAATAATAACCTTTACATCGGAATGATCTCTAGTGATTATTTCAGTAGCCTCGAGACCGTTGAGACCTGACATGCCGATATCCATGAGCACGATATCCGGTTGGAATTTCTGAATCAATTGAATCGCTTCGCGGCCGTCATTTGCTTCTGCGACGACGTCTACCTGTTTTATGGTATCGAGGAGCGAACGAATGCCGGCGCGAACCAGTGTATGATCATCGGCGATGATAATTTTGATGTCCATTTTCATGGCTCCGGGTTAAAATAAGACGATTCCCTTTTTATTTTTCCCTGGGGAATTTTATGCGGATTTCTGTGCCTTCTCCTTTCCGTGATTTAATTTTAAACGTTCCCCCCGCAAGGATCACGCGTTCCTGCATCCCAAGTAGCCCAAGACTTTTTCCACGGATGGCAAGCTGCTGTTCACGGTCTACGTCAAAGCCGGCTCCATCGTCACCAATAATTAGTTCAAAAGTGTTCGGGGCAGGTGTTAACCTGATCCAGATATTTTTTGCTTTTGCATGTCTGGTTACATTGGTGAATGCTTCCTGCACCACCCGGAAACAGACAATTTCAATGTCCGGTGGTAAGCGCCCGGGAAAGACGCCTAAATTTAATGTGATTTTAATTGGATGGAACCTGGCGTTATGATCGACAAACCAGCGGAGTGCGGGTGCCAAGCCGAGGTCGTCGAGTATGGACGGGCGTAAGTTAAGCGAAAGATTCCGTACCTGTTCCAGAGCACTATCGACCATGTTAATAGATTCAGAAAGTCTGGTTTTGATTTCTATTGGTACTCGATCTTGCCGGATTGTTTGTAAATTCAGTTTGACGGCAGTTAATGTTTGCCCGATTTCGTCATGCAATTCATTGGCAATGCTGCGTCGCTCCCGCTCCTGAATGTTGAGTAATCGCTGCGAAAGTGCTTTGATCTGTTTTGTTTTTTCTTGCAATGCCGCTTCCGATTTTTTCCTTTCCGTAATGTCTGCAGTCGAAAGGAACACCCTGGATAATGTTTGTTCATATCCGGGCACGACCTGCCATTTGAGTGAGATGTATTTTTCTTTACCGGTTAAGGTTTTCACGATGGCTTCGGATTCATTAACGGTTTTTCCATCAGCAATGGCGAGCAATTGTTCTTTGAAAATAGGGTAGGAGTCTACCGTAAAAATTTTAGCCAGGCCGACAAACAATTCATGTTTTGATTTTGCTTCATGTAGTGCCAAAACGGCTTTGTTCACATCCTGTATTTTGACCATGGTTGCACATTTGGCCACGGTTTCCGGCCGCTTGTCAAAATACCGGCGAAAATTCTTAACGTGTTTCTTCTTTAAAGCCAATATAAATTTCGCGATCTCAGAAAAGTCCTCTTCCCACAGTGGAACAGGGGACTCTTCAAACAGCGCCAGATAGCGCTCACGACTTTGCTGAAGGGCGTTCTCTGCTGCCTTGCGCGCCGTGATATCGTGAACGGAACCGATGAGATGGGTGCATAGCCCCGCTTCATTTACCGCCGGTGTGACACTGACAATGCCGGTTAGTCTGCCCGTTGGATAATCAGACGTTTCTTCCCAGACAACGGTTTGTTTTTTTGCAATAGCCTCTTTGTATTTAGCCACTGCCAGCTTGTGCGCAGCTGCCGGTATGACCTCATCATATCTTTTACCAATGATTTGGTTTTCTGTTAATCCTGTTTTTATTAAAAAATTGCGGTTAACAGCTAAAAAACGGAAACAATCATCGGGTTCAACAGCTAATTGAAACAAGACATCGCCTACGGTGTCAAAGATTAAAGAGAGATTTTTCTCACTTTTTTCCAGCGCTTCCTGTGTTTTCTTTATCTCTTCAATATTTCTGGTGACAGAGAGAATATGAGGAACATCATTCAGCTCTATTATCGTAGCAGACATGAGTCCGGTTATCGTGCTGCCGTTTTTCATTCTGAATTTGGCTTCCAGATTATCCACACGTTTGTGTTTTGTTAAGCCCTCAACTAATGTTTCCCTGTCTTCCGGGTTAGCCCAGATGTTTAAATCCAGGGAGGTTTTACCAATGACATCCTCTCTGTTATAGCCAGTGATTTGCGTAAAACCTTCATTAATATCAACATACATTCCATCTGACATCCGGTTGATGTTTATGGAATCCGGACTTGTGTGGAAAGCTTTACGGAGTTTTTCTTCAGTTTCTCTCAGTGCCTTTGCAGTCTGGATTTTTTCGGTAATATCGGTTGCGGTTTGCGTGAAGGCGGTAATTTTTCCGTTCTCAAAAATGGGACAAATCCGGGTAGAGTACCATGCGGTTGAACCGTTTGCACCCTCACCTTCAATTTCATACACTCCCTGTTTGCCGGTTTCTAAAACCTGTTTAAAACAGTCCCTGACTTGTTGATGGTAAGCTGCAGGGATAAAGTCAAAAACAGTGCTGCCGATGACAGCTTCTTTATCGAATCCCGGCAGAGTACGATTAATGAGTTGTATCTCCCCTTCAAGGGTGATGAGGCTGATGATATCAGGCGTGTTTTCCAATAGAACACGATAGGTGTCATTAAAAAACTCTTCAGTGCGGGAACCGGCTTTGGGAGATTTTATTTGCATGTTGTGAACACCTGAACAGGCTAATTAGTGTTTGACCAAAAGCATGATACGTTTTACAAGAAGTGTCATTTCGAATCTGGGGGTTGCGGGGTTGAAATGACAGGGCAGAAGAGGTGTTTTCGGTCAATATCCTTGGGTAAATATGGAAAAATTTTCTTAGACAACTCAGAGTCCAACCTTGACAGCAACAATCTGTGATGTCCGCGTCTCTATTGAGATTACATTTTATAACTCTGCCCACTTCCCATCACCCTCCCAAACCCGAATCGTAAATGGAAAGTTAAGTTCTTTTTTTAAGCGGCCGTGCAGAAGTTCGCAGATATTTTCCACGGTTGGATAGTCTAAAAAATCATTCAGTGAGGTGTGATCATAATCGTTCAAGACGTGATTAACGGACTTTTTCATATCGGCAAAATCCAGGACCATACCGTCTTTGGTTTCACCCTCGATGATCACTTCTATCTTGTAGGTGTGGCCGTGCAACGTCCCGCATTTTGGGTGGCCCGGGAGAAAATGTGCACAGTCGATATAATGTATGGTTCCGAGTCGCATTGGTATTTGATGTGTTTTGTTTACAAACTGAAAGTCCCGGAGAAGCCTCCGGGACTTTCAGAAAGATCCGTTTGATAAAATTCTTATAAAATTGGAAAATATTTTTTCATTTCCCATTGGGACACCTGTGCCCGGTATTCCTGCCATTCCAGCCTTTTATTTTCCAGCAGTGAGTGAAAAACGTGGTCGCCGAGAACTTTTTTTATGACTTCGCTCTTTTCCATCGTTTTAATGGCATCGAACAAATCTACGGGTAATGTGTTAATATTTAGTTTCTTCCGTTCCTCTTCTGAAAGGTGGTAGACGTTGCGTTCAACCGGTGGAATTTCAGGGTAATCATTTTCGATACCCTCCAGACCTGCTGCCAGCATGACACTGAAGGCCAGGTACGGGTTACATGCCGGGTCCGGCATCCGCAATTCCACACGGGTTGCGTTTTCACTGCCTAAGCGGTAGGCTGGAATACGGATCATGTCTGACCGGTTACGTACTGCCCAGGTCGTATATATGGGCGCTTCGTATCCCGGAACCAGGCGTTTGTATGAATTAACCCACTGATTGGTGACGAGGGTAAATTCAGGTGCGTGCCTGATGAGCCCGGCGATGAATTTTCTGGCTATGGTTGAAAGGTGATGTTTGCCATTTGCATCATAAAATGCATTGCGTTCACCTTTGAACAAGGACATGTGTGTGTGCATGCCGCTGCCGTTTTCTCCAAACAGAGGTTTTGGCATGAAGGTGGCGTAAATGTCATTTCGTAAAGCAACTTCTTTTACAATGAGCCTGTACGTCATCGCGTTGTCTGCCATGGTCAGTGCATCGGTGTAACGCAAGTCGATTTCATGCTGGCTGGGACCCACTTCATGGTGGCTGGTTTCCACATCGATGCCCATGGATTCCAGCGCGGCAACGGTTTGTTTTCGAAAATCACTGGCAACATCCAGCGGAGTAAGGTCAAAGTACCCACCATTGTCCAGTGTCTGAGGTTTATCTTCTACGGCTTTGAAATAAAAGTATTCTAACTCCGGTCCCACATAACACGTAAAACCTAAATCTGCAGCCCGTTTTAACGTGCGTTTCAGCACGCCGCGTGGATCACCGTCGTAGGGTTGGCCTTCCGGGGTTTCTATATCACAAAATATTCTGGCGACCGCGGTGTTTTCATTATGACTCCATGGCAGAATTCGGAAGGTTGTTGGGTCAGGCCGTGCCATCATATCACTTTCATCGATGCGAACAAATCCTTCAATGGAGGACCCGTCAAATCCGGCGCCTTCTTTAAGTGCAGCTTCTAATTCTCTGATCGTAATGGCAAAACTTTTGAGAAAACCTAAGATATCAGTAAACCACAATCTGATAAATTTTACATTGCTGTCCTTTGCAGCTTTTAAGACATCTTCGTTGGTTTTTGGTGTCATAAAGAGCTCTCCTTATGGTTAAGTATTTTTACCCTGTTATTTAATAAATTGATGAGTTAAATGCAAGAAAATATTGTACACCCGACCTGTTTTTATGGTTATATTTCTGTAAGAATTAAGTTTTTAACTCTTCGTAACTTTTAATAATTTACTTGACATCGTTGGTTATTTTTTGCATATT
>CAYVXE010000151.1:0-9535 GCA_964455375.1 uncultured Calditrichaceae bacterium
ATATATAATATAAATTTATTCTATAAAAACAAAGAAAAACATTGGATTTTCAAGGAATTGATATGGGGTGAGAAAAAATTGCGCCGTAGCAAAAAGGTATATGGTAAAGATGTGAGACCCGGTCTGCGCGACCAGGTCTCAGTCGTACAAGTTTAAAACTATTTCTTAGAAATACTTTGCACCTGTTTCACGGCGTTTGTTCGAACCATCGCATAATTCAAACTGCTTTCATTCCAGTTTGCTACTTTTTTAAATAATTCATTAGCGTTTACCGAGTTCCCGGCTTTTTCTTCTGCCAGAGCTAAATGATAGAGTGTATAAGGATTTTTCTGATCACCCATTTTATAGTTTTCTATAGCAGCCTGGTAATCACCTTTTTGGAAATTGATATGTCCCAAAAGCTGGTAATAATTTTTTAATTCCAGGGGGTCCTTTTCCGTGTCAATTTTTGTCTTTAAAATTTCCGCTTTGGACATGGCGGTTTTAAAGTCTTTGTTTTTTGCGGCAATAAGTGCTTCGTCAAAGAGAACACTCTTCGCAAAATTATCTTTAAATGCTGACATGAGGTCTGATTCCGTGACGACTTTTCTGCATGTGGCAACGCTTTGTTCTGCATTTTTCAAATCTCCTTTTTCAAGGAAAATGCTGCAGCGTCTGGCATGAATATCAGCCTCTATTCCGGGAAAGTTTAATCCTGCCGCTTTTTGCAGCGCGTTATCACTTTCAGAAAGCGCTTTGTCATAGTTGCCTTCGTATAAATAGGATTGCGAAATCAAGAGCATGTCCGTGATTTTACCAGCAATGGTAGGTTCCATCGCCATTGCTTTTTGATAGGCTTTTCGGCCTGCATCATAGTCTCCCATGAAAATAAGATTGGTTCCGACTTTGCGTTGTGAAAATGCAAAATTGGGATTGATCTCAACAGCTTTTTTGTAATTTTCGATGGCATCCTGATAGCGACCCATTTTTGAGTACAGATCAGCGATAGAGTCATAAGGGTTGGCCTGGAGAGGAAGCAATTTGATGTAGTTCTTAAACGCTTCTTCAGCTTTGTTAAAGTCGCCTTTTTCACGATAAGCGTAGCCGAGGAGGTTATAAGCGGGCGCATAATCTTTGTCGAGTTCAATGGCAGTTTCGTATGCGGTAATGGCTTTATCCTCTTCATTTTGAGCACGGTAGACGTTTCCCAGATTTTGGAAAGCCCGTTTACTCTTGGGAAATTTGTTTACCAACTGTATGCTTAATTTCAATGCTCTAACAGGGTTGTTGTTCACATTTGCAAAAGTGGCGTCGATACGCAACTGTTCGCCTTCAGACACATGCGACTTTAAATCGTGCGCTTTTTGAAGATGCGTTTGGAAATCGAGGGCATCGGTTGCGGTAAAGGCCCGGTACAAGTGCGCCAGGGCAAAATCATTATCAAGTTTAATGGCCTGTGAAAATCCTTCTCTGGCCTCATCAAAGCGGATATCTTCAAATTTTTGGCGGGCGTCGAGAAATGCTTTGCGGGCGTCTTTAGATGACGTCGTGATGGCAATTTCATCTTTTGAAATTGCATTGGCCTGGCAGCCAGTCTGTATAAAAAAAACAATTGTGTAAGCAAATGCTACCAGAATTGTTATGAATTTCGATTTTATGGACATAATATATTCTCCTGATTTAATTTATAAAAGATTGGTTCATGCATTGTACCGGTTAGAATGGGGTCGCCGCATAACCAGTATCAGGTATTTATTCGTAAATTTTTTTGGGCTGCTCAGGTGAAATACGGTACATGTCACAAACAGCACTTGCTGTCTGAATGAAAAAATAAGCAACCCAAATGGCGGACTTTTGTTGTGATAAAACATAAGCACGGTTTTTCAGAACGAACCTATGTATGAATACTAAGGATGACCAAAGTACAACTATGTTTGTAATGTCTTCAGGCAGTTGTTCTTAACTCAGACCAATTTGATCTTGCATAGTACGGTTCAAAAAAATGATTCTGGAATGCTTCTTCGAAAGGGATAATTTTCAGAACTGGAGTAGATTACCCAATGCTGGTTAGATTCATGGAAAGATAACGAATTATCATTCTAAAATGCAATATATATTTTCTGTTTCGAGTATTTTAGGTAAGAAAAAATAGTTTTTATGCAGGTAAATAATATCCATGTTCTTTTGCATATTTTGAAAGGCTTCGTTGTAACATTTTACGTCCCCGGTGCAATCGTGACATGACTGTGCCTATGGGATGTTCGATGATCTCAGAGATTTCTTTATAACTCAAACCGTCTACATCAGATAACAGAACGACAATTTTATATTCGTCGGGGAGTTTATCTATTGCCGCGTTTATTTCGTCATCAAAGATCGTTTCATAATCAAAATTATTGTTGCGGTCATTGACATGTTCCCAGAATCCGGTTTTTTCTTCTTTTAGTTTGAAGGAAACGGAATCGATTTCTACATTCCCCGGCTGTTTTTTATTTTTACGGTAATGATTGATGAAATTGTTGGTTAAGATTCTGTAGATCCACGCCCGGAAATTTGTACCTTTGTCAAACCGGTGAAAGTAGCGAAAGGCTTTTAGCGCTGATTCCTGAACCAAATCTTCAGCATCCAGGGGATTGCGGGTTAAGCGAAGCGCCATAGAATAAATGCCGTTGATGTTTTCGCGAAACAGGATGTCGAATTCATAGTCTCTGTTTTTGTTTCTTTCGGTACCTAATTTCATAGGGTTTCCTCTTACTTTAGTTTGTGGGTTTATGAAAGGTCCTTTGAAATACCTTTAAAGAGAATGGTTTTCAAAGCGGTTAAATGCTCCTGATATAATTCAGAGTTCCCGTTGAGCAGCGCCAGTAAGTTAGCTCCTAAAATATTGCTTAGAATGATCGCTGCCACGCCTGAAGAATCGATTTGTTTTTCAAAAAGCGCTTCGTATTTTCCTTCTTCCACGATGGCCTTCAGCATGGACAGCCAGCCTTCAAAAATTTTTTGTAGTTGTGAACTAAATGTGCCGTTCGTTTCAAGCATTTCAATGGCGAGATTCATAAGCAAAATAATTGGCCGCATGGTTTGAGAACTGCATGTGCAATCGCCGGGAGCCGAAAATAATGCTTCCAATTTTTCTCTGGCGTTCGCTCCTTTTTTAATCTGCGGTATGATTTCATCTGTCCAGCATTTCTCCAGCGATTGAATGACCGCGAGCCCCAACTCTTCTTTACTGCGAAAATGAAAATAAAAACCGCCCTTTGCCAACCCGGTTTCGGATAGTATTTTCGACAAAGATGTGCGGTTGTAACCATTTTGCGTAAAGAGAATCATTGCTTTGTCGATAATCATTTGCCTTGTTTGAATGCCTTTAGAATGCATAGGATCCGCTTTGGTGCAATTCGCTGTTTTTTTATACTCTGTAACAGACCGATCGGTCTGTATATTCCCCATTCGAAAAAAAAGTGAAAGAAAGTATTTCTTACAAAATTTATTTTTTATGAATAACACAGTAATTTTCAAGGTATTAAGTGGTATTGTCGAAAAATAGATAAAGCATCTGTGTGGAAGAATTAAGGACAGCGAGTATGAAACAGCGTTGGTTTGTGCATGTGATTTTTGTGCTTGGATTGGTAATGCCGGTTTTACTTTTAGTTGGTAACCATGTATCAGGTCAGGTGATTGGAACAGACAACACGCAGGAATTGATCGGTTTGATTGGGAGGAGATGTACCTTTTACCTGAAAAGCGGTGAGCAGGTGCGTGGAACTGTTTGGGACCTTGATGGTAAATCTTTAATCCTGAATATGGGGAAAACGACATCCGGTACGCAATCCCGGCGGTTTAAATTTGCGCAAATAGAATATATCTACGATGACGCCGGGAATAAAACAGATGTTTCTGTTCAAAATATGCCAACCAGGTCGATCCAACCAACACCGTATACATTAACATTCGATAGTGCGGATGCTATGGGAAATTCTGAAGTGAAAATTAACAAAAGCGATGCGGATGATTTAAATGATTACATACGCGTTTTAAATGAAATTGATCTGGCAAGTCGTTATGAAACGTCCGATACCAGTCACACCGGAGATAATGTTTTTGTGAAACGCACGACAAAAAACACCGGTACAGAATTGTCACCGGATGCTGGTTTGCAGTTGCATCACACGTCTAATGACACATACAAAATCAAGACGTCTGCTGACAAAAAGTCGCCTTCAAAACCGAATAATAAAGACAAAAAACGTCGCCGTCACAAGCGCAGGAAAAACCTGTTCGATAAGAAAGTACGGCCGCGATATGCCGAGGTGAACCCGCAGCGGGAGAATATCTTATATAAGAATGCATGGGTCTTTCGCAGCCTGATATTGCTGGGTACCATGTTGGCCATCCTGGGGTTATTTGCCATAATTAAGTTTCTGGGATTGACCGCCTTTTTTTGGGGAAAACAGTTTATTTTTCCGGTTAAACTCGTAAAAATGAATGAACATTATGGCGTGATCGACCAGGGTGAAGTGGACGGAATACATGATGGAGATATTGTTCGTTTTTACAGAAAGTCAGGGAAGCGCATTCAATTTATTGCAAAAGTGCATGTGATTAAAATATCAGAAAGATATTCTGCTGTAGAACTGATCCGAAAAAAATCGCACATTCAGTTCGAGCCGGGAGACGTGGGTTGTAAAGACAGGAACTATCTGTCGCTTCTATTTAAAAAAACCAGAATTGTTGCCAGTCATTTGTTGAAACTAGCTGCGCGGTTTATGTTCAAAACGGCAAAAAATATCGATGTGCCAAAGGATACGACCCAAATTGAACTCGGTCAGAATATTTCTGAAACGGGGAAGAGCCCGGAATTTAAGGAGTTGAAGAAAGGCGACACGGTCATTCGCATTGTTGACGAATCTAAATTGAAAGACGAGAAAAAATCCAAACCTCCATCTAAATAAAACGGTTTACCCGATTTGCGTTTCGTGGTTATGTTTTGTATATTTGTCGGGAAGTAACTGTTTTTTTTATCTGCGTCAGGAGGGAATGTGCCGCACGTTATCATCGGTACTGCGGGTCATATTGACCATGGAAAAACGGCTCTGGTGAAAGCGCTCACCGGAATCGACACCGACCGTTTAAAAGAGGAAAAAGAGCGCGGGCTCACCATCGATTTAGGGTTTGCTCCGTACGGCGAGGACGCCTCAATAATAGACGTTCCGGGGCACGAAAAGTTCATCCGGAATATGGTAGCTGGGGTTAGCACTATCGATTTGGTTGTTCTGGTGGTGGCCGCAGATGACGGCATTATGCCGCAAACCCGCGAACATTTAGAAATCCTCGATGTCCTGCAAGTTAAGCAAGGCATCATCGCCATTACAAAAAGTGATCTCGTTGAACCTGACTGGCTGCAATTGGTGACCGACGATATTCGGGATATGGTGAAAAATACCTTCCTGGAAGCGGCGCCGATTATTCCGGTGTCTGCTGTGACACATGAGGGTATTCCAACGCTTCACGAGGCAATTCAATCCATCCTGAAATCCATTCAAAGAAAACAAGTCAATGGTGTATTCTGGATGCCGGTGGACCGGTCATTTGTGATGAAGGGATTTGGTACGGTTGTAACCGGATCGGTACTTTCCGGGACGGTTCAGGTGGGAGAAGCGATTGAACTTTTACCGGCAAAACAAAGCGTCAAAATACGCGGATTGCAACGGCACGGGCAGACTGTGGACCATGTGTCTGCCGGCGACCGCGCAGCAATAAATTTGCAGGGTGTGAGCAAGCAGATTGTGCAGAGAGGGCATGTCCTGGCATCGCCGGGGTATTTTAAACCCACGTCACGTATGGATGCAAAATTGCGATTACTGGCATCTGCACCGCGCTCTTTGACTTCCCGGATGCGGGTGCGATTGCATGTGGGCACAGAAGAAGTCATGGCACGGGTTTCAATCGTGCAGAAGTCTGAAATCGAACCTGGAGAATCCGCTTTTGTACAATTGCATCTGGAGAACCCGGTTGCTGCGAAAAGGCTGGATGCGTTTGTTGTTCGGCAGTTTTCACCGACCATCACGCTCGGCGGCGGCGTCATTCTCGATGTGAACGCGCCCCGGCATAAATTATCCCATCCGGAGACCGTGGCCATTTTTGAAGCCCTGCAACAGGAAAGTCCGGTAAAAGTTTTGGAAGAAAAACTTTTGGCTGCCGGATTGCTGTTGCCGTCAGAAGAGAAATTATCCGCAGAACTTGGGATTGTAAAAGACGAGTTGATAAAATATCTGGATGAACTGGCTACAGAACAAAGAATTCATCCCATCAGGAAAAAAGGGCAGACAGCTTTTCTGCATCATACACATTTGCTGCAGACAGAACAATCCATCGAAGCGCTGCTCGATGATTTTCATCGAAAAAATCCCACAAAGACCGGCATGCAAAAGCCTCTGTTGCTGAAGAATTTAAACCGGAAAATCGATCCGGCAGCTTTTGATTTCATGCTCGGTGATATGCAGCATAAGGGAATTTTGCAGGAGCAGTCGGGAATCATACATCTGAAAAATTTTCGTGTAAAATTAACTGCAAAACAACAAAATTTGCGGCAGGAAATTTCGAACTGTTTATTGCGTGAAGGATTTTCGACATCTTCAGAAAAGGAATTGGCAAATAAAAATGGCGTCGGTTTGCAGGAGGTAACTGAAATATTACAGTTGATGTTGGAACAGCAGGAGATCATGCGTTTGGACGGTCTCTATTTCCACGCCGCGAAAATTCAGGAAGCAAGAGAAAAACTCGTGGCGTTTTTACAACAGCACGAAGAAGTGAGCATTGCAGCTTTCAAGGAGTTGCTTGGCGGAACGAGCCGCAAATATTCCATGCCGCTCCTGAATTATTTTGACTCTCTCGGCATTACAGAAAGGGCGGGTGATGTGCGGGTTGCGGGTTCGTCAATTGTGGAAAGTAACTGAAATTTACGAAGGGACTGACCAGTATGGCCAATCATACGAAAGATGATATTTCGCGTCTGACTCACACCGTTAGCTGTGCCGGCTGAGCTGGCAAAATGAGCCCAACGGCGTTGCGGCAACTGCTTTCTACTTTACCGAAACCCAATCATCCGGATTTGCTGGTTGGGGTAAACACTATGGATGATGCCGGTGTCTTTCGACTTCGAGACGATCTTGCACTGGTGCAGACCGTCGATTTTTTTACACCCATTGTGGATGATCCCTACACATATGGCGCCATCGCCGCAGCGAATTCACTTTCGGATATCTATGCTATGGGTGGTGAACCGCTGACGGCTTTGAACATTGTTTGCTTTCCCAAAAGGGATATGGCAGCGGAAACCCTTGGGGAAATACTTCAGGGAGGTTTTGATAAGGCTGTGGAAGCGGGATGTGTGATTGTCGGCGGGCATTCGGTAGATGACAATGAAATGAAATACGGTCTTTCTGTGACCGGCAAAATTCATCCCGAGAAAATACTAACCAATGCCAACGCACAACCGGGAGACGCATTGATTTTAACGAAGCCGCTTGGCACCGGAATTATGGCCACGGCCTTCAAACTTTGTTCTATTTCTGAAAGTCAGTACGAGGAAATGACTCAGGCGATGATGCAGTTAAATAAGATTCCATCGGAAATTGCGCTTCAGTTTAATGCACATGCCTGTACGGATATCACCGGTTACAGTCTTTTGGGCCATGCCTGGGAAATGGCACAGGCCAGTCATGTGGGCATGGTTTTGTACGCTTGCTCCGTACCCATGCTGTCGGGCGTATTGAAATTTGCCGAAGAAGGCTATCTAACCGGGGGGGATGTGACCAATCGGGAGTATACAGAGGGCTGTATTCAAATTGATCCTAAAATCAGCGAAGCCCGCACCAGAGTTTTATTTGACCCGCAAACTTCCGGCGGGTTGTTGGTGGCGATGCAGTCTGAACAGGCTGAAGCGTATGTGCAGGAAGCACGTCGGCAAAAGATACAGGCGGCCATCATCGGGAGAGTCACCCGGGAACGTGCCGGAAAGCTTCTTGTGGTGGAGCATTAAATGGCAATCGGTTTAATTAAACTTAAATTGAGCGATTGGGCCTGGAATTAATTCACTGTTGGGTACTACGTTCGTAATGCATGCTTTAGCATGTTTCTAATCTCTCCAGGCAAGCTGAAGCTTGCACTACAAACTTCAGCCCACAAGAATCGCTCAATTTAGGTTAAAGTAGAATACATTTCAGGTCGATATTAGATTGAAATGAATATTTTTTTGACGTTGGGAATTGGCAAAAAATGACTTTTTGCCGGGAGGTTGCATGGAATTTTATTTAAGCCGACAACCTGTTTTTGACAGGCAAAAAACCGTTTTTGCTTACGAATTATTGTTCCACCGAGGATTGGGCAGCCAAAAGGACGCAGAGGAAAGCGATTATGCTGCCTCCTCTATTCTCACCGCAGGCTTTCTCACCATTGATGCAGACGTGCTTTCCAGAGGGAAAATGACCTTTGTGAATTTTACGCAGAACTTGCTGCTGAATGAAGTCGCCACACTTTTCCCACCAAACTTGATCGCAATCGAAATGACTGAAAACATGGAGTTGACCGAGCAAATTCTCTCTGTGTGCGAAAAACTTAAGCGGGACGGTTATTTGATGGTTTTCGATTTTAACCTTGTTCAAGCAGATGTTGAACGAACGGTTGGTTTGGCGGATATCATTTCGGCAGATCTAAACAGGACAGGTCCGGAGGAATTAGCGAAATTTATACAGCAGAATAATGTACAGAAGGTTAAGTTTTTTGCAAAGAATGTGGAAACCATAGCAGTATTTGACCTGACCTGCGAAATGGGATTTACGTATTTCGCAGGTGATTTTTTTGCAAAACCAATGATTACATCCGGTCGTAACGTGTCTTCGCATAAGCTAAGTTATTTAAGATTGTTGAAGGAAATAAATCAGCCACAGATAAATCTGGATAAATTGGATGAAATAGTCCGCCAGGATGTGACCCTTTCATATAAACTGTTAAGCTATATCAACTCGGCTTTTTTCGGATTTCCCAACCAAATTAAAACTACCAGACACGCCTTATCATTAATAGGTATTCAGGAAGCAAAGAAATGGTTGTCTCTCATTGCGCTTAGCAGCATGGGTGAAGAGAAAACCGATGAACTCATCGTTGGTTCTTTGATACGGGCAAAATTTTATGAGTTGCTGGCCCCCATAGCCGGTTTACAGGAGCAATCGCATGAATTTTTCCTTATGGGATTGTTCTCAATGCTGGATGCCTTGTTAGATCAACCCATGTCTGAATTATTGTCTAAGCTGCCTATCTCCGACAATGTTAAAAATACGTTGTTGGATCAATCCAGCCCGTACAGGGAGGTGTTTCAGTTGATTCTCTATTTTGAAAAAGGTGATTGGGACACATTCCGCAAATGCACGGAACAGCTCAATTTGCCGGCCGACGATCTCCCCCGCCTTTATTTCAAAGCCTTGACCTGGGCGCATCGAATATTTTCGAGATAAGTCTTCATTTTTACAAAAATAATCCATTGAACATTTCGGGGTAA
>CAYVXE010000152.1:0-9495 GCA_964455375.1 uncultured Calditrichaceae bacterium
TTAGCATGTCTATAGGTCGCCCCTTACCAATTTGGGCTATGGTTCTAATTGAATCCAACACTGTTTCATTAATGGAAACTGGGTAGATTTTTTCCATAGAATCCCAAAAATGATTCAACACCAACTGCTGTTTGTTTTTTAAAGCATCATCGGAAACTTTTTTATAGATAGTTTTGAGCCTCGGTGTAACTTCAGGCCTTTTGCCAATTACCTTAAATATGGAATAACCCACAATAAAATTATTTACTTTTATGGAAACTGGTTTCGAAAGAGCTCCCTCTTTCATTGCAATGGCGGTCTGGCCAATTTTTCCAAAAGCATCCTTGGTAAGGAACCCAAGATCTCCTCCCGTTTTTGCGGCCCATTTTCGAACGGAATATTTTTTGGCAAGTTTATCTATGGAAGCACCATTCTTAATAGCTTGATATAAAGAGTCGGCCACCTGGTATTTTCTAACCATTATTTCTTTCACATGTACCATTGGTGGTATCGTATATTTAACCGTATTTTCTGTAAAAAACCTCTCGATGTCAGCTTTTGTGACTGTCACAGTATCTAAGAGTGTATTGCGCATGCGCATAGCAATAATATCATCTCTGAGACTTTTTATTTCGGACACAACGTCCTTATCTTTTTCAAGATGTTGCTCATACCCTTTTTTTGCTAAGAAATCATCCCGTACCAGAACAGACAAGGCAGTAGCTAATTTTTGGGCATCCGTCAGGTCGGGTCTTGCTTGAGGATGAGCGTGCGAAATAAGGTCGATAAATTGCCCCACCGTCCAAAAACCACCGTAAAAAATCACCAGCTTCTTTTCATTTAAATCGCTTAGGGATGGCTTAATCTTACTGATTTGATAATATGGTGGAAATTTATATCCTTCATTATTTTTAAGAGCTTGTTTTGCCCTTTTTGTAAGTTCTAATAATACAGACCCCACTGCTTTGGGCTGTAATTTTTCCATCATGGACATTGCATATTGTCTGGACAATTTTGCTTCTTTACGGCGTCTAATGATGGTTTCAATATAGTGTCTTTTTTGTTGATAATCATACTCGTTTAAAATCAGATTTTTCTTTCGATTGAGAAGTTGAATAATGTGATAGCCGGATGAAGATTTTACAGGAACAGAAATGTCATTTTTATTCAGTCCAAAAATCGCTGTTTCCAAATTTTCTTCTAACTCACCCCAGGTAAATTCACTTCCGGTGAGAATGTGTTTCAATTGTGCTTCGGAAGGAGCGACATCCATGGCGATCTTTTCGAATGATTCACCCCCACGAACGCGTCTGTAAATTTGATCCGCTTTTTTTGGGGAAGAAACAAGAATTTGCCGCACAAACACCTTCTCATTCAGCAGGATAAATCCATCTTTTATTTCATTTTCAGAAATTGTTACGTCATCGTGAATTTCCTTCCGATATAATTCTCGTATGACAGCCTGTTTTTCATACCATTTGAGAACGCGTTTCACATCTTTAGATTTTTCCAGACCTTTTTGGTAGCCTTCAATGGATAGTAGTTTATTCTCAATTAAAGAATTTAACTGCGCTTTTTTCTTATTGGAATTTTTGTTTTTTAATGTAATGGGAGTTGCTGGCGACAATTCATAACTTATCCTAAAATCATGCACGCTGATTTTATTGTCACCAATTGTTGCAAGAGTGGTTTGTTCATTTATTGCAGGACGATTACAACCTACAAAGATAGCTAAAATAACTATCCCTTGAATGAAATGAATAACCTTTGATATCACGTATATAACAAATTAAAATGAAAGTGAAACTGAAAATTCCTGTACATTGTTCAACATGCCAAAATCACCATACGCATAATCGAACTTTAACATTGTTTCACCGAATAGCTGATATTTCAATCCTGCACCAAGGGTTAGACCCTCTTCACTATCACTAAGAAAAAGAGTTCGATAACCCGCTCTCAGTGACAACAGGTTATTAAAGACGTATTCCCCGCCAATATTCATATATTGAGCATTGTCATTTGGTACAACACCGTCAACAGCGATTATGGCATGATTTTTATCACTGTGACCTTGCAACAGGTCCATAGCTACACCAACACGAAACGTCAAAGGAAGCTGAAAACTTTCAGTTTGAAGGTTGGCAAAAATGCGGTCATTATTACCAAATTCATTTGGTGAAATGTCTACCTCTACCTGGGTATCAATTCCGGAAAGTTTCATGTCCCCACCAAAATTAGAGATGCTAAACCCGATGACCATATCATTTAGATTTGTCCTGAACAGGGTGCCAAAATCCACTGCAACCGTATTTGCTGAACTATTGAAAATACTTTCACGTATAAATTTGAACGTTGCGCCTATAGTAAAACGATCCGTCAGAAATCTGGCGTAAGAGAGCCCTAACGCAAGATCGTTGGCGCCAAAAACCTGACCTGTGCCTTCTGGTTGCGCGACGGTGCGAACTTTCGAGTCCGGCATGGTTAGGCTTGTAATCGATGCCCCAATGGTGCCAAATCCTTCAATGGGAAAACTGACACCGACAAAATCGAAGTTCACATCGGCAAGCCAATTGGTATGAGAAAACATTAAGCTGTTTTTGGGTGCCTTGGCAATTCCGGCCGGGTTCCAATATAATGCAGACACATCATCGGCTAATCCTACAAAAGCACCGCCCATGGCTTTACTACGCGGACCGACTTCAATGGATAAAAAAGTTGCGGCTGACAAGCCTGTTTTGGTTAATCCGGAAAATTGTGCCTGGCTAATATCACTCATGCTTAATAATAAAATAACGACAGCTATTGACTTCTTCATGGGTTTATGCCTCCATAATACATATTTTTCAAAAACCTACTGTGACACCGAGCCGAATTTGTCTGGGCTCAGAATAATGATGTGGTGGATTGGAGAAGAATTCATCCACCGTGTTGACACCCTTTGGAGTTCCGGATTGCAGCGATTCAAGATTAAATCCTGCCCTGCCGGTACTCTGATATACAATGACCTCATTTCTGCGATCAAAGATATTGAAAGCCTTCAGAAAAAAGTTGTAGCGCATACCAGCGACATTGATATTATAGTCAGCTTTCATATCAAGTGTGAAAATAGACTTTGAGCGTGCCGTATTCTCAAACGCTGTTCTGACGTTTAAGAATTTAGGTGTATAGGGTAACCCGCTGCCATACCGGCCTAAGAAGGTAACATTTAAATTTCTCTGTGGACTGATCGTTATTGAAGAATTCAACGTGTGTCGTTGATCCCAATTCAGAGGAACAAGTTTTTTTTGTGGTTCACGGTTTGCCCGTCTGTCTACAAATGAAGCATTCGGTTCCGAGGCATTTCCTTCTGCAATCTGAAATGTGTAGTCAATGGACGCGGAGAGCCAATTTGAATGTCGTTGAGAAAGAGCAAAAACAAACCCTCTGGTGGTGCCAAAATCTCTGTTTACATATCTGGCATATCTGTCGGCTCCTCTTGTGAGTTGAAAAATATCTGTTCCTAACAAATTTCGAATATCTTTATAGTAAACAGTTAAATCGAACGCTAAATCGTCGGTTAGCTGTTGCTGAAGGCCGACTTCATAAATGGTCGTCTTTTGAGGTTCTAAATCAGCATTCCCCATCAAGGTTTGCAAACGACCGATTTGAACTTCAAACTCTGAATCAGCGTAGAGAAATTGAAACAAAGGCATTTGGAAAAATTGACCATACGAAAAATGAAGTGCTCCTTGATCCGAAATGGGATAAGCGATACCTAAACGTGGACTTATTTTTGATTTTGTACTTGCACTTTTTCTTTTTTCCGGATTGCCGGGGTCACCTAAATCAGTCGGTACCGGAGCTGCCGGATCAAAAGAGTCATACCTCACCCCTACATTAACAATGAGAAATTCAAACTCCATTTTATCCTGAAGATAGAAAGCGACCTCTTTAGGTTTATGGACGTAACTGTTGTTAAATGGTGATTCAGGTACAGGTATTGCCGGCTGAAACGGCCTGATCTCAATCCCATTTTTCGTTTTTGCAGGAATGATTTTAAATTCATTGAAGTTAAGTTCATGTGATCGGTATTCCAAACCGGTTTTTATTTGGTGTGTGTTGGTGACCTGACTGGTTAAATCAATTTTACCTACATACGTTTTCGTCTGGCGTCTGCTATGCCACATATCTGTTCCGCCGGTGAAAAAGGTATTACCAGCAGCAACGGGTGCTAAAAACCGATCAGGGTCCACATAGCGAGCATCGAACGGGTCCGCATATACATAGCTTTTTTCTTTATTATTAATAAAGGAAAAATTTAAATTATAAAACGTGCGAGCACTCAACAACTGATCCAAATTAGCTAAAAACGTGTAACCATTTTGATGCTGAGTTGAAGCCCCATCCGGATTTAGTAAAAACCTGTAAAAGTCATGAAATTGATTTTCCGGGGCAAAGGATGTTGTCCCTTCCTGACTCCAATCTCTTTTATCGATATTATTAAAGAGTAAACTGGATGATAGTTTCATGGATGGCGTAAGCTGATAACTTAATTTACCATGTAGTGTTTTTTTTCTGAGAAAACGCATGGGAACGGCCTTGCCATCTCCAGTGGCGTCGATGATGTATTTTGATGGTTCATCAAAGGATACATTCGATGAATCCTGGGGATTAAATACACGTGTTCCGAAAATACTACCGTCATCATCAAGGTATCTACCGGTTATGAAAAATTTCAGCTTATTATTCAACAGCGGTACTGGGCCTCGCAACGTAAATTGCAAATTCTTAACACCAAACGTATCAAAATTTTTGATGTGGGGGAAAATATTATCAGCGTTACTCACATAATCACCTGAATAAGCTGTCATCGACCCGCTTAATTTATCCCCGCCATCCTTTGTGACGATATTAATGACGCCGGACATCGCACGTCCATATTCCGCATTAAATGTTCCACTGATAACCTGCAATTCCTGTACAGAACTGTTTTCCACGTCGACGGCGATATTTCCCGAATACACATCAGTGAGAGCAACACCGTCCACCATATAGCTGATTTCATCAGAACGGCCGCCACGGATATGAATTTTCCCATCCCGGCCTTGCGTGACGCCGGCTTGCAATTCCACAACATCGGACACTTCTTCCACGGGGAGCGCATTAATTTCCTTAGAGCCAACGGTTGCCTGGGTTGCGGTCATGTCTTTTTTAATCATTTCTTTGTTAGCAGTGACAACCACTTCGCTTCCCATCTCTAAGATAGTAGAAGATAATTTGAATGCGACTTTAGTCGTCAGGTCTATGTTTACACCTAAATTTTGAAAAGTCTGAGCATTATATCCCATCATAGATGCTTTTAATGTATAACTTCCCGGATGCAGATTCAAAATGATAAAGTTTCCATTCAGGTCAGTAGCGGCTCCCGAAGACGTCCCAACAACAATAACATTAGCACCGGGTAACCCCTCCCCTGTTTCTGCATCGATGACTTTACCGGTGATTTTGCCCGTTGTTCCGGAATAAACAGTTGTAGTTAGAAATAAAATTGTGCAAAGGCATGTTATGCGTGAGACTCTCGACAAAGTTATGATTTTCATAGAAAACCGCCTAATTATATTTTTCAGTTACATTGTTTTGTTATCTGATTATCGCGAACCTGCCGATTTTTTCACCGATGCCCGGTGCCTGGATATGATAGAGGTAAATTCCATAAGCAACGAGATCATTGTCATCTGTCTGAAGGTCCCAAAAAGCAGAGCCGTCATCCAATGAAGCTTCATGATTAATTGTGTCAATGAGGCGACCCCGCAGATCAAAGATTCGAATCTTGCACTTCGGGGGCAGATGGATAAATTCCAATTTACGAACCAACTTACCACCGGTAAAAAGACCCCTTTGTTCAAATGTTGAATTAACAATATAAGGGTTTGGTACAACAGCAATATTCTCAAGCGCTGAGTTGTCGATATTTTTCTTTTCCGAGATCCCTTTGGTCGTTATTGTATAGGTATCTTTTGAGGTGAATGGCTTAAACGTCGAAATAAAAGCGACATCACCGGCCTCGGGCGGTATGGAAGTAACCGAAGGGTCTGACGGCGCCGTCAACGTAATCGTCCAAATAACCGGTTTAAAATCTGCAATCGACTCACCAGTCACGATGAATATATTTTCACCGGAATTCCATGCGCCATCTGCATTTTGATCTAAAACCAGGATATTTTGCTTTTTATTTTCAGTGACATTCCAAACCTGAAAAGGGACCGGAATGGGAGTACTAAAGAGCGCTGTGTCACTTCCGGCCGAACCAAAACGTACTTCATAATCGGCCGGAGCTAGTTGAGGTGTACCTAAATTGCTATTCCTGGTCAATTGAATCGTCCAGTTAGAAGTCCCAATTTTCCAACGCGTAGACAACGAGTCCCAGGCCAAGGCCTGATCAAAAAGAAACGTGTGCAAACCGTTAAATAAAGGATCCGCATCATTTCGAAGATCGCCCGTGGAATAATTTGTCGAATTTGAAAAAACGGGAAACGGATTTGCCGGATTGGTGATATCCACGAGGGAATAGGTCGTTTCTGAATTGGAAGAATCATCAAAACTAAGTTGAAATCGCCCTCCTTGTTTTATTTCTGTCCTGTCCACAACTTCAATTTCAATACGACCTGTGGCAAAACCCGCTGTGTGTTCAAGTGTATATTCCGGTGCCTGAAATACGCTGCTTTCAACGGTTGGAACCACGGAAACGGTATTTATGTCCGTCAGAATATTTCCGGAAGATTCCAAAACAATACTTTTGGACGACTCCGCCGGAAAGGCTTTTTTCTCTACATCCCCCCTATTATAAGCAACAACAGCGTAATAATAGGTTTTTCCATTATCAACGTCTGTGTCCGTCCACCAATGTTTTAGACCCGTATTTTTACCCAAGAAATAACGAAATCCGCCTGCCTGCAGTCCGAACAGACCTTTAACGCTATTGTTGAGGTCAAATGATTGTATCACCTTGCTGTAAATTAAAACTCCCCGATCGTTGGTAACCTTGAATATATCGTTAAATCCCGGATCGGAACTTCGATATATTTTATATCCCTCAAACCCGGGTGAACTCTCTGCATTATCTTCCCAGTACAAAGTAATTTGTTTATCCTGAGCGACTACAGTAACTTTTGGCCGTGGCGGTGCTTTCGGAAATCGATAATTATTCTCAAAGATATCGTGAATGTTCATTTCATTTTCTGTCTGATCCAACGGATTTGCACTTACGAATAACACCACCGAGAATCGTTGAGTTTCTCCGGATGCAAGAGAGAATCCACCACTGCCAAGTAAAAATTCGTCCTTTGAATTTGGATCATCAAATCTGTTTTGTTCAAAAGCATTGCCGACATCGGTTGCACTATTTAAATTAAGACCCCCTTTTGCAAATGCAGCAAAGCTTGTTAAGCCAATTTCATCTGATTCATCGATATCTGTAGCATCAAAATTCGGTTCACCTGCGGTTGGAATCCCATCGCCCTCCCCCTCATCTCCGGTATCGGCAACACCGTCAGCACCTACATCATCCGTGGCAGCCACCCAATCACCGTCGTTGTCGATGCCATCACTCCGACTTTCGTCAATCAAACCGTCTCCATCATTATCGATGCCATCTGTGGAATTAGAAGGGGTTTCTAAAACCATTGTTCCCAATAATCCGACTGGTGACCAGGTACCGATTCCTTCTGCGACGCCCCTTCCTTTGCCGATGTTGTCCGCATCTGCGACAGACACAACACCATTGGTCAAATCAAAGGTGATATTTTCCTGGTCGCTGTCACCTCCGACATTTGGTTCCACAAAATAACCCAGAGAAGCAGACTCATAATTTGCCGTACCGGTGTTTGTCAGTTCAAAATACCAGAATAACATATCTTGAGCCAGATAATGCGCCCACTGCCAACCACGTACCGTTAATCGCAAACCGCGTGCGGCATCCTCTAAAACGGTGAAACTTTCCTGATCTGCGTTTAATTGCCCGCGACCGAAAAAGCCGTCCCAGGAACCGTTCCATGAAGAAGGTTTGTCCGGCCAACTTGCAGGCCAGGTTTCTTGACGGTTACTCATTGCGATCAGGTTTTGAGCAGAATTTGCATAAGAGGGTACCATTGAAAACGACACCAACTCCTGGCTGTTGTTATTTTGAACAACCACTAACGGTAAGGATAAATCCAAATATTCATGTCCCGTTCCTATTGGCCATTCGAAACTTGGATTTGATGACGCTTCAATTTCACCGGAATTGGAAAATGTGACCCGCAGTTTATTCGCACTATGGTAATTTGCATTCTGAGCAAATACAGCATTTCCTGATACGAAGAGTAGAAAGCCGCAGAAAATTATTATACGATTTTTCATTTTTTCAGTGTAAACCTTCCAATTTTATTAAAATTCTCATATCGCTTAATTGCACAGATTTTAGGTCATTTAATGATAGCAAATCTACCTATTCTTGACCCAATACCTTCCGCTTCTACATGATAGATGTAAATGCCAAACGCTATATCAATATCATCCTTTGAAACTAAATTCCAGATTTGGGTGCCGTCATTTATAGAGCTATCGTGTCTGAGCTTTTTTACCAATTCACCACGCAGTGTAAAAATCCGAATGGTACACTTCTGTGGTAAATGAATAAATTGAATCACACGCTTGCCCCTACCTGATGAAAGCAGCGATTTTGGCTCGAAGCGGTTTGTCACAACATACGGATTGGGAACTACCGCAATGTTATCCATTTCAGATTTTGCTTTTCTAAGCTCCACCCTTTCGCCTTCTAAAGTTGTCAATTCAAACGTATCACCGGAACGGAAAGGTTTTGACACTGCTATCCTGAATACGTCGTCCGCGGCAGGGGAAATTTCAGTTTCACCGGCGGGTGCAATAAAGCGAATACGCCAGGTTGTACGCCAGTTCGTACGCGTGTTTGGAAAACCATCCGGGATTAGTGGAATGATTTCATCACCCGCTGTAACATTTCCATCAATGTTATTATCCAGGAAAATAAAATTCTCTGATACATTTTCAGTGACATTCTCCACCATAAAGTTTACCGGAATATCCGGCAAACCGAATGGCCTGCCTGTGGACGTATCCACAATACTTTCAGTAAATTTAATTTCGTAATCTGCCGGATAAAGCCCGCCTAAATTGCGTGTTGGCCCCTCCTCAGTGATATCCGGCATTACATCAATACTGAAATTCGAGCTGCCATGAATATGGCCGGATTGTTCCGGTTTGTAGGCAATGGTATCATTTGAAACTGCAATACCCAATCCATTGAAAAAAGGAAAACGGTCGTTATTTTTTATATAGCTGCTTTTTGAAATTACCAGTTGGTTTTTGGTTAAATTTTTCACAGAATAACTTGTTGTGTTCACGGAGTAACTATTTTGTGTAAAGATTGTTGTATCGTTAAAAACGACCTGATACATTTGCCCTGCAATAATTTCATTCGGTTCAATGATGGCAGCATCTATGGAACCTGTCCCCACA
>CAYVXE010000153.1:0-9480 GCA_964455375.1 uncultured Calditrichaceae bacterium
CGGATACGGATGCAAAACACGCCGGCATCCAGGGATATTCGTATCAGAGCAGTGAGTGCTACTCCTGCCATCCCACTGGCGAGAAGGGAGATTTTAAGGAACATGACAGTCAGTACTTTCCGATCTTCAGTGGCGTGCATGCGAATGAATGGAGCGAATGCGCGGCGTGCCATCTAAATGCGACGAACCGAAAGGATTTCACCTGTTTCACCTGCCATGAACACAACCAGGCGGATACGGATGCAAAACATGTCGGCATTCAGGGGTATTCGTATCAGAGCAGTGAGTGCTACTCCTGTCATCCCACGGGGGAGAAGGGAGATTTTAAGGAGCACGATAGTCTTTATTTCCCGATTTTTTCCGGGAAACATCAAAACGAATGGAGTGAATGCGCTACCTGTCATCCGAATGCTTTGAATAAAAAAGACTTCACTTGTTTTGATTGTCATGAACATAATCAGACCGAAATGAATGATAAACATAGAGGTATAGCAAATTATGCATATATCAGCTCAGCATGCTACGATTGCCATCCAGATGGGAGCGTGGAAGGTGAGGGTGGTGATTAAACAGATAGGTCTCGGTCTCCTTTGTCTGGCATTTTGTAATGTTCCGCTATTGGGGCAGACGGGCAAGAGGCGGGTTGGTGAAATAAAATATCTTTCACAACAATCCATTTACATTAATCTTGGTTCTAAACAGGGTTTGAGTGTGGGTGATACACTGGTAGTGAAGCGCAAACAACGCCCGATTGGTAAAATTGTCATTGAAAATGTTGCCAACTATTCATCTGCATGTAAAAATATTATAGGGGATGTGAAACTTCAAAAGGGTGACCTTGTAGAAATTTATATTCGATTGGATGAACAGCAAAAAAGCGTGTCGTCGCCGGTAAAATCTCAGCCCTTAAAGTCAACTCCATCCTCAACGTATCAGAAAAAAGTTTATAAAAAGAAACGCGCCAAAAAGAATAATGATCTCAGTGGCAGGATTGGTTTACAGACGATATGGTTGAATGATCAAAGTGGGTCAAATCTGGGTTATAAACAATTCGGCCTGAAATCAAAAATCAGAATTAAACGCTTTCTGAGCCTACCATTGGAATTTCAGATGCGCTGGCGATCAAGAAACCATCATCGCGATCGCTTTGTGGCTGGAGTTGTGGGTGGAAACAGTTGGACACACCGGGTTCAGGAATTTAGTTTACAGTATGAAAATGGAGATTCGCCCTATGGGTTCGAGTTCGGTCGCATCCTTTCGAATGAAGTCCGCGGTCTCGGATATATTGATGGTGCCGCTTTAAGTTACAAGTTTTATGGCCCGTGGAGATTTGGATTTGTAGGCGGGATGGAACCCGGAATACAAAATTCTGCCGTTCAAACCAATGAGCAGAAATTCGGCACGTTCTTAAGTTTTGAAAAAGGAGATTACAGATCGCAGCGACTCGAATCAACAGTGGCATTTTCCGGAAGTTACCACAGCGCTAGGGTGAGCCGTGAGTTTGTTTACCTGCAAAATTCATTTAACATGGGCTCCGAATTTTCAGTTTATCAAACAGTTGAGTTTGACTTAAACCGGGGTTGGAAAGGCAGAAACAGTGCGGTACTGCAGTTGACAAATTTTTTTCTGAGTACGAACTATTCACCGGCTCAATTTCTGACACTGAATGTATCTTACGATTCGAGAAAAGCTGTTCGAATTTATGAAACGCGCTCTATCCCCGATAGTTTATTTGATGAAACGACGCGGCAGGGTTTTCATTCCGGACTGACGTTAAGGGTGTCCCGTAATGTTCGTTTTTCAGGAAGTTTGGGCATCAGGTTGAGAAAGGGAAATCTAAATAACACCTTTTCGGCTTCCGGTGCTTTAAATATCCGGCAAATTTTTCACACCTGGGCGACGGTAAATACAAGATTTTCTTACTTCTCGACCATGTTCTCAAAAGGTTACCGGCCGCAGATTGCCATTCGGCTTCCGGTCACTCAAAGACTGTCTACGAATTTGAGCGGCGGCAGCTACATTTTCAGTGTGGGGAATAGGACCACCCACAACGATTGGTGGGAGGCAACCGCGTACTATCGAATCAATCGTTGGTTGTACAGTAATTTTGGGTATCATGCTTATTTAGACAATCGGTTGCAGTCCGGTAGAATTTTTATTGAATCTGGCATTGTTTTCTAAAATGAAATGTTGATGGGCTCCAGGAAAACCGACAAATCCTCATTTACCACAACGAAATGATTCAATGGAACTTCCTGCCAGTCTTTGTCAAATTTTGTGAGTTTTTCTGAAACGATAAGGACGGAATGCTGGGAGGAACTTACCGGCAGCATGTGGCAAACGCCACCGTGGCATTCGAACCGGCTTCCTGAAGAGTAATAGAGGGTGTTTGGTTTTTGTGCAGAATCTGAGATATATTTTGTGGCAAGGGTAAATTTTCCGTTCGTGATGGCAACATTGAGCGAGGCGGGTTCCGTGACATTTTTCTCCCGACTAATTTGCAGAAGTTCAACGATGGTTTCCTGTAAAACCGTCACAAATGTTTGTGGGTTTTCCGATTTACCGGATTTTGTCAGACGGTTTAAAAATAGTGCGAAAAAATGTTCGGAATCGGTATCTCCCTGAATCCAGTCGTAAATTTCATCAGAGAGGCGGCGGCGTAAATCCCGCTTAATTTTCCTGAACCCTCCCACATCGCCGTTATGCATGAAAAGCAGGTTTTTGTATTTGAACGGATGGCAGTTTTCCAGGGTGACATCTCCGAAACTTGCCGCCCGTACATGTGCAAAAATGCAGTTGGAACGGATCTTGGGCGCGATAGAGCGCAGGTTGCGGTTGTTCCAGGCCGGACTTACGGAAAGAAATACCCCCGGCGTTTCATCGATATTAAAATCGTACCAGCCAACTCCGAAGCCGTCGCCATTTAACGGTTCTGCACGTTCCCTGGCCTTGTAGCTCTGGCGAATGAGTGAGTTTTCCGGTTGGTACAGGAGCTCATCCATCGTGATGGGAGCACCGGAATAAGCTAAAAATCGGCACATGGTTTCCTCTTCTTTGTTTAAGACGTGATATTTCCGAAAAGTGCCGTAAACTCTTTGACAATGGTTTTGCCGCGATCTCTGCCGTACCAGAGCTGAATTTGTTTGATAATTTCTTCTTTTTCCAATCCTTTGGCTTGGAGCTGCGAAAACAATTCCACGGCCTCTTTGGGGCGTGGTCCCCACCGGATTATTTCTTCGCCATCTTCATTAAAAATGACCAGGATAGGTATGCTGCGCGTTCCGTCGGTTAGGTAGTGATCCATGATATCAGGATTTTCATCACGCGGCAGAATGCGCAGGGTAATGTTTTTGTTGCACTCTGCATATTTTGCAATGAGCGGTAGACTCTGTGATGAATCGCCACACCAGACTTCTGTGAGCACCATCCATAGTTGTGGTGTTTTGATTTTTGCCAGCAGGCCGCACAATGAGGGAGATACCTCGTAAGTCCGGCCAATTCTCTGGCTGCGGTGGAAATTCAATTTTGTAAATTCCACCCGTTTTTTGGTTTCGTCGTCACCTGGATGGCTGCCTGCCTTTTCAATAAAGTCTTGCATTCTTTGTAAATACTGAGCGTAAGTTAGTCCGTTGTGGGGTCTTCTTTCAATAAAAAATTGTTTGGCCATCTTTGCCTCGATCTGATTTTAATAAAACTATCGTTCCTGCTTTCATAACGATTTTTCGTGTAAATGTAAATTAAAAATTTACAGGAAATAAACCAAACAAAATAAGAAACAATGATGCGTTTACATCCCAAAATAGAAGTAAAGTTGAAAAAAGGTTGAAGGTTGAGTTCAAGTGGGATAGGGTAGCAATACTAACAACATAACTCTGACAGGGTTCTAAACTCTGTCAGAGTTCCAAAACAAATACCGTGTGCTAATTTGTAAATTTAGTCCACTCGTCGTGCTCTGACGCCGAAATCCACATTATCCTGAAGCCACTGAAAGAAGTAGGGCTGCTGTTGCAGAGGCGTTTCCGGCAAAAAGAGTTTTGGGTCTTTCCAGGAAACCATAACATTTGCGTCCTGTGTCCAAATCTTCACTCGCTGCCGGGGTATTTTCGTTTGCCAGTTTGTACCGACCACTGCATTTGTATAAAGCAATCGCAAGGTCACGTTTCTGGAAAGGCGCTCCAATGGTTTGACTACTAAACTACTGAAGTCGGTTTTACCGTTCTTTTTAATATCCGGAATGCCGTCACTAAACATGATGATGGAAATCGGTCGTAAAACCAGATTTTTATTTTTTACCATTAAAGCACATTGTTCGAAAAATGCGTTGAAGTCGGTGTAGGGATTTGAGACTGATTCCGGGAAAATGTCTTTCAAGGTTGTGCGGATTTCTTCAACGGACTTGTTTGCAAATGTCTGGATAGGGTAAAACGTCTTAGGTTCGTCCGCCTTTGCGCCGCCAATTGAGCTTACGAAAAGGACATTGGGTACATCCAGTCCACCGAGGCCATGCAGATGGCTGTAAATATAATTCGCCATAAAGTCCATGGAATCATCATAATAGCCACTCTTTATGAAGGAACCGCTGATATCGACACCCACAAACATCGTGAGCCTTGGTTTGGCTGTGTGATTCTGATCAAAGAAACCGCACCCGGAAAGCTGTAACCAGACCAATGAAACGAATAGAATGCAAAGTGTTTTATTGAACGTTGACATGAGGCAATTCTCCAAGAGCGTTTTTGGTGTTGTTAAACGTCGGTGATTTAAAGTCGACAGTCTTTTCTGAAACATCTTCAGGAGTCGTTTTTAAATTCCTTAAAATGTCTAAATTCTTTAATGGTATTTCGAACAAATGTCCCGATGAAATGAGCAGTGTGAAAAAGTTAATGCAAGCTGCCAAAATTTGCAGCGGTGGCAGCATGAAGGTAAGCACCAATTCATCGCCGGTTTTTCGGTACCAGGCAAAGTCTGCTTTTATTTTGTCTAAAAAGGATGCGGAAATTGCACCCTCAGCGTTTGCTTTGAACTGTGTTCGTTCGGGTAACTGTAATCCTTTACCCTGAATAATGGCCAAAATGGTTGGCGTTCCATGTGCAGCAAATAGAAACCAGGAGAGGCTGCGGATTCCAAACCAGACAAATGTAGAAATTGCCAGAGTCCAGAAAATACCCAGTTCGAAATTTTCCGAATATTGTGCAAACCACGGTACCAGCGAATCAACGAATTCACGGTACAGGAAGACCACTTCTACGAATAAGACGACCATTTCTATGACACCGATTCCGGCGATAGCAAAAATACTTTTTTTCTGAAAAGATTCCACAAACGTCGATAAAACAGCGTAACTTCCCAAGACTACGAACAAAAGAAAAATAAACAACGGGATGCGAATGAAGCTTACTGAAAGGGTGTCACCCGTGATGTTTGAAAAGGTGTCCACAACCAGAGAGGATGTCACATAAGTAAAAATCGTTGCTTCAATGAGACACCAGAAGATGGTCAGGGAAACAGCAATCCACGGGATGTTTGATTGTACAATATTTCTTCCAGCTCTTTTCATGATTCTGAACGGAATGAGCAGCAGCTCCTGGAGAAGTGACCAAACAATAGCAAAAACGACCTTAATGGTATTTGCACTGGTGACGATCAAACTTAAAATAAATTTTAGGAGGCCACCCCAGAATGCCAAAACGGACTTACCAAGGTCCCACCAGGTAATAAATAAATCATTGATAAATGCACGTCTGTTGGGCCGCACGAGTACGGTTAACAAACTTGCCACTGTGATCCAACAAGCAAGGATGAAAGCGAGTACCGGCAGCAGAAGCAGCAGGCGTTTCCCCGCCATACTCCAGAATAGGTCGTTTTCTCCCCAGGCAAACCGGATGAATGCCTCCTGGAAAAATGTTGGGAACAGTAATGCGGATAAGCAGGCCTTTACCAAAGCCGAATTTTCTTGCAGCATATTAATTCTCCCTTAAGATAGTTTAAGAATCTCGATCTTATTTCTGATTTATCAGTTTTTGCAACTACCATACCGCAGTTTACAGAGAAGAGAATCAGATAACTTGTTGAGGTCATGAAATATTTTTATGATTATTTTTTGTTGTTGATAGATACGAGTCAGGGTGTAATTTTTACACGAGGGTTATACACGATTGATGAGTCTGTCGAAAAAGTGGTTTCCTGTTGCGAAGTCGAAGGCTGTAATTTATTATTTTTAACTCATGATTCGACGATGCTCTACATGGAAATTTATGTAATTTGGACTTTTTCGATAGTCACGATGTCACATGAAAACGTCTGATAATATCGTTGCAACTTTGCGAAAAAACAGACGTATCTATTTGGTAAAAGAAAGGAGATGAAAATGATTTTTGGCATTTTGGAATTTGGATTCATCTTATTGATTGCTATTCCGTTTTTGGTGATGACTGTTGACGTGGTCATTGACGTCGCAAAGCGCTTTTACGGTTTTTATAAAACCAATGTGAAACATACGTTGACAAGTGTGTTTACATCCTCGTTGAAATAGTGCGATTTACCTTCCTTCTCCATAGCAGGAGTTATTAGCCAAAAGCCGGTCAAAAGAGGCCGGCTTTTTTATTTATTGCTTTTCCTGCCAGTTTTTCATAATATTAACCCTATGCATTTGTGTGGTGTCCTTGTAGCAAACGGCGGAATATCTAATCCGAACGGGCTGTTTCGATAGATTCGAAATGAGTAGTCGGACGAGGTGTTTTTGATCAACCACTAATTATCTGAATAATTAATTTTAGGAGGACGTTATGGCATTTACAGGAAAGGAAAAGCACACAATTTCATTAGCCGATGCCGGAAAACTCACCGGGAATTTTCGTAAAAAAACTACTTCCGGCGGTGCTGTCTTAGGCCATTTTTTTGGTGCAGAAACCATAAAAAAAATTCTAGCCCAGGAGGGTTGTGTTGGAATTCGTATTTATCATGCGGTACAGGATGACGGTGTTCCGACACTGGTTATGGTTGGCGTAGATGCCAATGAAAATGATTTAGTCAGCGGCGAAATAGCCGAATGGCCGCTGCCGTGTCCTCCTTTTTGCGGCGCTTCAAATTCACTCAATAGTTAATAAATGTGATGTCACTCTTACAATTGACATTTATCGGTTCAAGTACAGATTTAATACCCTTTCTGTTTGGCCTGTTCAGCTATCGAAAACTCGGCAAGGACATGAAGCTGTTTTTACTCTATTTTTTTTTGATATTGCCAATGGATATTCGTATTCTATACCTTGGTTACCACCATTTGCCCAATCTTATTGAGTTAAATCTTTTTATTGTTATCGAGTATGCGTTGCTGATGGCTGTTCTTTCATATTGGCAGCCGAAAAAAAGATTAAGGAGTATATTGCAGGTAAGCATTCTTCTTTTTCTTGTGGCCTGGGTTGGTTTGAAAGTATCTGGATGGCCGTTGTTGGATTTATTTTTTTACTTCAAAACGATAGAGGCAGTTTTCATCGTTATTGTTGCCACAAATGTACTTTATCGTTTAAACTTTGATGAACGAATAGTACTCCTTTCACGCTATTCCTTCTGGATTAGTGCCGGGTTTTTAATCTATTTTTCTATGAGTGTCCTCCTTTTTGTTTTGGCTGCAGGTCTCAAGATCCATCCGCCGTATTATTTTCATGTGGTTCTAAATATTGTTGCTAATCTTTTTTATGCAGGAGGGTTTTATTGCCTGAAGCGACAGTAGATTTTTTAAAATTGTTCGTTGTCGGCACTTCAGTCATCGTAACTGTTGTGTTGTTCTTCCTCATAACGATTATTGTTAGCAACAGCCGCATGCGCAGGAGACAGCTCGCCTTAAAAAAATCGGAAGAGAAATACCGGTCTTTGTTTGAAAGGTCAAAAGATGCTATCCTGATTTGTTCAACGGCAGGTACGATTCTGGATATTAATGAAGCTGGAATCGATCTGTTTGGTTTTTTTTCGGCGGAAGAGATTTTAGAACATAATATGGAAGAGCTTTATCCTCACAAGGAACACTTCGATTCCTTATTCAAAACTCTGACAACGAAGGGGTTTGTAAAAGACCGTGAATTGATTTTGCAGAGAAAGGACGGGTTGACTCTGACAGTCCTCGAGTCCTCCACGGCGGTGCTGGATGATAAAGAGCAAATCGTTGCGTACCAAAGTATTTTTCACGATCTGACCCAATGGAAAAAGTTGGAGGAAGAGTTGTTTAATGCACAGAAGCTTGAGTCTATCGCAACACTGGCCGGCGGTATTGCCCACGATTTTAATAATATTTTAGCGGTCATCCTCATGAATACGCAATTTGGCATTGAAGATACCCCTACCTCTAACCCACTGCACAATCGGTTTGAGGAAATTAAAAAAGCAGCGTCTTTTGCCAGCGAACTTACCACAAAACTTTTAACCTTTAGCAGACGCCATGAATTTGAGCCTGAATTGGTCAATTTAAATAAGCTTATTCAAGAGAACGAGAATATGCTGGCAAGCCTGCTGGGTGACGCTATTACTTTGAATCTAAACCTTGCTCAAAACCTTCCTTGTCTTTTCGCAACACCGATCCAGTTGCAGCAAATATTAATGAATCTTACGACCAATGCAAAAGATGCAATGCCCGATGGCGGTATTTTGAATATTTCGACCACGTGCATGGAATCTGGTGAATTGCCTTATTTACAGGATACTTCTTCAGAGACGGAGGATTATATTCGACTTACCATAGAGGATAACGGTTTCGGTATGGATGAAATCACTGTAAAAAAAATATTCGAACCGTTCTTTACGACGAAAGAAGTCGGCAAAGGCACAGGTCTCGGATTGGCCGTTGTTTATGGCGTTGTTGAGAGGCATAAGGGCTATATTGATGTGGAGGGTAAGCCAGGAAAAGGCACAACGTTTTCCATATTTTTACCGGCCACGCATGTCCAACCTAAAGAGAAAGTTGGTGCTGGTAAAGCAGCAGCTAAATTTCAGGAAAAGTCTTTAACCATACTTATGGCTGAAGATTATGAAAGATTATTACGGACGAACGAACAAATTTTACAAAGGGTAGGGTATAACGTTATTTCCACTCAGAATGGGGAGGAGGCGGTCAAAGCGTTTGAACAGAATTGTGCAGAGATCGATTTGGCAGTTCTCGATGTGGTGATGCCGCACTTAGGCGGTGTTGAAGCATATCAGAAAATGCAAAGCATGAAGCCGCATCTACCTGTCCTCTTTCTGACCGGTTATGATTCCGGCAGAACACTGGACAATTTGAGAAAGTTGAAGAAAGAGCATATTATGATCCTGAATAAACCTTATTATATGGAAGAATTTATTGAGAAAATAGAAAGTTTGTCAAAAATGGCAGCGCCATAATTAACCGTTACTTTCATTTTTACAAAGTGAAATAACTTGACATTTGCCGTAATTTTTATATATTAATCATGTTTAATTTTGATGGCAGAAGCTATTTGAAAGACCAGAAAT
>CAYVXE010000154.1:0-1475 GCA_964455375.1 uncultured Calditrichaceae bacterium
GACTCTAAAAGATATTGCTGCCAGTTTGGGATTATCTGTCCCAACTGTTTCCCGTGCATTGGCCGGGTATGAGGATATTGCGCTTGAGACCCGTGAACTCGTTAAGCGTACAGCCGATGCTATGAATTACCGGCCGAATATTTATGCGAGAAACCTTGTTACAAAAACCGCCGCCATTCATAATATTCTTATAATGGGTGTTCCCAATGTTTTGAGATCCATCGCTTTTAATTCCTATTATGCTGAATTGATGTGGGCCTTTTGTGATACCCTTGATACAACACAACACCGATTCATTTTATCTGTTGAAGATGAAAGCGCGGTGGATTATGTGCATTACCATAATATTATTCGAGATCATGCTGCCTCAGCAGCCATTATCCTGGATTTCAAAGAAAATGATAATCGCGTAAAGGAGCTTTCAGTAGAAAATATACCGTTAGTTGTTTTAGGAGAATATTCTCCAATATCGAATAAACAATGTGCGGTGTGGACAGATAATATCAAGGGCGCACAATTGGCGACACATCATCTGATTTTGAAAGAGCGCAAAAAAATTGCATTGGTCGGCGGACTTAAAGGCCAAATGGTGTCTAAAAGTAGATTAAAAGGGTACAGGCTTGCATTAAACAATGCCGGTATTGAGTTTGATGAACGTCTGGTTGTATCGCCGTCGGAAGTGGATGAACACGGCGGCTATAGTGCGATGCAGGAACTCTTTCATCGCGGCGTTACATTCGATGCTGTTTTTTGCGCCAGTGATCTGAGAAGTATTGGGGTAATAAAGGCGCTAAGAGAAAGAAAACTACACGTACCGGAAGATGTGTCGGTTGTTGGTTACGATGATTTGCCCATCGCCTCTTTTTTTCAACCTACGTTAACAACTATCCGTCAACCAACCTATAAAGTTGGTGCTTATGCCATGCATAATTTGGAAAAGCTAATTCGAAATGAACCCATTCGTCAAAAGACAAAAATATTTGAACCCAGGTTAATTGTTCGGGATTCAAGTTAAATCTAAAGTAACTAACTTTTAATTTACGAGAAACACAAATAGGAAAGGAGGGTGAAAATTATTACGGCTGGTTGTTTTATCTAACTATTTTCTTATTATTAAGGACTTCATGAAAAGCTGTATTAATTGAAATATCTGCGAAAATTTTAAGACGTTTTTTGATGATTTAGATGTTTCGGTTTCTATGTGCTTTTCAACTTTGTTAGGAGTCCACTAACCAAAGTTAAAAGGAGAAAAAGATGAAACCCTTTACTACAGGTTTTACGAAACTGTTGCTCGTTTCTCTTGTTCTTTTGTTTGCATCGTTTGTCTTTGCAGAGGAAAACCCCGATTTTAATTTTGTATGGAATTCATCTCAACAGGAGAAACCTGCATCAAATCTTATTTGGAGTTCTTTACAGAGTTCTTTACCGGATTCCATTTTGCAGATCAAGAATGTGGAGGCGGGTATCGATTTAGA
>CAYVXE010000154.1:1575-9146 GCA_964455375.1 uncultured Calditrichaceae bacterium
ACACCGGTGGACCTGGTGGTGATGTAACCGACGGCGGCAATTATTCGCCAACCACGCTTGTCAATGTGGACGATTTTGCCAACATCGTCCCTGGTGGCCTGCGGGTCTATGGTCTTGACGTGGCAGATGATATGGATGGTGACGGTTTACAGGAGATAGTATTCACACGTGGTTCTACCCGTGGCGGTGCGGATGCACCAGCGATCTTCATTCTGGAAATGACGCCTGCATTTGTCAGTCCTATGGCAGCAGCTTTACCGGATTCCATTTTGCAGATCAAGAATGTGGAGGCGGGTATCGATTTAGACAAAGACGGCAAGCAGGAGTTTATGGTTCCGGTTATGCATGTCGAGAACGGTGTGAAACGTCGTTCGGTATTTCTTTTTGAGAACAACGGCAATGACACCTATGACATGGTTTGGTCGTTCCAGTTTCCTGGCGTAGCAGACCAGTTTGTAACGGTAGATGTGAGTGATTTGGACGGTGACGGCAATCTTGAAATATTGGCGGTCAATGTTCGTGTACCGGGTGACGATGATGCCGGACCGAATTTGTATGTCTTTGAGAATAAAGGCGACAATGACTACGGCACCGAGCCGACGGTAACGTGGGACTTAGGTTCAGCGGATCGTGACGTGGTACGAGTGGCGAAGGCAGCGGATTTAGATGGAGACGGCAAAGAAGAAGTCGTTTTGACCAGTTTCCAGACGCAGCCGGCCATCGTCATCGCGTCGGTAAGTGATTTCAATGTCCCGGTTTGGACCACGGAATTTGTCAACAACGATATCGGTGGCAACGCGCCGGATATTGCCGCCATCGGTATTGGCGACATGGATGGTGACGGCACTCCTGAGGTGGTTTTACCGGAAGGCGCTTCACAGCAATTAGCAGTTATAGAAGCCACTGCAGCCAACACCTACACGCAATATTTAGCTGCGGTACCGTTAGACGGTAAAACCGTGAGTGTGCATGGGGTAGATTTGGCCGATGCCAATGGTGATGGTAAGGATGAAGCGTATTTTGCCAATTTACAGGGCGCTGTCTGGGTTGTAACCAGTGCCGATGTGAGTACATTGAGCACATCTGACATCCACTTAATCGAGGATACAACCGAGCAGTGGTTAGAGACCGGTATCGGCAATTTGAGTGGCCGTGGACTGGATTTTGTCATAGCTGCCAGCAATGCGAGCAAGGCAGTGGATTACCAGTACACCGGTGGACCTGGTGGTGATGTAACCGACGGCGGCAATTATTCGCCAACCACCATTGTTGATGTGGATTTCTTTGCAAATACAGTCCCTGGTGGCCTGCGGGTCTATGGTCTTGACGTGGCAGATGACATGGATGGTGACGGTGTTCCGGAAATTGTTTTCACACGTGGTTCTACCCGTGGCGGTGCGGATGCACCAGCGATCTTCATTTTTGAATTGCAGCAAGGTATTCTAACTACAAGCGTTGAAAATAGTGTTACGGGAATCCCGGAGACATTTGATATGCTGCAGAATTACCCGAATCCGTTTAATCCGCAAACAGCGATTGTTTATGATATTGCGAAAGCAGGCCAGGTGAGTCTGAGCATTTACAATGTACTTGGACAGAAAATAAGAACACTGGTGGATGGTTTGCAAAACGCCAGTCGGCACACAGTACAATGGGATGGTAAAGATGATAATGGCGCACAGGTGACAAGCGGCATCTATTTTTATCGCATCCATGCACAAGGTTTTACTCAGGTTAAGCAAATGCTTTTGCTGAAGTAATTTATTTATGAAAGGAGGGGCAGCCCAAAAAACTGCCGCTCCTTTCAATAATTCTCTGTAGTTAGTGGTTGACCAAAAAACGACAATTTAATGGTCATTCCGGACCCGGCGACTACCCTTGTGCGTCAACCTTAAGGACTTTTTTCAAATTATGCCAATATTAGAGAAAAAAAACCTACATATGCGTTCCAAAATTTCTATTTTAGAATGAAATTGCAGAGAAACTCTGTTTCGATTAACCAATTTAGATAGACGAAACACAGTTTCTAAGACAATTTTGCTGGGGTTGTCTAAATTACCCCGATTTGTCATTCCGATCCGGCAGTTGCCGGAGAGAAATCTGGTGGGGCGATAATAATTATATCCTATAAAAACAAACACTTATGTCAAACTCTATCTCAGGTTCAGATTTCTCGCTTCGCAATGACAATGTTTTTTGACTTTTTGGACAGTCCCAGCAAGTTTGGCGCTTATTGGCGAGTGCTGAGTTGAATTGACGGAAACGTGAGTTTTTGTTCAATCACCAGTAAAAATTAAATATCAATTAAACTATTTTGGTTTTTGTCATGAACATGAAAGTCGTAATCACAGGGATGCTTGTTTTAATTTTCTCTTTGCAAACGGTTCCCTTACTTGCACAAGAACAATTTGTTGCGGCAGACATAAAATCTGTTGGTGATAGAAGTTGGAGAAGACAAGGCATCATGAACGGTAATTTGATTGCGACGGTTTATTTTAATACTGGCCAGGTAAGCAAAGATAAAGTTTTTCCACAATTAGAATGGCCTACGGGTAGTGGCCATATTTATATGGACACTGTTGTTCCCTTTGTTGCTGCTGAGGCAACCGATGTCAATGGTAATATTATCCATCCGTTAGAGACAAATTATGAATTTAATTTAGATGTCTCACCCGACGGGCTTACCGAATGGGGGTGGCAGCCGTTGCCGGGCTATCTAAATTTTAACCAGGAAGCGCCGGCAATAAGTAACAAAAAACAGACATGGCCGGAATTCTGGCCGGATCGTCCGGATTTCAAGGGCGTCTGGAATGGATTTTTTGGCAGAGGTATTTTTAACGCGGACCAGGAAACATACTATGTTGTCGATGACGACTCTGACGAGGAATTTGAGTACTACCCTGATGCAACCGATCATAACCGCCGCGGGATTGGCATGCGGATGTCGGTTCGTGGCTTGCAGTGGTCACAGGTTTTGGCAGAAGATACCATTTTCTGGATTTTTGATGTGACCAATGTTAGTACCACCAGTTATGACAAAACCTTGTTTGGGATGTTTATAGATTCAAAAAACGGTGGGCATGATTTTGATAATGGGTTTTATGACAGGGTTTTGGATTTAACTTATATCTGGGATCAAACGGGTATCGGTACCTGGGGCGGCCCCACTGGCTGGATCGGCTACGGTTACCTTGAAAGTCCTGGTTTGGGGACGGATGGTATCGATAATGACGATGACGTCCTCGTTGATGAAACCCGTGATAGCGGACCTGGTGATTTTACTTTTGGTCCTGTGGGAATTTATGGCGCTCCTAAACAACATTGGTCCGGCGATGAAGATGGCGACTGGAATCCTGAGACAGATGATGTTGGACAGGATGGTGTGGGACCGCTAAATGACAACTATCCCGGCCCTGATTTGGGTGAGGGAGATGGTATGCCAACAGATGGCGAACCGAATTTTGACCGAACCGACTTAGACGAATCGGATCAAATCGGTCTGCAATCTGTTAGTTTACATTCCTGGGGTGACTTTCCTTTAGGAGAAGATGAACGAATCTGGCAATTTTTGTCTAAACAGAAATTCGATCCAAGTCAGAAATTCTCAAATATCGGTGTACTCTATTCATCCGGGCCATTTCCACTTGCGGCTCACAGGACTGAACGTTTTTCCATTGCACTGCTCATGGGAGAAGATTTTGATGATTTGGTGCGAAATAAAGAAATTGTGCAAAGAATTTTTAATGCAAATTATCGTTTTGCGCGTCCACCGGACAAACCGAATATAAAATCCGTAGCCGGTGATGGTTTTGTTACGCTTAGTTGGGATAATATCGCTGAGTTTTCAAGAGATCCTTTTCTCGGTATTGATCCAGACGGATTGGGTTTCAAAAAGGATTTTGAAGGGTATGTTATCTATAAGAGTACGGATCCAGGTCTTCTGGATTCCAGAATTATCACGGACGCGTTTGGAAATAATGTCTTCAGAGAACCCGCTGCTCAATTCGATGTTATTAATGGAATCAAAGGTACTGACCCTGTTGGTTTGCCCAACGGTGCGCATTTTATTCTCGGTAATGATACCGGACTTGCTCATAGTTGGACAGATACAAATGTGGTCAATGGTCAGACCTATTATTATGCGGTTGTTTCTTACGATGCAGGTGACCCGAATTTAGGAAGTGATGGTTTACCTCCATCCCAAACCACTGCGATTATTGAAAGAGATCTCGATGGTAAAATAACAACCGATGTTAACACGGTAAAAATTACACCTGGGGTTCCTGCTGCCGGCTATAAGCCGCCGGAACTAAATGGAGGTCCTGAAAAAATTTCCGGCCCGGGAACAGGTGAGATAAAGGCCAAAATTGTTCAACCTGACGAAATTCTTTCATTGCAAAAATATCAGGTTACCTTTCGCGATACGCTCATTTTCAACCAGGACAGGTACACCTGGAAGACCTTAAGTTACACCGTCAAAAATACCTCAGCAAACAAAATAGTGGTTGATCGAAGTACCTATTTATCCAGGACGGACATGTTTCCTTTCTTTGAGGGCCTGGGCATTTCCATTGTCAATTCCGACATTCAATATCTCCCCAATGAATCCGGCTTGATATCTGGAAATTCAACCTATACTTTAGATGTTACGGCGGACATTGCCAACAACGAAGGACCCACCGTAGGTTTAGGCGGTTTTTATCCTGCGGATTATGAAATCACGTTTTTTGACAGCGTTGTAGATACATCCACCGGTTCACCTTTTGGCTTGACTGATATTCCCGTTCATTTTACAGTGCAAAATACCACCGAAAATTTCACCGAAAAATTTATTTTTCTCGATAATGATAATAACGGGACGGTCACCTCGGGGGATGAAATCATACCGCTCATTCCCGATGGTTTCCAATCCTCGAGAACTGGCTACAGGACAACCTGGCGAATAAAATTCCTCGATGCAACCGGGAACGGGATCGCGCCCGCATCAGGAGATGTATTTCGGGTTACGGTGTCAAAACCTTTCAGAAAGGGTGATGTTTTTGAATTCGAAACATTGGGAAAAGCCAGTGTAGATATTCAGGCAGCAAAGTCCGATTTAGACAAAATTGCTGTGGTACCAAATCCATATATTGTAACAAATATTTTGGAACCCAAACCGCAGTTTTCTTCTGGGCGTGGGGAACGAGTGATCCAATTTATTCATCTGCCCCAAAAGTGCAGAATACGTATTTTTACACTGCGCGGTGAGTTAGTGGATACAATTGATCATGACAGTTCCATTAATGATGGAACTGAAAATTGGAATTTAATCTCAAAAGATGGCATAGATATTGCGTTTGGGGTGTATCTTTTTCATATTGATGCTCAAGGTATTGGTTCCAAAATCGGCAGGTTTGCGGTGATAAAATAGTGCGCCTTCCTGAGCGCTGTGTAGTAAAGAAAATGAATAAGTATCGATCATTTATCTTCATTAGTTTAATGACAATTTTTATGTCACAAATACCTGTATTTGCGCAGGACCGATTTGTACCGGCTGATATAAAATCAGTGGGTGACCGCAGTTGGCGACGACACGGCATTATGAATGGGAATTTAATTCAGGCCGCATATTTCAATGCAAGTCTGATTAATGGTCTTGAATGGCCCACTGGCAGCACCCATGTTTATATGGATGATTTAGTGCCGATTGTCTCTGCCGAAGCGGTCGATGTGAATGGAAATATCATCCATCCTTTGGAAAGTCATTACAACTTTAACTTAGATATCGCTCCCGATGGTTTAACAGAATGGGGATGGCAATCCTTACCGGGCTATTTAAATCCGAATCAGGAAAACCCGGCTATCAGTAATCGTGAAATAACATGGCCGGCCGTCTGGCCCGACCGGCCTACGTGGGCCGGATTCTGGAACGGCTTTTTTGGCCGCGGCATACAAAATGCTGATCAGGAAACGTATTTTGTTGTCGACGATGATGCGGATGAAGAGTTTGAATATTACCCGGATTCAACCGACCACGACCGTCGCGGTCTAGGCATGCGTATGTCAGTCAGAGGGCTTCAATGGTCCCAGGTTTTAGCAGAGGATACGATTTTCTGGATTTTTGATGTGTCGAATGTTGGGACAACGGATTATGACAAGGTTCTCTTTGCAGCATTTGTGGATTCAAAGAATGGAGGAACCGATTTTGACAATGGATTTTATGATACGTTCCTGGATTTAACGTATATATGGGATCAAATTGGCATCGGAACCTGGGGAGGTCCGACCGGATGGATCGGCTACGCCTACCTTGAAAGTCCCGGTTTCGGAGCAGATGGTATTGACAACGACGAGGATGGTTTACTGGATGAAAATCGGGACAGTGGTCCGGGGGATTTCATTTTTGGTCCGGTTGGTATCTATGGTGTACCAAAACAACACTGGTCGGGTGATGAAGACGGCGATTGGAATTCCGAAACCGATGATGTAGGTATGGATGGCGTTGGGCCTCTGAATGAAAACTATCCCGGACCGGATGATGGAGAGGGTGATGGAATGCCAACCGTCGGTGAACCACATTTCGACCGCACCGATATTGATGAATCGGACCAGATTGGTTTACAGTCAGTCAGCCTGCACTCATGGGGTGATTTTCCTTTAAATGACGATGACCGTGTTTGGGACCTATTGGCAAATCATACATTTGATCCGGTACAAAAATTCTCGAATATTGGTATCTTTTACTCTTCCGGCCCCTTTCCATTAAAAGCTAAACGAACAGAACGCTTTTCGATCGCGATGCTCATGGGAGAGGATTTCGATGATTTGGTGCGAAATAAAGAAATCGTCCAGAGAATTTATAACGCAAATTATCAATTTGCGCGTCCACCGGATAAACCACATGTTAAAGCTACTGCCGGTGATGGGTTTGTGACCTTAACATGGGATAATAGAGCCGAATTTTCCAGGGATCCATTTTTGGGACTTGACGAAGACGGTAAAGGTTTCAAAAAAGACTTTGAAGGTTATCTTATTTACAAAAGCACGGATCCTGGCTTACTAGACCCTCGTCTAATTACAGATGCCTTTGGCAATAAAATATTTCGTGAACCGGAAGCTCAGTTTGATGTTATAAATGGAATAAAAGGAACAGATCCGGTAGGATTACCCAATGGCGCCCATTTCTATTTAGGGGATGATACCGGATTAGCGCACACCTGGACAGATACAAATGTTGTGAATGGCTTAACCTATTTCTACTCAGTGGTCTCGTATGATGCCGGGGATCCGAATCTTGGCTTTCAAGGTTTACCACCGTCACAAACAAGCTCAATCATTGTTCGGGATGAATTTGAAAATATCACCACAGACATCAATACGGTGATGGTCACGCCCGGAACGCCTGTTTTGGGATACGAGCCTCCTAAAATCAAGGAAGCACCCCAAAAAATAGCAGGTGTGGGGACAGGTTCCATAGATGCTGCCATCATTGAACCGAATGAAATTATTGCCGGACAAACATATCAGGTCTTTTTTAACGATACGACAATCTTTACACAAAATAGTTACTCCGTGAACACAACAAGTTATTC
>CAYVXE010000155.1:0-9062 GCA_964455375.1 uncultured Calditrichaceae bacterium
CAACATGAAATTTACTTTTTCAAATGATTAATTTTTATTGACGATTTATAAATAGGCTAAACTGAAGAGAAATTGATGTGTGAAAGCTATCACAGATGATAGGCGAGGGGGAAAAAGAGGCTACTCCACAAATATTTCTTAACAAGATATCTTCCTGGAACAGCCTCGCAGCTATCATACAATTAAAAGACTATCGTCTTTCGGTAATGCGGGCGGCTTTACCTCGTAATCCTCGCAAATAATAAAGTTTTGCTCGGCGAACCTTACCGGCCCGCAGTCTAACGACCTTTTCGACATTTGGTGAGTGCAAAGGGAAAATTCTTTCAACACCAATCCCGTTAGAAATTTTTCGAACGGTGAAGGTGCTGTCAATTCCACTGCTTTTTCTCTTGATCACGACACCTTCAAAAATCTGAATTCTTTCTTTGTCACCTTCGCGTACTTTTGTATGCACCGCAACGGTATCTCCGGCTTGAAATTCAGGAATCTCTGTTTTAAGATCGCCAGCAACTAAAGCGCCTATTTTATCCATTTTTTACCTCCAGCAAATTCTATTTTTTGTTTTCTGTTTTTTTTGATTCATATATATGAAATAAATCCTGTCGTCTTATTTTGGTTCGTTCCAAAGATTGCGTATGTCGCCATTTTTCAATTTCTGCATGATGTCCCGACAACAATACATCCGGTACCTTCATTCCACGAAAATTTTCCGGCCGGGTATAATAGGGACAATCCAACAACCCGCTTTCAAATGAATCAGACCTTGCCGAGTCAATATCTCCAATCACCCCTGGAATCAACCGAACAACCGAATCAATGACGACCATAGCAGCAAGTTCACCTCCGGTTAAAATATAATCCCCCAATGAAATTTCTTCCGTGACCAGTTTTTCCCGAACCCTTTCATCAATACCTTTATAGTGTCCGCAAATAAAAACCAGCTCATCTTTTTCAACTAACCGCTTGGCTTTTTTTTGATTGTAAGGTTTACCCTGAGGTGACATTAAAATCACGTCACGGGTTTTGATCTTATATTTTTCTTTTAAACAATCAAATGCATTAAAAAACGGCTCCGGTTTCAAAATCATTCCGGGACCGCCACCGTAAGGATAATCATCGACTTTGCGGTGCTTATCTTCACTAAAATCTCGCAAATCGAGCAGATGGAATTCTACTTTTCCAGCATCTTGTGCTCTGCGAATAATACTCTCATTCAGTGGACTTTCAAAGAGCCCGGGGAATGTACTTATTACATATATTTTCAAATTACACTTCCTAATCAAGCAGCCCTTCAATCGGGTTGATCACGACGACCCCTCTGTCTATATCAACCTTTATAATGACGTCTTTAATATATGGAATAAGTCTTTCTTTATTTTCTTCCTGAACAACTAATACGTCATTAGCAGATAAATCCAATACTTCCTTTATCCGACCCAACGTCCTTCCGGATTCTGTTTCAACCCGCAAACCCTCAAGCTGAAAATGGTAATACTCCCCGTTTTGTAATGGCAAAACATCTTCATACTTGATTGAAAGATAACAGCCCGATAACTTCTGAGCCTGTTCCCGCTTGTTAATGCCTTCTATAAACGCATAAACTCTATTCCCGACAACGGAAATTTTCGAAATAGCTATATGTTCCATTTTTTCAAACTTGTTCTCCAGATAAACATCTGAAAGAAGTTTGAAACGATCTGGATTATCTGTTAACGGCTTAATTTTAACTTCGCCCCTGATGCCTTTGGGTTTCTCGATTATACCAATAACAACAAAATCCGGTCGTTTGCTCACCGCTGAAGCTATTCGAGAATTTCAAGAACAGAACGTTTACCCATTTTAGCAGAAGCAGCAGCCAACAGCGTTCTCAGGGATTTAGCAGTCTGTCCGCGTCGTCCAATCACCTTACCCATATCTCCTTCGCCAACACGCAATTCAAAAACCACGGTTTTCTCACCTTCAATTTCATTAACGTGGACTGCAGAAGGATTATCGACCAGGTGTTTAACGATAAACTCAATAAACTCCTTCATTTTGGACCTCCATTTGAATAACACCACTAATTAGAAGTTAGAGACTACAAATAATTCCACTTTCGTCAGAACCTTTTTAAGGACCCGTTAACAGACACTTATTTGTCTGTATCTGTCTTTTTTTCTTTATCTGGTTCAGAGCTGGGAGACTCGTCAGATGCTGGTTCTTCTTCAGTTGCTTTTGTGTCGGTTTTTACTTCTTCAGTTTTTTTTGAGTTTTTTGCTGCTTTTTTCTTCGGTTTTTCAGGTGCTGCTTGTTCAACAACGTCTTCTTTAGCACTTGCTGAAGTTGCTTCTGTTTCCGGAGCAGACACGTCCTCGACTGTTTCTTCTTTTGCAGCTACATCCACATCACCTGCTGCATCTGCAGACGCGGCTACGTCCTTAACTTCTGCTTCCTCAGGAGGAGTTTCAGACAAAGCTTCTGCCGGCTGTTTCTCAGAGGATTGTGGTGTCGCAACATCCGCGACGTCCACAACAGCTTCTTCATTTGCTTCTGCGGCTACCTTAGCTTCTTCTCCGGTTTTTTCTCCCTTTTTGGGCTTCTTTTCTCTTTTCTGCTGCTCAAGGAGAGCTTCTTCTTTCTTTTCCCGTTCAATCTGCTGTGCTTCCCACTTTTTCAATTCGATGTCAATTGCAACATCATCCGCACCTTGTTTCATCAAATGCCACTTTAACAAAACACCTTGCTTTTTCAAAAAAGTCTTTACAGTATCTGAAGGAATAGCACCTTGTTGCAGCCAATAGAGCGCCCGTTCTTCTTTCAGATTAATTTCTGCGGGATCTGTAATGGGGTTATAGGTTCCCAGATTCTCGATATATCTACCATTTCTCGCATTCCGACTATCAATAGCAACGATACGATAAAATGCCTGCTTCTTTTTTCCCATTCGTCTTAAACGTAACTTAACCGACAATCTAAACCTCCTTTATTGATTCTATAGTTTGTTATTTCTTTAATTTTTTTAGTTAAAATCTGAACGGCATACCCTTAAAGCCGAACTTACTCATCTTTTTCACCATCTTCTGCATCATCTGAAATTGATTCAGCAGTTTGTTCACTTCCTGAACACTTGTGCCACTGCCTCTGGCGATGCGTTTTCTCCTGCTGCCGTTGAGAATATTCGGCCGCCGCCTTTCTTCCAGCGTCATCGAGTTGATGATCGCTTCTACATAAATCAGTGCTTTATCGTCAACCTTCAATCCCTTCATGGCTTTGCCGCCCATACCCGGCATCATTTTCATCAAATCCTCCAAAGGGCCCATATTTTTTACTTGCTGAAGTTGATCATAAAAATCTTCCAGCGTAAACTCCTGGCGCCGAAGCTTTTTCTCCAGCTTTTTGGCCGTTTCCAGATCCACGACCTGCTGGGCTTTTTCCACCAGCGAAACCACATCCCCCATACCGAGAATCCGGGATGCCATACGATCCGGGTGAAACACTTCGAACGCATCTAATTTTTCACCGATACTGATAAACTTAATTGGTTTACCAGTGACCGCCCGAATTGACATTGCAGCCCCGCCCCGCGCGTCACCATCTAATTTTGTAAGAACAATCCCGCTAAAATCAAGTCGGTCAACAAATTCCTTCGCTGTGTTCACAGCATCCTGACCTGTCATCCCATCCGCCACGAAAAATATTTCATGCGGATTTGTTTTTTCTTTGATCTCTGAAAGCTCACGCATGAGCGTTTCATCAACATGCAAACGACCGGCTGTATCTAAAATAACCGTATCTTTTGTTTCTTTGCGCGCTATATTTAGCGCATCCCTGCAGACCTGAACCGGTGTCGATTCTTTTTGCGAAAAAACAGACACACCAGCTTGTTCACCAACGATCTCTAATTGCCGAACCGCCGCAGGGCGTTGTAAATCTGCAGCAACCAGCATGGGGCTTCGCCCCTGTTTTTTTAAATACTTAGCTAACTTACCAGCAAGGGTTGTTTTCCCGGCTCCTTGCAATCCAACCAGCATAATAACCGTTGGCGGTAAACCGGCTGACTTTATGCCTGCGTTGCTGCCTCCCATTAGAAGCGCGAGCTCATCGTGTAAGATTTTGATGACCTGCTGTCCGGGAGAAATGCTTTTTAAAACATCCTGACCCAATGCTTTTTTCTGAACACTTGCAATGAAGTCTTTGGCAACTTTAAAATTAACATCGGCTTCTAACAGCACCCTGCGGATTTCCCGCATGGTGTCGTCGACATTTTTTTCAGAAAGTTTGCCATGGCCGCGGAGTTTCTTAAAAACACCCTCGAACCGCTCCGTCAAATCTTGAAACATAAACCAGGAATTTAAAAAGAAATTCACAGAAAAATCTGTGAATTTCGTAAACTTATTATCTTACGTTAACACAATTTTAGCACGGAAATATAAAGAATAAACGTGTTATATGCAAGATTTTTTTGAAATTATTTAGAATAGCAACTGTATTTTACATAGCGCCCTGAAATAAAAGAGCAAAAAGGTTCTATTTTGAAACCTTTCGTCGAACTGCTTGATTTTTACAGAGCAGCGCAATATCTTACTGAATATTTTATGACAAAAAGTATTTCCAAAATGACCACCGCCGATTTTGAGGCGTTCCGGGACGGAGACACTGCGACGTTCAAAAAACTGTTTTTTGAGTACCAGCCCAGAGTTTATCGTTTTCTTTGGTTACGATTACAATCCGTCGAAACAGCCGAAGATTTAACCCAGGAGACTTTTACAAAATTATGGGCGGCACGCAATTCCATACATTCGGCCGCTACGTTCGAAACATATTTGTTTAAAATTGCGCATCATTTAATTATTGATTATTTGCGGCATCAAGCAGATGTGATAAATGCAGGATCCGTTGACGCCTTGCAACTACCATCCGCGTCGTCCACCCAGGAAGAGACAGAATACCAGCAATTAAAACAAATGACCATCCGGATCATCCACTCTCTTCCCAACGGCCAGCGCACCGCTTTTTTGTTAAGCCGCAACGAAAACCTTACTTACAAACAAATCGCCGAAATAATGGGACTCTCTGTGAAGACCATTGAAAAGTACCTTAGCAAAGCTCTCAAAATCCTGCATTCAGAACTTGTAAAATTAGACCTTCTACCCTGAAATAAACTTTTTTCAAAAAAAATCTTTTTTTTATGGGGGTATCGACGAAAAATTACGTCTATCCTACAAAAGCACAAAAACGTGAGAAAAGATATGGAAAAATCAAACCACTTTGATCCACATGACATTTTTCTGAAACTTCAGAGAAACGAGATAACACCAAAAGAAAAACAGCAATTAGACACCTGGCTATCGTCTGCTCCTGAAAACGAAAAAACATGGCGGCAGATGTTGTCTATCTGGGAAGCAACTGATTATGCACACGTACCGAAAGACGAATCGTTGCATACGCAGTGGCATCGCTTGCAACGACGGCTGAATCTCACTGAAGAGCAGCAGGCACAAACTTTTGTACAACCTGGGCAACGCTTTTATAATCACAAATCATTAGCGCTCGGATTCGCTGTTTTCGCAGTCGCAATCATTGCTTTATTTATTCTGTTCAAAGTGAGTGCACCTTTTTTCTCAGCTCAACAAATGGACGTCACTGCTCCCTACGGCAAAATTGTCAACATTGATCTCCCGGATGGGTCGCATGCAGAATTGAATGCCGGCACACAACTGCGCTTTCCAAAATCTTTTTCGGATGCAAGCCGTGAGGTTTACCTTAAAGGCGAAGCCTTCTTCAATGTAAAACATGGGGAGATACCGTTTATTATTCATACCGGAAATGCCACCACAACGGTTTTAGGAACATCGTTTAACATACAATTCTGGGATACCGTAACGGAAGTTTTTGTGGTGACGGGCAGAGTTTCACTTCAATCAAACTCCGAACCTGCTGAAAATGAAATCATCCTGACGAAGGGGCAATTGGGAAAGTGTCTGAACAACCCAAAACATATTTACAATTTAGTTACAATGGATGATATCCTCGCCTGGCGTAAACAGCATCTGGTATTTCGCAAACAGCCACTTGCAGATGTTTTAGCTGAAATCGAACGATTCTTTAACGTCAGCATCCGGGTGGACGCAAGTTTATATCACCACACCATCACGGCGAGTTTCACCGATGAGTCTCTGACAACAATTTTACAGACTATTTCTGCATCCATTAATGTCGAAGTCAGACAAACGGCAACTGGTTACGAACTACATAAAAAGAAAATTTAAGAGCATTTTATTTTGCGAACAAAAATCACAAACTATCTCTGCATGACGTTCGTTCTACTGCTGACTGTTGCACCGGTTGCAGCCCAGGACGACATCCGGCAAACGCCGTTCATTAAACTTACTGCGGATCACCTTAAACTCGGCGATGTTCTGCAGGAGTTCCAGAAGCAAAGCCATATTCGTTTAGTGTACGCCAATTCCCTGGTCGATTCATTTACGGTGTTTACACAAATTGCCGATCCGCCGTATAAAGCGTTAAAGAAAATCCTTCTGGGAACGCCGTTCGATTTCATCCGGGAAAATTACGATTTCTGGGTCATCGTCCCACGTGCTAAAACCCGAAATCTTCCTTCGGATTTATCCGGTAAAATCATCGATGAGCGCAGCCTGGAATCCATTTCCGGTGCAAACATTTATTTAGAGAACATAAAGCTGGCCTCAACGACCAATTCATTGGGCTACTTTGAACTCAATAAAATCCCACCGGGTGCCGTGCATCTGCTCATTCATCGAATCGGTTATGAGAAAAAGATGGTCACAATTCCGCTTCCCGGAAACTCCCGGCGGTATTTAAATATTAAATTAAAACCTTTGCCGGTGGATATGCCGGAAGTGCTCATTGAAGATCGGTTTGCAAAAAAGCACTTTGACGTTGCGGTCACAAAACAGATCATCAGCAAGCAACAACTTCAAATAGCGCCGGTGGCCAACGATGGGGATATTTTTGAAATCGTGCACCAGCTTCCGGGCGTCAGCCGCAGGGACTTACAGGACGTCTTTCCGCACATCGAAGGAGGCAGTGCCACGGAAGTGCAGGTGGAATTGGACGGTGTTCCCATTTACGTACCCACGTACGGCGAAAACCGGCGCAGCATTTTCTCTACCAACCTCATCGACTCCTTTACGCTGTACCGAACCGGATATGGCGTCGAACACGGTGAAGCGCTCTCCGGCATTGTCGCGCTGCAAACCAAAACGACCGGACAGGCGACAAACTTAAATCTGAGCGTCACCGGCATTGGTTTAAATGTGAACAGGCAATTCAAAAAAATTACCTGGACAAGCGCCTGGCGCAGCGGCAAAGAGAACAGCAATTTTGAAATTAACAATTTTCTCGGCCATGACTTTTTCAACAAGTTACATCTTCAACTGTCCCCCGGGAAATCGCTTTCGTTCCTGTCTCTGGTCAGTTACGGAGCGTTCGCACAAAGCAACAGTCAAAAGACGGACAATTTATTCTCTAACAATTTTGGCCTGACCTATCGATTCAACTCGGGAAGCGGCACAAAACACTCGCTGCTGTTTTACCGCTCGGATTTGCAGGGAAAGCAGCATGAAACCGGTTTCAAGTGGCATTGGCAAAACCAGATTGGAAGGCATTTCGCAACCACGGCAGGAGTGGACGCGTTTCAACTCGACAGCCGTGGGACCGTGACTCTGGACAGTCTTGTGGTTTTCAAATACATCCGGGAAACGTTCATTGACATCGATCCCTTTTCAACAAATGTCTTCCAACAAAAAGCCACGCTCATTTCCCCCTTTGTGGGTTTGAATTTCAGGCAAAAGTTGTTGCACGGTCAGGCCGGCGTTCGGGTGCCCATGGAATTGCAGACCGGTGTGACAAAACCGGAGCAGCGCGCACAACTCACCTTCCTTCCTGTACAAACGCTACATATCTCCGTTGCCGGTGGCAGGATTTACCAGTTCACCGACCGCAGCTACGCGTCGGAAGCGAAATCCGGTGACAAATCCGGAACCGGTGAATTTCTCATAACCACTCCGGTGGACGAACCATCTTACGCGGATCATCTTCGGGGCGAAGTGTTGCTGTCATTGACACCCGGAGTCTCCTTTTCTTTTTCGCTGTTTAAAAAGAACTACCACTTTAACAATCGCGCCTATCTGGCCAGAATCAACAATCTGGTCTGGCTGATTCCTTTGCAGAACGGCAGCAGCAAAGGCGCTGAATTCTGGCTCAGTAAAACCACCGGGCGCCTGCAAGGCTGGCTGAGCCTGACCCTGAATCATGAGCGTTATCAAAATAATCACGGCACTGAATTCCGGCCATATTTTAACCGTAAACGAATTTTCAATGCATCGTTACGTTACATTGCAGCCAAACAATGGATTTTCAAATGGCAATATTTCAAATCGGATGGCTATCCGTTCCGGAACTGGGACAATCCCGATGTTAAAATCGATCCCACTCTCTCTTCCGGAGCTTTTACGCAAACCTTTTTAGTGACGCCTGAAAATACGGGTACGCTCAATCAGATGGCGTTCGGGGTGGATTTTTCGTTTGCCGGAATTGCCAGACAAAACACACTCAGCCTGGTGCTGCTGAAAACATTGGAAGACCGCTTTGACGCTACTACGGATAAATTCAAATTGTGGGGGTCGTTAAATTTGTCGTTTTAGCCTAAATAATTTATGAGCCACCAAGGTTCAAAGACACAAAGTAATTAAAAAACAAAGCGATAAGAACCTTTATTATTTTGTTTGTTCGTGCCTTCGCGGCAAGAATTTATAGTATTACAAGTGAACTCTTGCAAAAAAATACAAACTTTTGATTAAAAAATTTTAACGCAGAGGCCGCCTGCCTCTCGCGTCCGCGACGCAGATAGGAGACGTACAGGCAGGCAAAGTTCGCAGAGAAAAGAAGTATTAAGAACAAAGCATTTAGAATCAATGGGTCAGATTATAATAACACATCTTCATGAGAATTGTCCTTCCTCTGTGTCCTCCGCGCTCTCTGCGTCAATGTGCTTGTGGCTCTCTGCCATGGTCATAAATATGAAGGTTAAATTGCGGCTT
>CAYVXE010000156.1:0-9048 GCA_964455375.1 uncultured Calditrichaceae bacterium
TAATATAGTGATGCAAGAACAATAATTTGATTAACAACTTGGTGGCTATATGACACAACATACATTTGTTGTTTTGTTTTCAATTCTATGCGTTATCTTAACTGTTAATGCTCAAGATATGATTACAGATCGACCTGATTTCACAGAAAGCGCTGTTGTTGTTCAGTCTAGAATGGTTCAAATAGAAAGTGGCACAGAATACAAAGATTTGAAAACCCTGGCGGAGTTGTCCTATCCCAATACCTTGGCCCGTATTGGAATAGGATATAATTTGGAAATCCGTCTGGGATTGCCGGTGTGGACAAATGTAACGATTAATGATAAATCAAAAAGCCATCTAAACGATTTGATTCTTGAAGCCAAGTATCAAATCACGAATGATGACGCGGCACTGCCGATGGCTGTTCTGCTCGTATCTACTATTCCCACCGGAGATGACGAAGTTTCTGCTGGAGGCACAGAAGTAGGAATAAAATTCGCTACCGATTACGATATAAATGATCGTTTGGGGCTTAGTATAAATCTCGGAGTGATCTCTGTTGTTGCTGGAAATGAACGAGAAATCCAGTCACTGGCATCATTGTCGTTTGGTATTGGGATTAATGATCGACTGGGTGCATACGTAGAAGCATATGCCGAGATACCGCAAAATGAAGTCTGGCAGCCGGTTATAGACGGTGGTTTCGCTTATTTAGTGATTCGCGAAGCGCAACTGGATTTATATATCGGAAAAGGACTTAATGATCATGCTGCAGATTTAATTGTCGGAGCCGGTTTTTCATTCAGATTTGGTTATTAATATTAAATATACCATAGCTGTCCTAAATAATTTCAATGTTCATCTTAATCAACTCAAAATATGGATTTAGGTCTGTTTATTCCCCATTTTCAAAAAACAAGTGAGTGGTCTCTGCCAATTTAAAACGACTCCGGAAATCGTAAAGGATATGTTTAATGAGAAAATCAGGCTCAATCAAAAATCGTTCTTCGTTAATCCTTGACCTGAAATCAGAAGAAATAAAGGAAACCTGCTCTTTCAGAACGTATCTTTTCCCGTTTGGCTTTACAGTTCGACCTGTGCCATGAGGAACAAATATGTTTAGACTATTTTTTATCTCAATGGATGCTCGACAATTCGCGGCAGTTTTTAAAGGTCCATGGAAAGCAGCGTATTTTGCACAATCAACTGCTACCGGAACCTCATTTCCCGACTCTCTTGTATAATCCCTTAAACCAGTAACCCGGCGATAAATCCGGATTGTCATCTCCGTAATAGCCCCAACCCAATATGGAATAAAAATCGCCGGAGACCGTTTCTTTGAAATATTCTATTTTCAACGGCTTCGTTAAATGGCGCTGCCACACAATGGTTTGCCCGCCTTCCAAATGTCCTGAATGAATGACCGTTTCGTCCGGTTTAAGCACTACACACCACAATTTCCCATCCTGAATTTTGTTCACACCGTGACTTTGTACAACTTGCCTTTCCCCTTTTACATTGAAGTAGGTATCGAAAATGGTCACTTTTTGAAAATAAGGTGTTACGGATTCGTATGTTTGCTTTACATCAATGACTGACTGTTCTTGTAAAGGCAGGTTCCGCAATGTATTCTCTGTGATATCGTTTGGTTGTACCGGGTAGTCACCCTGGCCGCGTTTATCTGTAAAAATGATAAATTGTCCGCGCCAGGTGCCGTCCAACTGCTTAAAAATATTCTCGTATTTTTTATCATTTACCATCGTTTTAGGCGGGTGAGAAACATCATCGATTGCTACTTGCTGCTGACAGGCCAGGTTCATTGCCAGGATGATAAAGACGAAACGTTTCATGGTCTTTCCAATTCATTCTTTTAACAGGAGTGTAACGAAATATAATCAAAATCTCAAGTCCGTTTTTTTGTTTACTGTTTAATTGTGACCGGAAAATGTGCTTGACTTTTTCATGTGTTTCAGTGTATCTTACGGCTCAAATCGACCAATTCTTGGATTGACCGCTCTAAAGAAATAACGGTCAAATTTGACACGCAACCGAAAAAAAGGAGATATGTATGTTAGCATCCAATGATCAGGGACTGAAAATACTTGCCAGGGAAGGGATTCGCAATCTCAACAGTGTATTTTGGAATCTGTCAACACCAGCGCTTTATGAATATGCTATCCGGCGTTTGGAGGGGCACATTTCACACCTGGGGCCGTTTGTTGTGCGCACAGGTCACCATACCGGGCGAGCTCCAAACGATAAATTTATCGTTAAGGAAGGAGAAAGTGCGAAGCATATCTGGTGGGGGGATGTTAACAGACCTTTTGATTCTGTGAAATTTGACAATCTCTACAGCCGTTTGCAAGCGTATCTGCAGGGCAAGGATATTTTTATTCAGGAGTGTTATGCCGGCGCTGACCCCGATTATCGGATTCGTGTGCGAGTGCTCACCGAATATGCCTGGCACAGCATCTTTGCCAAGAATTTGTTTATTCAGGTGCCTACTGAAGATTTGGAAACGTTTGAACCCGACTTTACAATTATCAATGTGCCGCGTTTTCATGCTGTCCCGGAAATTGACGGCACCAATTCTGAAGCATTTATTGTGGTTAATTTTGAAAAACGGATGGTCATTATTGGCGGTACAAGTTATGCCGGTGAGATTAAAAAATCTGTCTTTACTATCCTGAACTACCTGTTGCCCCTTGGAGACAACAGCGGACATAAGGTTCTCTCCATGCACTGCTCTGCCAATGTCGGTGAAGGTGGCGATGTGGCGGTCTTTTTCGGACTGTCAGGAACCGGTAAAACGACCCTTTCCGCAGACCCCACCCGCGGGCTCATCGGTGACGATGAGCATGGCTGGAGCGATAAAGGCGTTTTTAATTTTGAAGGTGGCTGCTATGCAAAAGTCATTCGTCTTTCTGAGGAAGCAGAACCGGATATTTTTGAAACGACACGAAAATTTGGTACTGTTCTCGAAAATGTAGCCATGGATATGCGTTCTCGCCGTCTGGATTTGGATGACGCAACACTGACCGAAAATACGCGCGCCGCATACCCGCTTACCCATATTGGGAATACCGTTCATTCGAGCATGGCCGGTCATCCAAAGAATATCATCATGCTCACGGCGGATGCTTTCGGCGTGTTGCCACCTGTGGCCAAACTTACCCAGGAGCAAGCCATGTACTATTTCCTTTCGGGGTATACGGCAAAAGTCGCCGGTACGGAAAAGGGAGTAACCGATCCGGAAGCGACGTTTAGCACCTGTTTCGGTGCACCGTTTATGGCGTTGCACCCAACCGTTTATGCGGAGCTTTTGGGTGAGAAAATGGCAAAGCATAACGTCAATTGCTGGCTAATAAACACCGGTTGGAGCGGCGGACCTTATGGCGTTGGCAGTCGTATGAAAATTGGTTACACACGGGCCATGGTGACGGCAGCTTTGAATGGCAGCCTGGCAAAAGTAGAAACTGAGGAAGATCCTGTTTTCGGTGTGCATGTGCCAACGTCCTGTCCTGATGTGCCTGCAAATGTACTGAACCCGCGGAATACATGGCAGGACAAAGCGTCTTATGATGAGTATGCTTTGAAACTTGCCGGGATGTTTAAGAAAAATTTCAAAGAGTTTGAAAGCCATGTTTCGGACAATGTTTTGGCCGCCGGACCTAAATAATGACTGTTTGGCTGAAAACGCCTCGTCCGCCTTATCTTTGCGACCCGGTAGTCCCCCCACCGGCGTGAACTTATGCTCCAAACCTGCTCCCAAACTCCAGTTTGGGGGTAAAATTGTTTTAGAAACTGTGTTTCGTCTATCTAAATTGGTTAATCGAAACAGAGTTTCTCTGCAATTTCATTTCAAAATAGAAATATTGGAAGGACTATGTGGCGATTTTTTGTTCTAATATTGCCATATTTCGGAAACAATCCTTAAGTTGACGCAAAAGGGCAGCCACCGGTTGAGAAATTGAGCCAGTCCTTTTCCCTTCACCCTATGCTGACTTGAGGCATAGCGTTTGAATGACACTTTCGCAGAGGTCGTCAGAGAGAGTAAGCGAAATTCTTACGAATGTTTCAAAACTTTGCAAGGGTAGGGGCAATAGTCGTCGGTATTTACTGTGTTAACCGGCTTGTTCTTCTGTACATTGTAATCAATGCCCCGATTTTATCCTGAATTGCCCTGATTTTGGATGTGGGCACTACAAAATGTTCCATAATTATTGAAAATGCAACGGGTTCACCGTCTGCGGTTATGGTATATCCGGCAAGAGCACTGACGCCATTCAACGTACCGGTTTTGGCCCTCAGCAGGCCTTTCGCTGCAGTGTCCTGCATACGGTGTTCCAGGGTTCCGTCGGTTCCGGCAATGGGCAAGGAAGTCTTAAATTCTGCCTGAACCTTAAAATCCCGGTTCATTTCCTTCAGCAGTGTGACAATTTGTGCAGGTGTCACCAGTACGTACCTGGAAACGCCCGATCCGTCCGCAAATTGCAGTTTCGTGGTGTCCACATGAATTTGCGAGAGCATTTCTTTCACGACAGACAATCCTTTTTTAGCTGTTCCGGGAATGCCCCGCACTTCAGCCCCGAGCGTTTTTATGATTTCTTCGGCGTACAAATTGTCGCTGGGCTTGTTGGTTTCACGGACAATCTCACTGAGCGCTTTGGAGTTGTGTTCAACCAGTACACTAGATGTGTCCGGAACAAGTCCCTTTTGAATAGTCCCCTGGAATACAATCCCGCTTTGTTTTAAATTGTCGGCTAACAACGTGCCCGCATAAGCTGCAGCATCGATCACGTCGATGATGAACTTCCTCGGCGGTGCATCTATGGAATGGCCGCCTTCGATGACGATAATGTTTTTTGCCACGGGTTTCCAGATGCGCTGAACTTTGAATTTTCTCATTTCCAGGGTGTCCGACAGAGCCACGGTAGTGCCATGGTTTTCGAATTTCATATAGCCCGTTTGCGGCGTAATATGGTAGATGAGTGAATCACCTATTGATTTACCTGGTTTCACCGTCACGGTCACGCAATTACGATCGACCACCAGGGCGCTGATGGGCGGCCAATACCACGAGGAGACATCGTCCCACATCCAGCCGGAACCCTGATAGAGATCATCCAGGTAACTCGCGTCACAAATAATATCACCGGAAATTTGTTTGATGCCTTGTGATTTCAGTTGCTCAACCATCCGGCGTAAGTCGTCGTTTGTGAAAATGGGATCGGCAAATCCCTTTAAATACAGATTGCCTGTCATCGTACTGTCTTTTACTGCGGAGGTGTCTGTATATAAAATCGTTTTAAACCTGAAGTCCGGTCCTAAATATTTCAGAGCGGTTGACGTGGTGAAGAGTTTCATGTTTGAAGCGGGGTGGAACAGGAGGTTGCTGTTCTTTGCATAAAGTGTTTCACCGGATTTCAGAGAAACGATTTTGATGCCGGTTTTGGTTTGTGACAGAATGGAATCCTGTAAGACCACGTCGATGGCTCGATGTAAATCGGTGACTGAGAATGATTCCGGCGACGTCGTTTTTTGCAATTTCGGTGCAGAAGCACAGGCCGTCAGAACAAAAATCAGAAATAGAATTGGAATGTGTTGGGCGCTTTTTCTCATGGGTGACTCTTTCCGGTTAATTGAATTGATTTTGGATGTAAAGCCGCAATGCACCGAAGGCAGAGGGACTGATTAATTTGTGATTTCTATCTAAAAAGTCAGTGAGTCGATGTTTGTCATTTTCAATATGAAGAAAATCAGCGATTTCCGTTGAAGACTGTCGAGTACCGGTTTGAATGATTTCGCCGGCGCTCAGAACACTCTGATACGCAAAGATCAATTCCGGTTTTTGGTTGAACCGTGTTTCCAGTAATCCGATAATTGCCATTTGTTCCTGCTTGATAGACAGGTTCACTTCTTCTTTTAATTCGTCAGCCATGGCAAGAAACAAGTCCGGGATGTCATTGACCAAATGCTCGTCCGGAGTAACATGGCCGCCGATGACGTCGAATTTTCCGGGACTTTCACCGACATTTTCACTGCGTTTAATTAAAATGAGCCGGTTATCATTTGTGGTCAGAATTAAGCTGATGCCCAGAGCTTTGCTGAGGCAGGCTTCACCAAACTGTTTTACCAGGTCACGGTGATATTTATTTGAATATAAAAGCTCTTTGTAGGTTGTATTTCCTAAATCAAAAGTCAAAGCAGCATTTTCGATGTGCCAGTTGTTTAAGCGGCACAAGTTGCCGTTAAACAGGTACGTGGTTTTTCCGGTTTCTTTAATTTCTCTTTGCCAGAAAGAATTCATTTTGTTTTTGAGTTCATCAGGTAAAATTTGTGAATCTTTTTCCCAAAGAATCGTCACCTGTTTTTTTGTAAAATACCCGGTGAAGAGCGTTTTATATAGTGAGTCGGTTGAAAGGTCAAGGGGTTGCCGCACGATATTATTGCCAGTCATTCTTTGCATTTTTCTTTATATAAAACCACAAAGAACACAAAGGAAATACCGTAAAGTCGGATTTTGAATGAAACTTTGTGGACTCAGTGATTTTTTTGTGCACATTGTGATTATCAAAATTTTTAGAGGTTTCGCAGCGTCAGGATTATACGTCAAATACATCGTGGGCTTTTGCCAGATCCCGTGCCGCGGGAGTGATGAGGGCCCCATCCGGCACGATGATTTTTCTATGCTGCATCATCGCCTGCCGGACGTCGTGCTCGGTAATAAGTTTGCGATTGCGTACCGGCTGTGATTCCACGTCGTTTCGCACGATGTAGACATGGTCACCAGACGTCATTCCGGCGGCGTTGGCCTCATCCGTGTCGAGGTGAAAGTCCAGTACGAATGTGGGATCTACGCGGATGAGCACATTTCCGAAAATGGTCGTCCGGGGTTCATCTCTCGGGTCAAAAGATTTTTCTGAAAATGGCGCTACAAACACGCGTTGGCGGTCGCGAACGCCAAATAATCTCGCTTCGCGCGGGCTCATGTGAATGTGCCGCTGCGGGATGATAATGCCTTCCGGCAAAATCAGTTCTCCTGCCGGCCCAATCAGTTTTGCACCCGGTGAACCGGCTAAATCACCCGAATATCGTACCGGCGGATCGATGCCCAGCTTAATGGCGTCTGTTCTGGAGATTTCCAATTGCGTCTGTCCGCGTGTGGGGCCGACAATGCGGATGCGGTTGATTTTGCCTTTCGGCCCTTCAACATCGATGGTTTCCTGGGCGGCGTACTGTCCTTTTTGCGAAATATCGCGCAGCACCTGCAAGTGATGCCCGATGCCAAACAGAACTTCTAAGTCTTTTTGTGAAATATGAAAGTGACGATTGGAGACACCGACGGGAATGAGTTTAGGTGAATGTCGCATTCCCTATCGCCTGCTCTTCATAAATTCAGAGACGATCGCCTCAACGTCTGTTTCACTCATGGCTGAGGAACCGTACTCGGTTTGTCCTGTGGGTTCAGGCGCTTCGGATTGATGGGTTCCGGGGGTGGCTGTTTTTGCTCCCTTTCGGGAAACATTTGCCGATAGCGCTTTTTGATACGGTGCTTCCCGGCGCTGCCAGTTGTGATAAACATTCGGGTGCCATGTGACATCGGTACGCGGCATGGAAAACGGCTTGGTTTCGTAAGCAATCCGTTTGATGTTCATGAGGTGGTGTGCCGTAATGTTATCGGAGGTAATATTTCGGCCGTAACTGCCGCAACCCAGGGTTAATGAAGGCATGAGCTCGTTTGTGTAACCGACCGATCCAATGGATGACGGAGTATTTACAACCACCCGGTAGGCAGGTACACGCAGCCCAAATTCACGGACGATGCTTTCATCTTTCGCATGAATACAGGCGGTGTGACCGCGGCCGCCAAAATTCAGGACTTCAACACTCCTGCGAGCGCCTTCTTCCCAACCATTGACTGTATAGAATGCCAGTGTTGGAGATAATTTTTCAGCAGAGAGGGGATAATCTTTGCCCACTCCCGCAAGTTCGGCGATGAGAAGACGCGTCCCTTCGGGAAGGGTGATTCCGGCTTTCTGTGCCATGACCTGCGGCGATTTGCCGACCATTTGCGGGTTGATCAAAAAGCCAGTGGTCACCAGAACATTCTGGAGTTTTTGAGTTTCGATCTGATCTAAAAAGTAAGCCCCCTGATTCTGCAATTCAGATTTAACCCGGTTCTTTACCGGGGCATCAACGATGAGAGCCTGTTCCGAGGAGCAAAGGGTTCCGTAATCAAACGTTTTTCCGGTGACAACGTCCTGCACGGCTTTTTTCACATCGGCAGAGCGGTCGATGTAAGCGGGGACGTTGCCCGGGCCAACACCGTAGGCAGGTTTTCCCGCGCTGTAGGCGGCGCGTACCATCGCCGTTCCACCTGTTGCCAGGATCACATCTGTGTCCGGGCTTTTCATCAATTCATGGGTTGCTTGCAGATTTGGAAGCGTCAATACGTTAATGAGTCCTTCCGGCGCCCCGGCAGCGGTTGCGGTGTCACGCATCAGGTTGGCCGCTTCCACGATGCAGTTCATTGCTCTCGGATGCGGCGAAATGACGATGGCATTTCTTGTTTTCACTGAAATAATGATTTTATACATGGCGGTGGAGGTCGGATTTGTCGTAGGAACAAGACCGGCAACCACGCCAAAAGGTTCAGCGATTTCGAGGATTTTGTTTTTTTTGTCGTCGTTGATGACACCCACAGTACGCAGTTCACGGATGGATTCATAGATGTCGCGGGTGGCAAACTGGTTTTTCCGTATTTTGTCCGGCACATTGCCATATCCGGTTTCACGAACCGCCGCTTTCGCTAATTTTTCAGATGCCTGAAATCCCGTTTCTGCAATGGCAGCGACGACATTGTCTACTTCCTCCTGGGAAAAATCTTTAAAAATAAGATGTGCTTCCCTTGCCCGCGCACATAAATCTCTGACTTGTTGAATCGCCTGTAAATCTTTATCGTAGCTCAATTTGAATCCTTTTATATTATTTATTTTAGATCATGCGTGTTCGGTTAAGCGATAGATAGTTTTAGGTAAAGTCTTTAAAAAACAATAGTCAAACTT
>CAYVXE010000157.1:0-7575 GCA_964455375.1 uncultured Calditrichaceae bacterium
GTTTATGAGAAAACGGGGCTTGATAATACAATCAAGTCCCGTTTTTTATTTTGACAAATGAAAAGAATTATGAGGCGGTTTGAAGAATCCCAACATGTCATTTCGATCCGGCAGTTGCGCTTGAGCCTCAACTTAAGGAGGATTCACTTTTATCTTGTCACCTTGAGCGTAGCAGAGCGGAGTCGAAAGGTCTGATACGAGCATAGCCCGGATTTATCGTCAGGCATTCGCCTGACGATAAAGGACAATTCTGCGTATAAGTTGACGCATATTGGGCAGTTGCCGGAGAGAAATCTGGTGACTGCGAAACGTAATACTTTATAAAAATAAATTTTTGTACAATCACCATGCAAAAAAAAGAGAAGACGCGAATCAATATTCTATGCCCCTTTCTCGAAAGGGAATGTCCGCTTGGTGAGGAATTAGCACAGATTTGTTGGCGAAAACTCTATTCAGGTGAAGCGGGAATGGCAGATTATGATGAGCGTGATGTAGATTGTCTTATCGCTGATTGGATGTGCAAAAGCGGGGCATTTTCAACGATTTAGTGTCTGAGCGAAAACTCGGCTACCCATGTCATTTTGGTTCCGGTGGTTTCACTCCGGCGGAAATGATAAAAAGGATGTCTTCGGCCCCACACGATTTCGTCTACCAAAAAGCAGAAAATAGCGCATAAGCTTCTTATGGTATAAAACATTAAATTTAGTCATTTTCATTTAATATGTGAGGTGATATGATGAGCACGCACAAAAGTCAAACCGTTGCTCTTTTCAGGATTTTTTTCGCCTGCGCATTTTTGTTTGCCGGATGCTCCGGGGACGACAACAAGCTTGATCTGTCCGGGTCATGGTCATTGGGGAAGGCCACATTTGCAATTGGCGACAAAACGGACACACTAAATGAAGCCACGGGCTCTTTGGTTTTCTCAGATCATAATTATCAATTAACCTTGAATCTCACCATTGGCGAAAGTCAGTTCGCCGTGCACGTGACCAAAGACGAGTCAGGTGAATGTACGGTTAGCTCGGACTACCGAAACCTTGGTGCGGTAACCGCTCCGAATTATTGGTATGGGACGATTCAATTTTCTCCCGGAGTTGGGGGAACCTGGACAACAGATTTTATCTGTCATGACGACCCTCAAGGTTCCTTGGAGCTTTATGGGATTCCCATAAGTGCGGGTTCGGTAAGATTGATTTGGAAAAGAAAATAGGGTCAACTAACAAGCGAGTGGTTGTCGAATTTATTTAACGGAGGGTGTCATGTTTGTTCGCCATTTCAAGTTAGCGTACATCCTTTTACCACCCTTTGCAGTGTGGTCTTTCGTTTTATCTTTGTCAGTGGCGGTAGCGTTGGATCACTGAAGGCGGGTTAGTTATATACACAGATGATGAATATTATGATCCTAATACGGATATCCATTTCCAACGTCACGATTATAATCGACGCCCATTCGCAACCGGTTTCCAAATTAATGCTTTGTATTGTCGTATAAATATTCTGTACTCAAATCCCGAAGAACCTAATTCATTAAACAGAAATAGTATTTTTTACTTTATTGTTTTACCTGCAGGATTTATATTGTATAGTCGCCCAGAAAACAAAGCACACAAAAGTTATGATAAACATTACACATAAAAAACCGAATAAAAGGCTTAGCAAATATGTAAGGAAAATATCCATTTTTAAAAATACTGGTAATTTAAAATTCAGACAAAAATTAATGCTAAGCCCCTTTACTTATCTTTCTTATAATCAGCGGGACATTCCGGTTTCAATTTTCAAGAATAAAAGAATTAAACCAAATAATAGGCTGCAAATAGCCGGGCCCAAAATTAACGAAGATATCTATGTAGAATACAGTGGTAGATTATGTCAGATATTAGTTGAATTTACTGCATCGGGTTTTCATTATCTCTTTCATATTTCTCCTTCCAAACTTATTAACAATTTATCTAATCTAAGTAATTTCATTTCTTCCGAAATGTACGGGCAGCTTGAACAGGAATTACTTGAGTCAGAGAATATTGAGCAACAAATTAATTTACTTGAAGAATTTCTTTTTGAAAAGTTATATACTGCCTTACCATTCAGTGGCTACATTGAAAAAGCTTTGCAGGTTATTGAAGAACATAATGGTAGTATTCATATCGGTGATTTGCTCCAGGAAGTAGGAATAAGTGAAAGACAATTTAATCGAAAATTTCGGGAAGTTGTTGGAATAACACCAAAATGCTATTCAAAACTACTACAGCTACATTATGTTATTAATTTGATACATGCAAAAAATTATGGTTCCATGCAAGATATTGCGTACAGCGCTGAGTTTTATGACCTACCGCATTTTGCTCATAGGTTCAAAGAGCTAACAGGGTTTACACCTATTGAGTTTACTAAAAGTGATAAACACATCGCTCTAAAGTATTTTACCGATCTAATAAAATAGTCTGAGAAAAATTCTCACTTTCCTCCACTCTCTCATTCACCTGTTTTAAACTTTCAAACCGTATCAATTTACCATTCTATCAACAATAACCCGGGATGTCTGTTTTTTACAATAGAAGGTCTATTTTTTACAAAGAAAAGTCTAATTTATACAATGCATTTAATTTGAACAGAGCTTATTTTTCCAATAGGAGAAAAACGGTCACAATTTGAAATGTCACTTCCTTTATCAAAACGAGAATGGACCGAAACACAAAAAGAAATTTGGATAAATGTAGAAACTTATACAAACCTTATTATGAAAGGTGATGTGGAAGGTTTTTTAGATTATTTCCATAAGGATTATTCCGGTTGGAATTATTATGAATTAAAACCAATTAATAAGACAGATATTAAAAATGAATTGTGGCTTCTCCCAAAGAGGGAAATTGCTTCTTACAAGATAACTCCTGTTGCAATTAACGTATTCAATGATATTGCAATTGTACATTATTATTATTCAGCAGCTTATAAAAACACAGACGGGAAGGAAAAGACAAAAAAGGGGCGTAATACGGATATATTATTAAAACAGGAAGATAAATGGGTTTTAATAGGTGATCATGTAGGACTGCTTGGGGAAAAAAAATGAAAGAGGAATTCACGAAACTAATATCTACCCGATAAATAATGAGGTTTTAATGTAATTTATTTTCAAAGTGCAAAAAAGGAGGAAGGAAAATGAAGAAATCAATCCTGATTTTGTCAGCTATTTTGGGTTTTTTAATAGGAGCAGTTTCAACTGCATCAACTCAAACTTATGATTTTAATACTGGCACGACACAAAATTGGACGCTTGATCAAATGTACGAAACTTCCACGCAAAACAAGATCACCCCCTTCACTTCATTCTGGCTCTCAAATCAGAGCAATCAACTCGCTGCTTCAGCAAGCCCTATTCTGATAGGCGATGCGTCTGTAACTTCCTACGATATTTATTTGCAGTCACCGAATATTTCGTCCAATTCACAATGGCAAAATATCGCCGGGTACAGTATTGATCTCAAGCGAACCCTGGGCAGCGCTTGCGGGAATCCGCCAAATGTTTATTTTGCGCAGTTACAGATGAAGGTTATTGACACCGCTGATGGCAACAAGGAAAAACTTTTTGCAGAATATAACGGAACCAGTTTTGTTTTTCATGAAATCAAAATCGGCAATTCATATCACTTCGTTTGGAAGCCGTCATTTTTATCCGATCCTAAATATAAAGTGAAACATCTGCGTATTCGACTCACCGGACCTGGTGATCCCAGCACCGGCGAATGCGCTCCTAAGGGGAGTTGGTTGCTGGATAATGTGGCGGTGGTGGGGGGTGCCACCCAGAAAAACATCGTTGTGGATGTGCCCAACGGGGGTGAAGTTTGGGAAGCAGGCACACCCCATATTATTGTCTGGCACAGCCAAAATTATAATGCGCCTGTTAAAATTGAGTACTCGACCAACGGAGGGTCATCTTATTCTGCCATTGTTGCCAGCACCGCCAATAGCGGTTCTTACACCTGGAATGTGCCAAATACGCCTTCAACTCAATGTCGAGTTAGAGTGTCCGACGCTGCAAGTGGTACGCCTTCCGACGTTAGTGATGCCCATTTTACGATTGCCGCCAATGAAGCCATTTTCGTTGATGTTCCTGATGGCGGCGAATCCTGGGAAGCAGGAACGCCGCACTATATCGTATGGCACAATCATCTTTTTAGTGGCGCGGTAAAAATTGAATATTCGACCGATGGAGGATCGAATTATACAACCATCACTACGAGTACGGCAAACACCGGTTCCTATCAATGGACTGTTCCCAACACGCCTTCTACACAATGCCGGGTGCGAATTTCAGATGCCGCAGACGGCAATCCATCCGATGCCAGTGATAACAACTTTACCATAACTGGGACGGAAACGATCACTTTAGATGTGCCAAATGGCGGGGAAAACTGGGAGGTTGGCTCTCCTCGCATCATCGTGTGGCATAATCATCTATTCAATGGTGCAGTTAAGATCGAATACTCAACAAATGGTGGAACAAACTATTCTACCATAGTCGCCTCGACACCCAATTCAGGCTCATACACCTGGACCATCCCCAATACACCCTCTGCAAATTGTTTAGTAAAGGTTTCCGATGCCGCGGATGGTAACCCCTGGGACGTAAGTGATAATTCTTTCACTATTTCCGCCTCTGCGGGGAGTAACACACCAACCGGCAGCAATATTCAGGTACCGCTTGGTAGCGGCGTTGAACTGACTTTTGACTATGTCAGTAATGCTGGTACCACGACATTAAATACAAATACCACTGGTCCTACGCCTCCGGATGGATTTGCAGTTCTGCCATTGGGGACTCCAATTTTTTATGATATCAAAACAACTGCCACGTTTAGCGGCAATGTTAATCCGTGTATCGAATATAATCCTCAAGGTTTAACGGTTGAGCAAACTGCTGAACTTATGTTGAAGGTTTTTGATGAAAACCGTGGAAAGTGGCTAGGTATCACAACTTCTGTAGATGTGAATGCGCATATCATTTGTGGTACGGTAAAGCATTTATCCACTTTTGCAGTGATGTCGCCTGCCGGTGGTACAGAGTCGATCACAATCACCCAACCAAACGGAAATGAGATATGGTCAGTGGGCAGCGAGCAGGAAATTACATGGACCAGCAGCAATTTCACCGGCCCGGTTCGTATTGAATATTCCATCGACGGCAATGCCAGCCATCTCGATGTCGTAAGTTCCACAAATAACACTGGTTCCTATATGTGGACGATTCCGAACACGCCTTCGACCAATTGCGTCGTGATCATATCTGATCCGACGGACGGTGTGCCTTTTGATATTAGTGATGCAGTTTTTTCCATTACTACTGGTGCGGCTCCTTCGTTTACCGTTGTTGCCCCCAATGGCGGTGAAAATTTACAGCCAGGGTCGGAATATTGGATAGAATGGAGCAGCGTTAATTTTGTTGATCCAGTTCATATAGAATATTCTACCGATGGCGGCGCTTCTTTTTCAACCGTCATCGCCTCGACTGACAACGATGGCGCCTATTTGTGGACGGTTCCCTACACCGCTTCCGCAAATTGCCGCATGAAAATATCGGATGCTGCCGATGGCGATCCATTTGATGTCAGTGATGCGGATTTTACCATCTCCTCGACTCCCCCTGCAGGCGGCACCCTGACCGTCGTCAATACTGATGATTCCGGGCCGGGCTCGCTGCGCGATGCGATTCAACAGGCCAACACTCATGCGGGGCCCGATACGATCCGTTTTAATATCCCGCAAAACGTACCAGGATACGATTCTGATATCGGCGTGTGGACCATCAGCCCACAGACTGAATTACCAGTGATAACAGATGAAGCCCTCATAATCGATGGGCTTTCACAAACTGAATTTGTTGGAATGGACAGCAATCCGGAGGGTCCGGAAATCGAGATTTCCGGTGCAAGTGCGGGTACAATGGCCTATGGATTAACCGTGGCCACAGATGGGGTGCAAATCATTGGTTTAATTATCAATCGATTCTCAGGTGGTGGTGGTGTTTTACTGAAGAAGGCGCATGGGTGCAGATTGGCAGCGTGTTACCTCGGCACTGATTTTAGCGGCAACAGTGCGGCAGGGAATGAACTGGGCGTGTGGATTTTAACAGGCTCGGGGAATCAAATTGCACCCCAGGATACTCTACCCAATGTTATTAGTGGCAATCAGAACAGTGGCATCTTTCTGTCCGACACCTCATCCCACAACGTTATCTTAGCCAATATTATTGGCCTGACGAAAAATGGAACCAGTGCGCTTGGCAATGGAGTAGATGGCATGACGATTCAGGATAAATGTGACAGCAATGAAGTATTTGACAACCGGATCGGTAGCAACAGCAGTAGTGGTATTGCCATTTACAACTCAAATGGCAATGTTTTTGGCAATAATTTCATTGGTACAAATGAGACACTGGAAATGGATTTCGGTAACGGCAGTGATGGCGTTTTCATCGGTTCAGGTACACAGACAAAAGCGCAATATAATCAATTTATGGAAAATAGTATTGCTTTTAATGATGCGGCGGGTATTGAAGTTGCGGGCACAGGTTGTACCTACAATTCGATAAGACGCAACCGTATTTATCATAATTCCGGTTCGGGTATCTGGAACAGAATGGGCGGAAATCAGGAACTGCAATCGCCCTCCATCTCTTCTGTAAGCGCCGCAGCCATCAGCGGTACGGCTCCGGCCAATGCGACCATCGATGTGTTTACCGATGCCGGGGATGAAGGCCAGGTTTATCTCGGAGAAACGACAGCAGACAATTCAGGCAATTTCACTTTTACCATCCCGGATCCCGCACCTGAGATGCTGGCTAACTTTACCGCCACGGCCACAGATGTTGCCGGTAATACGTCTGAATTTAGTCAGGCTGCAAGTATTACTGACGTCAAGGAAAAATCAAATCTTCCTCACACATTCTCATTAGCCCAAAATTATCCGAATCCGTTTAATCCGACGACGGTGATTCGCTATGACATGCCTGAGAAAACGCATGTGGTCCTGCGAGTTTTCAATCTCCTGGGTAAGGAGGTTGCAACCCTGGTGGACAAAGAACAAGGAGCGGGTTCTTATTCGGTGAGTTGGGACGGAAAGGATCACTTTGGCGGCAAAGTGGCGAGCGGTGTATATCTGTATCGGTTAGAGGCCGGCGAGTTTGTGGCGATGAAAAAGATGCTGTTGCTGAAGTAGCTTTGGAGTGGTTGTTTAAGGCAACCAAAATTCTGTTTCTACCGGCTAAAAACGACCTCCGGTTTTGTACAGACCAGGAAACTGATTTTATTGAAATGATCCTGAGATTTGATTTTACTCAGTTTATGATTGCAAAAATGAAATCTTTAAAGTAATTTAATACATGTTTGACGGCAGAACAGTTCTTCTGTCTTGTCATTCGAAGCCTGCGAAACAAGGGTGAAAATTTGGCAAGGTGTACCTGTAAAGATTTGTTTTTTTACATGTTGAATCATACAAAGTGAGAGGAGGAGGACAGGCGTATGAAAACATATTACACGTATGGTCTGTTGAGTCTTTGTCTGCTTTGTGCAC
>CAYVXE010000157.1:7675-8943 GCA_964455375.1 uncultured Calditrichaceae bacterium
CGTATGAAAACATATTACACGTATGGTCTGTTGAGTCTTTGTCTGCTTTGTGCACTCTGCAGTCCCTCTGAATCAAAAGAAACAAATGCGGCCAAAGAAAAAAAATCTACTGATAAAAGAGGCGGCCGGGCGATTGTCTTTCACCGGGTATCGGAAACCAGGGAACATGCTTTCAGTCTCCTGATTCCACAGGGCTGGCAAACAGAAGGTGGCATTTTCAGGGTAAATCCACTTACACAAGGAGGTCCTGCACAATCCATCGCTGCCAAACTCGATTTTGCCGTCAAAAAAGACCGAGCCGGAAGGGTCATGATTCACTGGTTGCCGGATATGCTTTATTTCGATGCTCGTCGGTCACCGGCAGGTCAGATGGGGTTGTTCCCGCCGGGGAGCAATTACCAGGGCATGACCGTCTACCCGTTGATGCCTGCAGAACAATATTTAGTGCAGATTGTTTTCCCGTATACCCATCCTAACGCCACCAATGTCAAAGTTTTAGAACGGCGCTCTTTGCAGGATATTGCCCAAAAGTATCAGCAGCGGGTTCGGGCAGCAATGCCGTTTTTGACCTTTTCTTATGATGCTGCCACCATGACTGTCCTTTACAGCGAAGCAGGGACGCAATTTAAAGAAAAATGGATGGCCGTCATCGAAAACTGGGGACAGATGGGTGCAGGCATGTGGGGCAATAAAGAGACGTTTTTTCTTCGTGCACCGGTGACACAATTTAAAACGTTTGAACCAATTTTCAGTGTAATTCAGGGTTCGGTAAAAGTAAATCGTCGGTGGCTTGCCGGTGAAATTCAGGGCCAGATGCAGCGTAACCAAACCCTGATTAATACCCAACAGGCAATGCAACGTATCGAGCAACAAATTGTTGAGCACCGCCAGAAAACAAATGCGGAAATTCATAATGATGTATTCCTCACACTCACACATCAGGAGGAATATGTGAACCCATACACAAAAGAGGTCGAAATGGGCTCAAATCAGTGGCGGCACCGTTGGATCAATGAAGGTGGTGAAGTCATATACACCGACGATGAATATTATGATCCTAATACGGATATCCATCTCCAACGTCACGATTATAAGCGCACGCCCATTCGCAAACGGTTTCCCAATTGAGACATTATTCTCTGAGAGACGAATTGTTTTTGAATTACTTGTAGAGCGAAAAGTGTTCATTTAACATATTTTTACATGAGTGTCCGGTTAAAGAATATGTCAGATAAGATCGAACATCAGTTTAGAAAGTGCCCTCCTTT
>CAYVXE010000158.1:0-8808 GCA_964455375.1 uncultured Calditrichaceae bacterium
TCAACCCGCAACGACAGTAGTTCCCCGATCTCTTTGAGCGAAAAGCCCAATTCCTGCGCGCGTTTGATGAATTGTAAACGTGCGACGTCTTTTTGTGAATATTGGCGGTAGCCCGATTCGCGTCTTGCCGGTTCAGGCATGAGACCGCGCCGTTCATAAAAGCGCAGCGTCTCGATATTGACACCGGCTTTCTTAGCTAATTTTCCTGCGGTAAACGTTTCCATCTTTTCTCCTCACGTTTTTAGACGGTGACCTTTTTTGAAAAGGTTACCGTCTAATCGTCTAATCTAAAAACAATATAAGCACTGTACCTTGGTACGGAGTCAAGCGTTTTTTTGTTTTTATTATAATTTTTTTCTTTTGAGGACTTCATCAAATTAGTTATTTCTTGAAAGTATTTGTTTTTCGCACAATAGGTTGGTGCTTTTAGACACGCTCACATGTTGTATCGGATGGTCTTTGCCTCTGGTGAGCTATCGGAAACCATAAAATTTATGAAAAGTTAAAAGTCTTTGTAATTGGAATAAATCGATTGTATCTTTTTGTAAAGAGCTGCATCCAATACTTAAAAACCTTGGAACATCGGAAAGGAGAATAGATACAATGACGAAAGAAGACCTGATTCGCAGGCTTAATGAAGACCTTGCAGGAGAGCTCAGCGCGATTATTCAATACATCACCTACGCAGCTAAAGCAACCGGCCCTTACCGGCCGCAGCTTAGCCAATTTTACCTGGTGGAAGTGGCAGATGAGCAACTGCATGCGCAGTTTTTGGCCAACAAAATCGTTGCTCTCGGCGGTGATCCGGCAACTCAACCCCGACCGGTTCCGGAGGCAAAAACAAACCGGGAAATGCTGCAAGCCGTATTGGAAGCGGAACGGCAGGCCACGAAAGATTACACCCGACGCGCCAAAGAGGCAGAGGAATTTGGTGACAAGGGGTTAGCCGTGCAACTGGAGGATATGGTGCGCGACGAAAGCGGTCACTCCGAGGAGACCGAACGTATCCTGCGCGACTGGCCGTTGTAAAAAAACGACATTGCTGTGGCTTCAGGATTCGACTAATTCGGTCGATCTGTTCGACGTAATTCGTCGAATTCTGATTTAAATGAGATAAAAGACTCCCCTGTTCGACAACTTCATAAACAACTAAAATAACAGCTATTTAGATTGATTTCTGAACGGCTGTTTTATTTTTGGCACGCCTGTTGCTAAAAGAAAGGATGAGTGCTCATCAAAACAAACAAAATAATATGAACTGAAGAAGTAGTTGGAGGTGTCATCATGAAAACAATCAAAATTCTCACAATTGTCGCAGTCGCACTCGCCATCCCGGGATTGTTTGTTGGCAATAGTTTGATCGCTCAAGACAAACCGGATAACGCACAGCAGCAACAGACAACCCGAACCATGGTACAGTCGCAAACACAACTGAATAGTGACGGCACGCCCATGGGTCGCGGCATGCACTACATCGATGAAAACGGCAACGGCATTTGTGACCGGTTTGAACAGGGCGGACAACACATGCAGCAAAACGCCGGGCACAGAATGGGTCGTGGTATGAATTCAATGGATGAAAACGGCAATGGGATGTGCGGGCAAGGACAGCGTGGTTCCGGTAGAATGCATAACGGACGGGGACACGGCAACGGCGGTAATGGTCCTAGTTCCATGAATGGTGGCTGGAGATAATCAGTAGATTAACATCCCCCTTTAATTCCCCCCTTGAGGGGGGACTAAGAGGGGGGTGTCTGGTTGTGGCAAGAGGAACCTGAACGCAGGTTGCCCCTCTTAGGGCGTTGTTGGAAAGTAAACGGCGCCCTGCATTTAGAAGAATATTTTTGACACTATTAAAGCAAAAAACAGGAGAATTAAAATGAAAAAGTTGTGGACTGTGGTTTTAACTATTTTTACCTTTTTGTTAACCGGAGCGGCTTTCGCGCAAATGCAGCATCATGGCGGCGGCACGCAGAACTTGTGGCCCGACTCGTTAACTACCGTAGAACTAACGGGCACTGTGATTATAGATTCATCATTACTGCATCCCATGTATTTTCTCGATGAAACTGGCGACGGCACTGCGGATTACCGCCTTTCCTTCGGTCCATGGTGGTATGAACCGGAGAGTGGTGTTACAAGACCGGCTGACGGTGAAACGGTTACGGTTGTAGGACAGGTGCAAGGGACTATGCTTCCGCAAAGCGTTCTCGTTTTTGAAATCAATGGTGTGACCTGGCGGGAGCCGGTGGGTTACGGCATGCACGGTTGGAACGAGGATTTTTTCTGGAATGACTCCGGTGATACGCTTACGGTGACAGGCGTGGTCATGATCGATACGACATATTTTTACCGGCAATATTTCATGGATACAAACAATGACTCTATTCCGGAGTACCGGCTTGGCTTTGGTCCCCCGTGGTATGAACCGGAGAATGGTGCAGCCCGGCCAGTGAATGGTGAAACGGTCACGGTTTTGGGACGAGTTCACGATATGTTCGGTATTGATATGTTGGCTGTCTTTACCATTAACGGCATGGAATGGCGCTCATCCGAACAGCCCGCTCCCTGGGCCGGTACCTGGATGTTCCGCAACCATTCCGACAGTACTTTAGCTTATTGCGTCAATGACAGCGCTAATTGGGTTAGTTTCCCACCAGGACACATGGGCATGGGGATGGGCATGATGTGGCCGGACTCTTCTTTTGTACAGTTCTGGGAAATTCACCCCGACAGTTTACCGGGAAATCATGGCGCTGAACAATTCAGAGGGTTTTATCTCAATATTCACGACCCCCAGGGTGAGGGCATGATGGACGGTCGCTTCGGCGGACGTCACGGAATGATGCGTTTCCAGAAAGACCATGAATTCAGATTCCACTATAATGACGATGACCTGGTGCACATGGGGCTTTCTGAAGACGGTATAACCATGAAATACTGGGATGACGAGACTCAGCAGTGGCAAAATGTTCCGGGAATCAGCGTAGATACGCAGGCCAATACGGTCACTGTCAGTACGGCTGACTTAAGCAATTACTACACGCTCACAGCGCCGTCTTCAGTGACAGGTATAGACGATGCTGCTTCTACGGCTGTTCCATCTGAGTTTGTTTTGCAGCAGAATTACCCGAATCCATTCAATCCGTCAACGACCATCCGCTTTCAGTTGCCCGAGCAATCGCGTGTTCAGCTTATCGTGTATAATCTACTGGGTCAACGAGTTGCCGAGTTACTGAATGCCGACCGCGCTGCCGGTTCTTACACCGTACAATGGAATGGTGAAGATAGCGCCGGTCGTTCGGTTTCCAGCGGCATTTATCTTATAAGACTTGAAGCAGGAAATCAGACAATGATTCGTCGTATGACATTATTGAAGTAAACAGAAATGTGCAACGCACTTTTGGAGTGCGTTGCACATCATTATTAAAAAGAACGAGAAATGAAGCGCATTCAAACTACAACCTTTCTTATTTTCATTCTTTTATGGGTATTGCGCGTATTTGCCCAATCTTCGGACAAACCATCTTCGATACAAAAGGAAGCGAAAAAAGGGTCATCGATCGAAGCTAAATTCGTCGGGTTTGTTGATAAAGACAAAGATGGTATTAACGACAAATTTTGCGATGCCAATGGGGACGGCAAGAATGATGTCGATGGCAAGGAATATCCGCACAAATTTGAATTTAAGGACAAAAATAAAGATAAAATTAATGACCTTTGGATGGACCGGGATGGCGACGGCGTGAACGACTTGATCTTGAAATTTAAAGGAAAATCCAGGCAAAAAGTTCAACAGAATGTGCTTGATGTCAATGCAGATGGTCGCAATGACATTACCGGGATAAAATACGACAAAGGTAAGCATCGGTGGATGGGTGAGAAATGGGGTTTCTGGGATGAACAAAAGGGTAAATTACAGGGGAGATTCATTGATGAAGATGGCGACGGCATTGATGACCGGATGAAGGGTTTTAGCGGTTTTATGGGTAATCACAAAGGGTCAACAAGAATGCGGGATATGTTTATCGATGAAGACGGTGATGGTATTGCTGACGGCCGTGATGATTTTATCAGCAAAATGGGACGGTGTGGCAGAGGTGGAAATCAAAACAGGCAAAAAGGCCATGGAGGACACCATTAAATTGGAAATCCAAAAGCCTAAACTTCTAAGCCGCAATCCAGATTCGTCCCTTGTTTTCCCTGTTTTGGACTTCTTAATTACCAGGAGTGATAAAAAATGCGATTCAAATTTTTGTTCTTAATTTTGGGACTGATGGTCAGTTCGGTTTCGGCTCAAGTGGCAAAGAACATTTCGATTCAAACAAGCTACGATGATAACGCGTTTCGCAATTATGCGGGCTTGTCCGATTATGCCACCCAATTTTCCCTTTATTTGGCTAAAGACAGCGGAGGCGAATCCTGGCAATCGCGGCTTTTTTATAAGGGCAATTATAATTTCTTTACCGAATATAGGGAAAGAAACTATCACTATCATCAGGTTGGTGCAGCCTGGTCCAGACTATTAAATGACTCTGGAAATGCTCTTAATCTCGGTGTCAACGGTAGTTTTCGGGTGAATAGGAATACGTATGATTATTACAATTATAAAGAAGTATCCGGTTACGGAAATTTTAAAATAAAGTTTGGCCCATCTACTGTGACGTATTTCGGTTACAAGATTCGTGGCAGGTGGTATTCAAATATTCCTGACTTAACGTATGCAGAACATTTTCTATTTGTTCGATACACACATTTTTTTGCAACCAAAACCACTTTTATGGTTGCCGGAAATTACGGTCGAAAAACGTACCGGCAACAAGTGACGGATAATACGATTTTTCAACAGGATATGGGCGACTACGGACAGCGTCAAGGTGGCATGGGGCACATTGGACGTGGCGATTACTTTGGTACGACAAATTCAAACGTCATCAAGCCCAGTGTGAGTCAGTGGGTCGGGCAGCTACGCGTGGCACAATCGTTAACCAGTTCCACAGGACTGAGCAGCGATTTCATTTTGAGACGAAATCCGGGGGATGGCGTACGGTATCTGGCGGGACAGGTTTCCGGCTACACAACAGAAGACGAACTGTTTGATGATCGCTACGGCTATCAAAGTCAAGAGTTCGCCTCGACTTTGACACAGCTTCTGCCGTGGGAAATGACACTTAAATCCGGTCTGGAACTTAAATGGAAAGATTATGTGGATCGTCCCGCACTGGATTTAAGCGGTGAGGCCTTGATTTCCGGTGAGTTGCGGTCGGACCGTCAGGTTTTAGCGTGGTTGAGTCTAAATAAGACGTTCACACTGTTTGGAGGTAAATCTTTGAATGTCGTAGGAGAATTTTACTGGATGAATAACCAATCGAATGATCTGTATTATGACTATCAGGTCAATCTTATTTCTTTGGGCATGTCGACCTCGTTTTAACCCATCATAATCGTCTGCTCACGACCCGAGCCCACAGAAACGATCGAGATGTCTGTTTGTGTAAATTGACGAAGTGCATCCAGATAATTTTGGGCGTTTTCCGGCAGGTCATTGTAGGAGCGGATGTCGCTGGTCGGTTGTTTCCACCCGGGAAACGTTTTGTATACAGGCTCGCATTCTTTTAGGATTTTTAACTCTGCAGGGAATGAGGTTATGTCCTCCTCCTTGTATCTGTAAGCCACACACAGCTTAATAGTATCCAATGTATCGAGCACGTCCAATTTTGTCACCGCAAGGGAATTGATCCCGTTTGTCCGTACCGCAAAATTAGCGATGACGCCATCAAACCAGCCGCAGCGGCGGGGTCTGCCGGTTGTGGCACCAAACTCATGCCCCAGTTGCTGTAAATTCACCTCTTCGGAATTGAGGATTTCTGTAGGAAAAGGGCCCATGCCCACGCGTGTGGTGTAAGCTTTCATGACGCCAAGAACGTGATCAATTTTGGTTGGGCCGATTCCTACACCGGTACAGGCGCCGCCACTGGTGGGATTCGACGATGTTACAAACGGATAGGTACCAAAATCAACATCCAGAAGCGTTCCTTGTGCTCCCTCGAGAAGAATTGATTTTCCGGAGTCGGCAGCGTCATTAATATACTTTGCTATATCTTTTATATACGGGTCGATTTTTCGATCAAAGTCCAGATACTCTTCGATGATAGTTTCTTCATCGAGGACTTGCTGATGATAAATTTTATGTAGAATCTGATTTTTTTCTTCGATATTTCGCTGAAGTTTAGATTTAAGAAGATCACGGTCTAACAAATCCACAATGCGGATGCCCATACGGCTGGCCTTGTCAACATAAGCGGGTCCGATTCCTCTACCCGTCGTTCCAATTTTGTCTTCGGCAGCCTGTGCTTCCTTGGCTTTGTCCAACAGTTTATGGTACGGCATAATCAAATGCGCTCGGTGACTGATAAACAGACGTCCTTCCACCTGAATACCTTTGCTTTCGAGTAGTGCGATTTCATCCATCAGGGCAACCGGGTCGATGGCCACACCATTTCCGATAATGCAAATCGTTTTCTTCTGTAAAATACCGGAAGGAATAAGGTGCAAAATAGTTTCTTCCCCATCTATGACCACCGTATGCCCGGCATTTGCTCCGCCCTGATAGCGGGCGACAATGTCCATCTTTTGGCTGAGAAGATCGACAATCTTCCCTTTTCCTTCATCCCCCCACTGTGCCCCCACAAGAATGCTTACTGGCATAATGTATCCTTATACAGCATAAAAAACTCCGACATGGAGCCGGAGTTTTAAATAATTCTATAATTTAGAAGTCTTTTATAATCATGCATTAAAACTTTCAACGGCTTTTTCGATCGTATCAAATGATTCAAACACCGAAAGCAGTTTGGTAATCATCAGAAGGCTTTGAATCCGGTCGGTAATGTTGGCTAATTTCAGGTCGCCGTTGTTGTTTCGCATGGTCGTCAGGCCACCGATGAGGATACCCAGACCGGAACTGTTCATCCAGTTTACATTCCCCAAATCAGCAACCACGTTGGTGTTTCCGGACTCGATGAGTTCATGCAATTTTTCATTTAGAGTAACGGCATCGGGCCCCCCCATGATTTTGCCTGAAAGTTCCAAAATGACCACATTATCTGTTTTTTGTTCCTGCATTTTCATGTTTTTCTCTCCTAAAGGGTATCAAAAACTTAGGCTCGTTTGGCAATTGGTCTGCCCTTTTTTTGCTCGCGTTTCTTTTCCCATTCAACAATAATTGGGCTGGCAATGAATATGGAGCTATAGGTTCCCACAATGACGCCAATCATCAACGCAAATGCGAAATTGTGAATCACTTCACCGCCAAACAGGAAGAGAATGATGACAACAATGAATGTCGTTACAGATGTAATAATGGTTCTGGAAAGCGATTGGTTGATGCTGACATTTATGATTTTTTCGTGCGGATCCCGTCGCATGACTTTTAGATTTTCTCTTATTCGGTCAAATACGACGATAGTATCATTCAAAGAATAACCGACAATGGTTAGAAACGCGGCAATGATGGCCAGAGACACTTCCAGCTTCAACAGAGAAAACACACCCAAGGTAATCAGTACGTCGTGAAACAGGGCAACAATTGCTCCGATAGCGAAAACGAATTCGAAACGCCAACTGATATAAAGAAGAATAAAAAATAACGCAATTAATATCGCCCCAAGAGCTTTTTCACGTAATTCAGCTCCAATTTTCGGACCGACTTTTTGCACCATTTGCACAGTGTAAGGATTGTTCGGAAAAGATTTTGAAATTGCAGCTTTCACTGCATCGGATATTTCAGTGCCCTTTTCCTGTTTTTCAACTTTAATGAGGATTTGGTTGCTAGCTCCGAAGTTTTTGATTTCAGCACCGCCATAACCGGCATCTGAAACCGCTGTTCTGACTTTACCTACGGAGACGGGTTTGTCAAATTGCAATTCGATGGAGGTTCCCCCTAAAAAGTCAATTCCATATTTTGGACCTTTTTGAATGATGAGCGAGATAACGCCAATGAGAATGATCGTGGCGGATATGCTCATAGCAAGCCGTCTTTTTCCAATAAAATCAATATTCGTATTTGTTAAAAATTGCATGTAAATAGCACTCCTCTTTCTTGCTTAGATACTTAGTTTGGAAAGCGTTTTTCTGTTTGTGAAATAGTCATAAATAACTCGTGTAACCACAATAGCCGTAAACATACTGATTACGATACCGATTGAGAGTGTTAAGGCAAATCCTCGGATAGGCCCCGTACCGAACTGGTACAGGACAAGTGCCGTTAATAAGGTTGTGATGTTTGCATCGATAATAGTTGTAAATGCCCGGCTATAACCGCTGTCTATAGCAGCACGGACGGTTTTGCCGTTTCTCAGTTCTTCACGGATTCTTTCAAAAATCAGCACATTGGCATCAACTGCCATACCGATGGTTAAAATGATTCCTGCCACACCGGGTAAAGTCAATGTTGCATGAAAACCGGCGAGTACTGCCATAATGATGATCAGGTTCAAAAGCAGCGCTATATCGGCAATCACTCCGGAAAGATTGTAATAAAGAATCATAAATATTATGACTACAACAAATCCAAGAATTGCTGAGTACGTACCCTTTTGAATTGAGTCCTGTCCCAATGACGGACCCACAGTACGTTCTTCGATAACTTCAATGGGAGCCGGTAAAGCACCCGCACGCAGTACAATGGCCAAATCTTTGGCTTCGTCCATATTAGCCATTCCAGTAATCGATGCGCGGCCGTTTGGAATTCTTTCCTGGATATTAGGGTCGGACACGACTTTTCCATCGAGGACAATGGCCATGTGT
>CAYVXE010000159.1:0-8581 GCA_964455375.1 uncultured Calditrichaceae bacterium
GGGTAAATTGGGCCCATACAGTTGATTTCATTCATTTTTTTTACAGCGGAGCAGTGTAGATTGAGCATAGCACTGAATATTTGTTTATATTTATGAGACTGTCACGATTTGTTTTATTGGCATTGTTTCTGCAAAGTGTCTTTTTTGTAGCAAGCTGCCACAACCAAAATCCCGCTGAACAGGCAACAGGAGTGTTGTCTGTCGCCGTGACGGATGAATTCGTCGGTCCGGTGCCTGATGTGAAAATTACCATTAATCCGGGGAACCTGGTGCAACAGACCGGTGCAGACGGCACGGCGGGATTTTCATTAACTCCCGGTGACTATTTCGTCGATGCGTCTGTGTGCTGTCTGGGTCCGCGTTTTATCGAGTATCACCGACCTGTGACTGTTGTACAAAATGATACGCTGCATGTTACATTAAACGCTTGCCTGCAATGTCTGTGATGTCAATTGACGTAGCATTTTTGCCAGAATGATTAAGGTGGGTCGCCTGCGCCTTGCCGGTGCAACTTAGAATCTACGAATGAAAGTGATCTCAATAAAATGAGTCAATTGCGGAACTGTAGCACATGTTCTTCCGTTTTATTTATGAGTATGGTTTTGCGCCTAATGTGCAAAAAAGTTTTGTCAAATCCGGAAGGCAAATCCATATTCGAATTCCCTTGTTCGGCGGCCACTTCAATTCCGTACAAAATAAAAATAGGAGAAACGTATGGATGACCAATTTCAAAAAAAGAGATTGGCTGTTTTATCCGTTTTGTTCCTGTTGCTCTTGTTTGCTTGCGGAGATTCCATCCTGAATCCAATTGTGACATTGGATGAACCTTTTCAGTTAAAATACGGGCAGTTCAAAATACTGCAACCGGATAATCTTGTTGTAACGTTTGAACAGTTGATAGGCGACTCCCGCTGTCCCATTGGTGTTGTCTGTTTTATTGCAGGAAACGCTGAAATCTTATTACTGTTACAAAAAGGCAATTCGGACCCAACAACTATTCATCTCAAAATCGGGGTGCAGGTTACAAAAAAGGATACGCTTGTTCAGCAATTCGTAGATACGCTTGGATATAGAATCACCCTTATGGAACTCGATCCACATCCGTATATGGACAAACATTTTAGTAAATCGAGTTATACGGCGCTCATAAAAATTCAGAAGAATATAGAATGAGATACTCTTTAAAGGAGCTGTTTCAAATGTTAAAATTAAAGGTTACCATTTTACTCGTTAGCAGTTTTCTTTTTATACAATGTTCCAACAGTCCGACGGGACCCAATGTGCGTGACTTGAATCAGTTGGAAAAGCAACTGGTTACCGCGGACAATCAGTTCGGATTTAATTTGTTCAAAACAATCAATACAGCGGATAAGGGCAAGAGCCTCTTCATTTCTCCACTCAGTGTTTCCATGGCTCTGGGTATGACACGCAACGGAGCCGCCGGTGAAACCGAACGAGCCATGCAGTCCGTATTGGCTTTCGACAACATGAGCGACGACGAGGTGAATCAATCCTATCGCAGTCTCATCGATTTGCTGGTCAATCTCGACCCGAAAGTTACGATGCAGCTCGCCAACTCCATTTGGACACGGCAGGGCATGACGTTTAATGAGGATTTTCTGAACACAAACAAAACCTATTTTGATGCTTTTGTGCAAGCGCTTGACTTCAACGATGCCAATTCTGTGGCGATTATAAACAACTGGGTCAAAGACAATACGAATGGTAAAATTGAAAAAATCGTCGATAGAATCGATGCTGAAGCGGTGATGTTCCTCATCAACGCCATTTATTTCAAAGGGACATGGGCCTTCGAATTTGATAAGGACTTGACCGGCGATGCACCGTTTCATCTTGCCGATGGTACGGAAACGACCGTCAGGATGATGCATCTAACCGGAGACCTCAACTATTTTGAAAATGACCTGTTTCAGGCGGTCGATTTATCCTACGGTGCCCAGCTTTACAGTATGATGATTTTGCTGCCAAAACCGGACACAGATATCGACGACCTGGTGAACCTTTTAAACGCGGAGAACTGGCAGTTTTGGAATAATAATTTACACACGACCGCCATAAATTTGTCTTTACCAAAATTTAAACTGGATTATGAAATTAGCCTTAAGGATGTGTTGAGTGCCATGGGCATGGGAATCGCTTTCGATCCAGACAGAGCGGACTTCGGCCGCATGCTCTCTGTGCCAGAGCAGGTTCTTTTTCTTACAAATGTAAAACACAAAACCTTTGTGGAGGTCAACGAAGAAGGCACTGCGGCAGCAGCGGTGACCTCCGTGGAAGTTGGCGTGACCTCCGTACCAGAGCGCCTTAGCGTGAATGTGAATCATCCGTTTCTGTTTGTTATCCGCGACCATAATTCCGGAGCGATTATTTTTATGGGGAAAATGCTGGAACCCGTACAATAATTTTGAATGTAGGCTGAGAAGCTTGCGTCCTCGGGGGTAGCGGGATAATGATGAAAAAGGTCAAAATATATATTCCCCTGCTTTTTTTATTGCTGGTCGCTTGCGGTGGTAAGAGTGGCATCATAGGTCCGGTTGCGGGGAGTATTTATTTCAATTCATTTGAATCAGCTCAAGATACCATAGGTTGGAAAGGCAGTGGCAGCATCGATTTTAGCGAGGATGCACCGCCTGGTGGGGGTAAGCGTTCGTTGTTTGTCTCCGGGGCCTGCAGTGTGCCTCACGCGGTTTTCACCTTGCCTGCACTGGCAGAAGACGGCTATTATCGCTTGCAGTGCTGGGGGAAAAATTTACAACTTGGCGGCAGTGTCCGTTTAGCAGTAGAAGGATTGGAGACCGGTCAGCAAGTGGTGGTACAAGACAGCAATTGGGTGTTTTTGGAAACGAACCAGCCTTTGTTTTGCCCGAAACATTATCATTTGTGTCTGATGCTCTCCTCCGGTGGCATTGTTGCAAGTGCTATGCTGGTCGACCTCATTCAAATAATTAAAGTCAGCAACTAAGAAGGTAAACGGCGACTCAGGTGTTTTGACAATCGGCCTGCTAAAAAATAACGATTGACTTTTTATTTCCTTCCTCTAAAAGGCGTACTCTTTATGAAACGTACGCCTCCTCTCTCATTTTAGACAGTAATAACTACCACTAAGAACGTACAAAGTTAAATAAATTATGACAAAAAAATAATTTAGGTTATCCTAAAAAATAACTTGACATTTATATGTTAAATTTATTAATATAGACCGAAATAAAAAGTTGGAATTTTTATGATAACACAGGCAATTCAGGATTATTTGAAAATTATTTACAAATTAGGGGCAGAGCAAAAGCCGGTAAATACAAATGCTATTTCAGACAGGATGTGTATCGCTCAGGGTTCTGTGACCGGGATGCTTAAGAAGCTTGCCGAGCTTAATCTAATTACTTACACCCCTTATCACGGTGTTCGTTTAACAGATGCAGGTAAGAACATCGCATTAGAAATTATTCGACATCACCGGCTACTTGAGCTTTATCTGGCTGAGGCGCTGGGATATTCCTGGGACCGGGTGCACGATGAAGCTGAAAAACTGGAACATCATATTTCCGAGGAATTTGAAGACCGGGTGGCAGAATTCCTTGGCAATCCGGATTTCGATCCGCATGGTGCGCCGATTCCGTCCAAAGACGGAACACTACCAGACCGATTGTTGGCTCCTCTGGACTCGGCTCAAACCGGTTCACGTGTTCGGGTTGAACAGGTGAGTGACAGTGATCCTGAAATATTACGCTATTTGGGCAATCTTGGAATATTTCCTACTGTTGAATTAGATGTCCTTGAAAGAATACCGTTTGGTTCTACACTTCTGGTACAAATAGGTGGTACCCGCTACCACCTGGGGGAGAAATTAACCCAATCGATTATGATTTCGAAAATTTCTAACAGTACGTCTAATCGGGGGGAACTTGTATGAGTCCTTTGGTTTCTTTGTTGTTGTTTTTGTTTTGTTTAATAGCGATTTTTTATCTATTTTGGCCAGGAATCGGTTTGTTCTGGAAATGGCAGCAGGGGCGGAGAAGTACGGAACGCATTTTAATCGAAGACGCCCTGAAACATTTATTCGATCAGGAATACAAAGGGTGGCATTGTACCATCCAAAGTCTTGCCGGCGTTTTATCGATATCATCTGAAAGGGCTGCGAGGCTTTTGTCCAGACTTCAGGCGCTGGGGCTTGTAAATATGTCAGGTAGCATTTTTCTGTTGACGGACGAAGGCCGGCACTATGCGCTGAGAATGGTTCGTGTGCATCGGCTGTGGGAACGTTACCTGGCTGACGAAACCGGCGTGGAGGAAAAAGAGTGGCACCAAAAGGCAGAGGTATTGGAGCATCAAATGACCGAGGCGGAAACAGAACAGTTGGCGGCTGCTGTGGGAAATGCCACCTATGATCCGCACGGTGATCCCATTCCAACGTCAACGGGTAATGTGCCACCTCCAAAGGGAATTCCTCTCACTGAATTAAAAATTGGTGAACTGGCAAGAATCACGCATATTGAGGATGAACCTGAGTTGCTGTATGCTCAGATCACTGCTGTGGGATTACATCCGGGAATGAAGATACAGATCATTGAAAAAAATGCACAACGGCTTCGGTTTGTAGCGGACGGCGAAGAAATTATTCTGGCACCGGTGGTTGCAAACCAGGTGACGGTAGAATCCTTACCGAAAGAACAAGGGATGGAAGGGCCTTTTGAAAATTTGAGTATTTTGAAGCCCGGTGAAAAAGGGCGGGTTATCGCCATTTCCAGTGTTTGCCGCGGTCAGCAAAGGCGTCGGCTCATGGACTTAGGTATCGTGCCGGGCACGATAATCCGCATGGAAATGCAAAGTGCGAGTGGTGACCCCATCGCTTATTTGATCCGCGGCGCAGTCATCGCTATCAGAAAAGAGCAGGCAAAATTGATCAACATTGAACGAATTACGGAGAACGTCGTCTATGAATCTGTCTAATGCAGCAGACGGGTGTGCAACCTGTCCGGTACACAATACAGCGAATCTTACCAAACTCGGTGTGAATATGGAAAACTGGGATTATGTACTTGCACTTACAGGTAATCCCAACACCGGAAAAAGTACCGTTTTTAATGCGTTGACAGGATTAAAGCAACATACGGGTAACTGGCCGGGGAAAACGGTGACGCGTGCTGAAGGTGGTTTCTCGTACGCTGAGAAACGGTATAAAATCGTCGATCTGCCGGGAACCTATTCTCTACTGTCCACAAGTACGGACGAAGAGATTGCCAGAAATTTCATCTTGTTCGGCAATCCCGATGTTACAGTCATCGTGGTCGACGCCACTCGTCTGGAACGCAATTTAAATCTCGTCCTCCAGGTTCTGGAGATTACCGATCGTGCGGTTCTTTGTCTCAACCTGATCGATGAGGCCCGGCGGCATAAAATTGATGTGAATGTGCATTTATTGTCAAAAAAACTGGGCATTCCCGTGGTTCCCACAGCAGCTCGTCAGAATGAGGGGATTCCGCAGCTTTTGACAGCCATAGATGACGTAGCCACCGGACAATATATTTGTAAGCCGCACCGGGTTAAAAATGTTTCAAAGCCGGTAAAAAAGGCCTTAGACGAACTCGTCGTGGAAATCAAAAAGAGATTTCCGGGACTGCATAATGCACGATGGGTCGCATTGCGATTATTGGAGGGTGACCGGAGAATCGGTGAGGCCGTTGAGTCCGGAGAACTCGGTGACCTGACCCGGTTGCAGCATGATCAAATTCCAATAGAGCAAAAAGTTGAACTGTAAATTAAAATTTTCCTGACTATAGAGAACAAATGATATATAAAAGTGGTACACCTGACACAATTCTAGAAAAAACGCGCAGAATTCGCTGGGAAATTGGTGAGGATTTGCACGATTCACTTATGGCCTCTCTCTATGAAGATGCAGCAAAAATCGCAGGTTCTGTGGTTAGCAGGGAGAATAAAAGACAATCGTTTTACTGGGACAGTACACTGGATAAAATTCTCACCAGCCGTATTTTCGGTTTTCCTATCATGTTGCTTATGCTTATGCTGGTTTTTTGGCTAACCATCGAAGGAGCCAATGTCCCTTCTGCTCTAATTGCTTCGTTCCTGATTGATAAAGTACATCCCTTTTTGAAAAGTACAGCGACCGGCATTGGGTTCCCGTGGTGGCTGAGCGGTGTCCTTATCGATGGTGCGTATCTGTCAATGGCCTGGGTGGTCAGTGTGATGCTGCCTCCCATGGCAATCTTTTTTCCAATGTTCACATTGTTGGAGGATTTTGGCTATTTGCCGCGCGTGGCGTTTAATCTGGATAATCTGTTTAGAAAAACCGGTGCACATGGCAAACAAGCGCTCTCTATGGCCATGGGATACGGCTGCAATGCCGCTGGGATCATCGCCACACGTGTTATCGATAGTCCGAGAGAACGCCTTATTGCCATTATTACCAATAATTTTTCTCTGTGTAATGGCCGTTGGCCAACGCAGATTCTTATCGCCACCTTGTACATTGGCGCCCTGGCGCCGGCCGCTGTAGCAAGTTTTGTCTCTGCTGCGGCTGTGGTCGGTGTTACGTTGTTTGGCGTCCTGCTGACATTTATGACTTCCTGGTTTTTATCCCGGACCTTTCTTCGGGGTGAAGTGTCTGCATTCAGTCTGGAACTACCGCCATACAGGCCGCCGAAAATCTTGCGGACTTTATATACATCCCTCATAGATCGAACAATTTTTGTGCTGTGGCGCGCGGTTGTTTATGCAATTCCGGCTGGAGTCGTTATCTGGTTATTGTCGAACATTCAAATTTCCGGTGAAAGTATTGCCGAATATATAATCAATTTTTTAAATCCATTCGGTCTGTTTATCGGTTTAAACGGTGTGATTCTGCTTGCGTATATCATCGCCATTCCTGCAAATGAAATTGTTATTCCTACTATTTTAATGCTCACTGTTCTTAGTGCAAAATTGTTAGGCGTCGGGTCAGGGTCAGGTGTTATGTTTGAACTCAACGACCTCGCAGCTTACCGGGATGTGTTCGCTGCCGGCGGCTGGACGTTGCTAACCGCTATTAATTTGATGATTTTTAGTTTGGTGCACAATCCCTGCTCCACAACTATTGTTACAATTTACAAAGAAACCGGCAGTAAAAAATGGACCGCTGTTTCGACCCTTTTGCCGGTGGTGATGGGACTGGCTCTTTGTTTTGTGGTGACACAAATTTGGCAAATTCTATTTTAAGTAGCATCTGGCCGAAAACATGCTATTTTTTACAAAAGATGTCCTTCTAAATCCAAGGGCTGCCGGAGAACGAATGTGTTTGTGCATCGATGGCTCTTTTCAATCTCAGCAGTAAAGGTTAAAATAATATGGAAAAAATATTGATTACCGGTGCAAACGGACAGATAGGTAGTGAATTAAAAGAAGCGTTGTCCGGAAAATTTGGTAGAGACAATATCATAGGCCTGGATATTAAACCGGGCATTGATCAACCCGGCATTCAGGAAATCGCCGATGTGACGGATATCTCTCATCTCCGCACAATTATTCAAAAATATAGCATTGATACCATTTTTCATTTAGCTTCTTTGCTGTCGGCCAGGGGGGAACAAAATCCCGATCTGGCCTGGAAAATCAACATGGGCGGTCTGAAAAATGTTCTTGATTTGTCACGGGCCTTTAAACTGCAGGTGTTCTGGCCCAGTTCAATCGCGGTTTTCGGACCGAGCACACCGCGGGATATGACGCCGCAAACGACGATTCTTGAGCCGAATACCATGTACGGTATCACAAAATTGTCCGGTGAGTTGCTCTGCAAATATTATTTTGAAAAGTTTGGTGTCGATGTTCGCAGTGTCCGTTATCCCGGACTCATCAGTTACAAAACCGAACCGGGAGGCGGCACAACGGATTACGCTGTGGAAATTTTTTACGAAGCCGCTAAACACAAACGCTACATTTCATTCGTCAATTCCGAAACCTGCTTGCCGATGATGTACATGCCGGATGCTGTGCGGGCATCCATTGAGATTATGCTTGCAAAGCCGGAAAATATTAAGATCCGTAACAGTTACAATTTGACCGCAGTGAGTTTCTCGGTCGCTGAACTCGAGAAGGAAATTCAGAAACTCATGCCGGAATTCGAATGCAAGTATGCACCCGATTACCGTCAAAGGATTGCCAACTCCTGGCCGAAATCCATTGACGATAGTGCCGCAAGAACCCACTGGGGCTGGGAGCACCAATACGGACTGCCGGAAATCGTAAAGGATATGCTGAATCATTTGCGCGAGAAGTTTGAATTGTAGCGTTTCGCATATGTCGCGGCGACCTGTGTAGTGAGACAATCAGGTTCAATCAAAAATCGTTCTTCCCTAATCCTTCCACTGAAATCAGCAGAAATAAAGGAATCCTGCTCTCTCAGAACGTATCGTTTTCTCTTTTGGCTAGAGCAAAACAAAATTATCATACGATTCAAAGGATCCTGGAATATGATCGTTCAACCGATGCTAATCAATGCATTTTTGTCAAATGTAATATAGTGATGCAAGAACAATAATTTGATTAACAACTTGGTGGCTATATGACA
>CAYVXE010000160.1:0-8473 GCA_964455375.1 uncultured Calditrichaceae bacterium
CTGCCACTGCGACTTCTACCTCTGCGGTCTTTGCGCTCCCTGCGAGAGCAAACCCGTGTACCCGATTTTCCCATTTTCGATTTTCCAATAACGAATTACCCGGCATAGCTTCAAGTTTGTCGGGGTTTTGTACGTGTAATAGGCTCAAAAATATTTTACTTGAAAACCGCTTTAAAATGTATTAAATTAAAGGCAATTTGTCAGGAGGTTTTCATGTCAGGTCATTCTAAGTGGAGCACCATCAAACGGAAGAAGGAAAAAGTTGATGCTGCTCGGGGTAAAGTGTTTACACGACTGATTAAAGAAATAACCATCGCAGCCCGTGAAGGCGGTGGTGATGAATCTGCAAATCCGAGGTTAAGAACAGCGGTTGCATCTGCAAAGACTGCAAACATGCCGTCAGCCAATATCGATAGAGCTATAAAAAAGGGTACGGGGGAGCTCCCGGGAGTGATATACGAAGAAGGGATTCTTGAGGGCTATGGGCCCGGTGGTGTCGCTTTGTACATCGATATTTTAACGGACAACCGCAAGCGCACGGTTGCAGACGTCAGGCACATTCTCAGTAAGCATGGTGGGAATTTAGCAGAATCAGGAGCGGTGGCCTGGATGTTTGAAAAAAAAGGACTGGTGACATTGCCTAAAGGAGAGTTAGACGAAGATGATCTTCTCATGGTGGTTATGGAAGCAGGTGCAGAAGATCTCCAAGGTGAAGACGATATGTTTGAAATAACAACGGCGTTGGAAGATTTGGAGAGCGTGAAAGCTGCTTTGGAAGCTAAAGGAATTGACTATGAGAGTGCCGCACCGACGATGTATCCGAAAAACACGGTGAAAGTCGAGGGTAAGAATGCGGAACAACTTCTTAAGTGTCTGGATTTACTTGAAGACCATGACGATGTGCAGACCGTTTATTCGAATTTCGATATAGATACGTCGATCTTAGAGCAGATGGAGTCTTAACCCGGTGCGAATTCTTGGCGTGGATCCCGGCACCATCATCTTGGGGTTCGCAGTGGTTGAAGAAATAAAAAAGGAGTGTCGGGCAGTAGACTTCGGTTGTTTGAAATTTTCCATGAAAGCGCCATTCCCGCAGCGATTGAAGGCGATTTATGACGGGTTGACGGAGGTGATTGAAAAATACAGGCCGGATGAATTCGCTATCGAGAATCTGTTTTATGCGGAAAATGCAAAAGTGGCTATTAAAATGGGGCATGCGAGAGGGGTCGCGATATTAGCAGCGGTGAATAAACAAATTCCCACCTCAGAATACACACCCAAAGAAATAAAACAGTCTGTGGTTGGAAACGGGTCGGCTTCAAAGCAGCAGGTTCAGAAGATGGTTCAGCAGATTTTATCTTTGCGTGAAGTTCCGGTGCCGTATGATGCCTCAGATGCTCTGGCGGTGGCATTGTGCCATGTGCACCGCATGGAAAGGAAACTATGATTGGCTGGCTAAAAGGCAATCTTGCAGAAAAGACACCCACTCGAATTGTTGTTGATGTGCAGGGCGTTGGCTATGAACTTCTTGTACCGGTTTCAACGTTTGAACAGTTGGGAGAAATCGGTGCAACGATAAAAGTGTTGACTTATCTGCATGTACGTGAGGACATTTTACAGCTCTACGGGTTTCATTCGACGAAGGAGAAACAGATGTTTTTGAGTCTGCTCAGCATTTCCGGAATCGGCCCCAAGTTAGCGTTGGGGATTTTGTCCGGTAATTCCGTGGATGAACTCACGGTGAAAATAGCCAACGGCGACGTCGATAGTCTCACCAGACTTCAGGGGGTGGGTAAAAAAACCGCCCAGAGACTGGTGATGGAATTGAAGGATAAATTTGTGGAAATAGCCGGAACAACCGCGACGGCAGTTCCGGCATCCAGTGTGTTAAACAGCAAACAGCAGGAAGCTGTTCTGGCGCTGGTTTCCTTAGGGTTTAGTAGAACCGCGGCGGAAAAGACGTTAGCCGGCATCATTGCCAAAGAGCCGGATCTGGGCGTTGATGATATGATCAGGCGGGCATTAAAATAAATGGATATGATAGAAGACGAACGGCCAACATCTCCCGAGCAGTTTGCAGACGATCAGGACCTTGATACATCGCTGCGTCCGAAAACTTTTGTGGATTTTGTCGGCCAGGAAAAGTTGAAAGAGAATTTGCAGGTTTTCATCAGCGCGGCCAAAGGCCGGGATGAGGCGCTGGATCACGTTCTGTTTTACGGACCGCCGGGACTGGGGAAAACCACCCTGTCGCATATCATCGCTACGGAATTGGGCGTGAATATTAAAGTGACGTCCGGGCCGGCGTTTGATAAACCGGCGGATTTGGCCGGGCTCTTGACCAATCTGAATGACCGGGATGTTTTGTTTATCGATGAAATTCATCGCTTAAATCGTGTGGTGGAAGAGTATCTGTATCCGGCCATGGAAGATTACACGCTGGATATCATTATCGATAAAGGAGCTAACGCCCGGACAATCCAAATAAAACTGCCGAATTTCACGCTGATCGGGGCGACGACCCGAGCCGGACTGCTGACGTCGCCGTTGCGCTCACGGTTTGGTGTGGTGAACCGTTTGGATTTTTATAAACCTGAAGAACTGTTCTTGATCATCCGCCGGTCGGCAAAAATTTTGGATATTGAAATTGAAGAGGCAGCGGCGATGGAAATTGCACGTCGGTCAAGGGGAACGGCGAGAATCGCCAATCGTCTCACCCGCCGCATCAGAGATTTTGCACAAATTGAGGGCGACGGTAAGATTTCCAACGATATTACCAAGCAGTCTTTGCTTCGTTTAGATGTGGACGAACTTGGTCTGGACGATATGGACAAACGAATCCTGAATGTGATGCTGGACAAGTTTAACGGTGGGCCGGTGGGCATTAGCACCCTGGCGGTCGCTATTGGCGAGCAGGGCGAGACGCTTGAGGAAATTTATGAGCCTTTCTTAATTCAGGAAGGATTGATTCAAAGAACGCCGCGCGGCCGGGTGGCTACTGAATTAGCCTATCGTCATTTAGGAAAAATAAAAAAAAGGTCACACCAACAAAAGTTATTTTAATGATGGATTATATTAATACGGGTAAAGGGAGTGAATTATGAAATTGTCTGATTTTAAGTACAAATTGCCGGAAAAATTAATTGCACAATATCCTGTGGAAAAGCGGGACAGATCCCGGTTGATGGTTCTCAACCGCGAAAAACAAGCCGTCACAGAGAAAGTGTTTAAGGATCTCATTGACTATTTGAATCCCGGTGATTGTCTTGTTGTCAATGAAACCAAAGTGTTTCCGGCAAGGCTGATGGGAACCAAAGACAAAACAGATGCAAAAGTAGAGATTTTCCTTCTGCGAGAGTTGGAAAACGGTTTGTGGGAGGTGCTCGTGCGACCGGCCCGAAAAGTGCGGGTCGGGAATCGTCTCTCAGTCAACAATAAACTTTATTGTGATGTCATCGACAATACCGTTTCCGGAGGCCGTGTCGTGCGCTTTATTTATGAAGGGGAATTTTTTGATATCATCGATAAAATCGGCCAATCTCCGCTGCCGCCTTATATCCATCGCGATCCGGAACCTTCGGATAAAAAACGCTATCAAACGGTTTTTTCGAAAGTGAGAGGCGCGGTCGCGGCACCGACTGCCGGTCTGCATTTTACAAAAGACTTGTTGAAGCGCATTGAAAAGAAAGGCGTCAAGATCGTACCTGTACTCTTGCATCTCGGTCTGGGCAGTTTTCGCCCTGTGGTTGTGGAAGATTTGAGCCGACACAAAATGGACTCGGAATATTATGAAATACCGCCGCAAACGGCGCACACGATTAATGAAGTGAAACGCGAAGGCGGCAGAATCGTGGCTGTGGGAACCAGTACCACCCGGGCCCTGGAAACGGCAGTGACCTCAGAAGGCCATGCGAAACCAGCCAGAGGATGGACCGACAAATTTATTTATCCGCCTTACGATTTTAAAGTCATCAATGGACTGGTTACCAATTTTCATCTGCCGAGCTCCACATTGCTGATGCTGGTCGCTGCTTTTGCCGGCAGGGATTTCGTTTTCAAAGCGTACCGCAAAGCAATCCGGGAAAAATTTCGCTTCTACAGCTATGGTGATGCCATGCTGATTGAATAAAAGATGAAGGAGCTGTTTAAAACATCCGCGATTATCGTTGCCGCGGGTTCAGGAAAAAGAGTCGGAGGGTCGCTGCCAAAGCAATTTTATCAGGTAGGCGGCCGGCCGATTCTTTTTTATACACTGTCTAAATTCGATAACTGTTCTCTCATCGATGAAATTATCATCGTCGGTGAATCCGATTGGTTGAACTATATCTCAGAAGATATTGTGCAGCGATATGAATTTCAGAAAGTGACGGCAGTTGTCGCCGGTGGTAAAGAGAGACAGGACTCTGTTTACCGTGGGATTCAATCTGTAAATAGGTCAGCAGATATGATTGCAGTTCACGATGCTGTCCGGCCCTTTGTCAGCGTTGAAAAAATTGAAGAGGTCATAAAGGCCTGTCAGCGACATGGCGCTGCCATCTTAGCAGTTTCGCCGAAAGATACCATCAAACAGGAGAGAGACGGATTTGTGGAAAAAACGCCGGAACGCAAACAGCTCTGGTGTGTGCAAACACCACAGGTTTTCAGCGTGGAAATTCTTAAAACCGCTTATGAACAGGTCATGAAACAGGGAGTCGTTTTAACGGATGATGCCGCGGTGGTGGAACGCGCCGGCCACAAAGTGAAGATTGTTTCCGGCAACGAAGAAAATATCAAAATAACCGTTCCGCTTGATTTGAAAATAGCGGAACTTTTACTGGAAGGCGACGTATGATTCGAGTCGGCTTTGGCTATGATGTGCACCAATTGGCGCCTGGCAGACCGTTGATTCTTGGCGGTGTGACGGTTCCGTTTGATAAAGGTCTGCTTGGGCACTCGGACGCGGATGTCTTGTGCCACGCTATTGGCGATGCGCTTTTAGGAAGTGCAGCGTTAGGAGATTTAGGAACGCACTTCCCGGATACCGATGAACGGTTTGCCGGTATTTCAAGTCTGCTTCTGCTCAAAGAGATTCGGCAATTATTGACATCCGCAGGTTTTAAAATAAATAATATCGATTCCATGATTATCTGTGAAAAACCGAAACTTGCGCCTTTTATTTTGGACATGCGGCAAAATATAGCGGACGCACTATGTTTGAAAACCGCACAAATATCAATTAAAGCGACAACTTCAGAAACCATGGGATTTGCGGGAAGAGGAGAGGGACTTGCGGCGTATGCAACCGTTTTAACCGAAAGCGAGACGAATTGAAAATGGGACATGTCAGAGTCAGATTTGCACCGAGTCCTACAGGACATTTACATATTGGCAATGCTCGTACTGCAATTTTAAACTGGATTTACGCAAGACAAACGAAGGGCTCTTGTGTTCTCCGAATTGAAGATACCGATGTGGAACGCTCCACAGCCGTTTCCGAACAATCTATTTATGAGGATTTGCACTGGTTGGGTCTTGACTATGATGAAGGGCCTGAACAAGGTGGAGATTTCGGACCCTACCGGCAGTCGGAACGGCTGCACCTTTACGGCGAGTATTTAGAAAAATTGCAGCGTTCGGGTCATGTCTACCCGTGCTATTTTTCGGATGACGAGTTGGAGAAAATCCGCAACGCGTCCATCAAAAATGGGGAAGCACCGTATCAGCGCAGAAAGTTGGAGCATACGACTGAGCAAATCAACGCATTTGAGGCTGCGGGAAGAAAGCCCGCCTGGTTTTTTGATGTGCATCCGGGCGAAATAAAGTGGCACGATTTAATCAAAGGCAACCTGGCCATGGATGGGGAAAATGTCGGCGATTTTGTGGTGGTGCGTTCAAACAATATGCCGACGTACAATTTTGCCGCCGTCATCGATGATGCTTTAATGCAGATCACGCATGTCATTCGGGGGGATGACCATGTTTCAAACACCCCGAAACAGATTTTACTCTATGAGGCGCTTGGATTCAATCTTCCTGAATTTGCTCACACACCGATGATTTTGGGACCGGATCGAACAAGGCTTTCCAAAAGACATGGTGCGACATCCATCAATGAATTTCAGCATAAGGGATATTTACCTCAGGTGCTCATCAACTTTCTGAGTTTGTTAAGCTGGTCGTCGGAGTCTGGTGATGAGCTTCTCTCACAGGAACGCTTAATTAAGGAGTTTGATTTTAAACGCATGTCAACCTCCCCGGCGATTTTCGATACGGTAAAATTAAATTGGATGAACGGTCAGTACGTTCGTGCACTGCCGGTTGAGAAATTGCTGGAATTAGCAGAACCGTTTTTATCTGATAAAATTAAAGATGCGGGGAACCGGGAAAAGCTTGCGCAAGTTTTAAGATTGATTCAAAAAAATATTGAGACGCTGGATCAGGTTCAGGGATTGGTAGAGCCGTTTTTTCAGGAGCGAATTCAACCCAGGGATGGGCAGGCCATCGAGGTGTCCTCAAAAGATTCATCGCAGAAAGTTTACTGGGCGTTTATCCGCGCTTTGCAAAATGTAGATGAACTCAATGCAGATACTTTCCGCTCAATTATGAAAGAAGTCCAACAGGAATCCGGCATTATGGGAAAAGATTTATGGATGCCGATTCGTGTGGCTTTAACCGGACAGATTCACGGGCCGGAATTACCCATGGTTGCACAAATTCTCGGTAAAGAGACCTGTGAAAAATTCGTTAGACATTTCGTAGATTAACTGGAAAATTACCGTGGCAGTTAAATTTTTCAACACGTTCAGTGGACAGAAGGAAGAATTTGTTCCTTTAACAAAAGGGCAGGTGAAATGTTATGTGTGCGGCCCTACCATTTATGACTACATCCACATCGGCAATGCGCGGGCGTTCATCGTTTTTGACGTCATGCGGAAGTTCCTGCAATATTTGGGATACGAAGTCACGTACGTTATGAACCTCACCGATATCGATGATAAAATTATTAATCGTTCCCGGGAAGAGGGGAAAGACTTTCAGGAAATCACCGCAACGTATGCGCAAGCATTTTTTGAAGACATCGATGTTCTGGGAGTTGCCCGAGCCGATTTTCACCCCAAAGCAACCGAGCACATCGATGAGATTATCGCGTTGATTTCCAGGCTTGTGAAGCAGGGGTTCGCTTACGAGGTGAATGGGGATGTATTTTTTGATGTCCTGAAATTCCGGGATTACGGTCATTTGTCCGGGAAAAAAACGGACGACCTGATTTCCGGTGCCAGAGTTGCCGTTGATGAAGCGAAGAGAAATCCACTGGATTTTGCTCTTTGGAAAAGCCAAAAACCCGGTGAACCGGCGTGGAACAGTCCGTGGGGAAAGGGCCGTCCGGGTTGGCACGTTGAGTGTTCTGCTATGTCCATGAAATATTTGGGCGACAGTTTTGACATCCATGCCGGTGGTGTGGATCTCATTTTTCCACATCATGAGAATGAAATTGCTCAGAGCGAAGGCGCGACGCGAAAGAAATTTGTGAAATACTGGCTACACAACGGTTTCCTGAAAATCGATGGTAACAAAATGGCCAAATCTTTAGGTAATTTCCGTACGGTTCGGGACATTGTAAAAACGTATCCCGGTCCGGTAGTGCGATTGTTTTTTTTACAGAAACACTATCGCGGGCCCATTGATTTTACACAGGATGGCCTCAATGCTGCTGCGAGCGCCGTTGAGCGCTTGCACATTTTTTACGAGAAACTACATAAAACACTGGCAAACGCAAAAGTTGAAGGTACTGCTTTTGACCCGGCTTCTCTAAAGAATGAAGAAAAGAAGTTTTGGGATTTCTGGCAAAAAGCGAAGAAAGAACTCATTGCCTTTATGGAAGATGATTTAAATACACCGCCCGCTGTGTCACGCCTGTTTGAAATGGTAAGGGAATTTAATAAACTGCTTTCTCAAGAGTCCTTTTCTACAGAGGGTTACAAATTACTGTCTTTGGCAAAAAAAGATTTTGATAAAATTAACGGCTTTTTGGGGGTCCTGGGTAGCGATCAAAAAGAGGATAGTTCTGAACTTGTTGAAGGACTTATGGCTTTGCTTATCGAAGTAAGGGAAGAGCTGCGGGCAAAGAGGGAATGGGGTCTTGCAGACAAGATTCGGGACGAATTGAATGAAGCAGGTGTCTTGCTTGAAGACAGTAAAGGCGGTACCTTGTGGCGTAAAAAATGATTTTTTGAAAGTTCTTAAAAATTTCTTGACAATTGAAATTTATTTTCTATATTATAAGGCTGTATTTTATCGGAATAACCTCAATATTTGGGTAAAATAAACGTGCCACCATAGCTCAGATGGCAGAGCGCCTCACTTGTAATGAGGATGTCGCGGGTTCGATTCCTGCTGGTGGCTCTTTTTTTGTCATGGAGAGGTTCCCGAGTGGCCAAAGGGAACAGACTGTAAATCTGTCGGCTCAGCCTTCGGAGGTTCGAATCCTCCCCTC
>CAYVXE010000161.1:0-4850 GCA_964455375.1 uncultured Calditrichaceae bacterium
CCTCAACTACAAAGTTAGTCAGAAGCATGTCTTCAGCTTCCAGACGAACGGTCGAAACTTCCTGAACGATAAAATCCAAACGACTCGTATCACTACCCGCTGCATTCAAAACAACGATGCCACCGCTCGTGGCACCAGCAGGAACCTCGGCTAAAATGGTGTTGTCCGATACAACCGTCATGTTCAATGACGGTAGGTCGTTAAACAACACAGAGGTCGTATGACTGAAATGAATCCCTGTTATGGTCACTTCCGTACCGATTGCACCACTGTCCGGTGAGAAAGAGTTAAGGATTGGCTTTTCAATCACAATAAAGTCTGCAGAACTCACTGAGGTCCCCTTGGCTGTGGTAATACCGAGTGGCCCTGTGGTCGCACCTACTGGCAAGTTAGCTTGTATGAGTGTGTCAGACACAACCGTGAAGGTATCTGCGGGTACTCCGTTAAACGTCACTTCCGTCGTGCCAAAATAATTATTCCCTGATATCTCCACAATTGTACCGGAAATTCCGCTTAAAGGAGTAAATGAGTTTATCACAGGCAAGGTGGTCCGAAATGTCGCGGTTAACGCTTTATCCGAATCCATGATGAGCGTGATCAGAGTATCCGTCCCGATGAAATCGCCACTCCAACCGTCAAATACCCAATCTACGGCCGGTGTCGCAATTAATGTCACTTCGCTACTATCAGCATATATGCCACCATCAGGATTAAAAGAAACGTTGCCCGCACCGACTGTATTAACTGATAAAGTATAATTAGGAACGACTGGCACGACCGGCTGAAACTCAATATAATCTATTCGCACAAACTCCCATGCATCTTGTGTCCCGGCAATCTCAATCACATCGCCTGTATTTATTGATAGGTCGCTGGCCACTGTCCGTGTCAGTATTTCCTCACTGTCCACATCGAGAACCCAGGAATCCACCTCACGATTTCCAATGGAAACGCTTAGATTGGACTGTCCGTCAGACTCATCAATGTATCTGACCAAGACATTATATTGTCCACTTGAACCCGGGAAATTCACCTGAGCTAAACCTGAGGTGTGACGTGGCAGCTTTATCTTTTTCAAACCAGAAAAAGCAGAACTTCCACTTTCAATAACGAAATTAGTTAAAGCCATATCTTCTGCTTCAACACGTATATTATTGCTTTGGGCAATAACTATATTTTCAATCCCTGAAAACGACCAAAATAAGATAAAGCTTAAAAATTGAATAAAACGAGCTTTATGAATTTTAGACAGTTTCAATTTCAACAATTTATTTTTTTTGTTCAATTCACACCTTTAAAAAATAATTTAATTAAATACCCCTTATTTCAACAGACTTATTTTATTGATAAATGACTTACCGCCACCAACAAAATGCACAAAATAAATACCAGATGATACAATGTTACCAAATTCATCTCTGCCATCCCATCTCACCGATTTGAAACCTGCGGGTTGAAATTCGTCCACAATCACACGAACCTGCTGACCCAGCAAATTGTATATTTTCAGCGTTACCGGCATACCTTCCGGTAACGCATATTCTATCGTTGTTTCCAGATTAAATGGATTCGGATAACTGCCGACCAACTGAATCTTCTGTGGCACTCCATCCCCATCTGCCCCGTGCAAAACAGCGATATCATCAACCAAAACCCCGGAATCAGGAATAACAACAAACTGTTTCAGGCTTACGCTCTCCTCCGTCGGACTGGTCAAAACAATGAATCCTGACGTCACAGAATCAGGTGCCACAGCTTTAATTTCCGTATTCGAAACAAGAATAAAATCAGCAGCAACCTGGTTAAAGTATACTTTTTCCACATCAGCAAATCCCAAACCGTTCAAAACAATTTCTTTTCCGGCACGTCCGCTATCAGGTGCAAAGGAATCTAAAATAATTTTGGGATTCAAATATAGCACCGAGTCACTTAAACCGACTCCCATAGAATCTCTGACGCCAATTTTACCGGAATGAGATTCTTTGGGGATAACTGCACGCAGTTCTTTGTCGGACACCACCGTAAAATTAGTTGTAGGGGTGCCGCCAAAAATAACGTCTTTTGTGCCCGCAAAATGTAGCCCGGTGAGTGAAACTTCACTACCCCTTACGGCAGTTGCAGGATTAAAGTCAGTAATCTCCGGTAGTCCTTCAGGCTGACCAGCAAATTCAATGATCAGTTCAGGAGAAAATTCTTCAGCTTCTTTGGAATTATAAGTAATGCCCTCGGATGATTCACTGGCTAGTGCAAAGCTATAAATACCATTACTGTCCACCGCAGAAGTCACATCAAACTGCACAAATTCAGCAGCATTTCCTGCAGTCCCTGAGCCTAACCTGATGGTTCCAATTTCAGGAGCATTTTGAAAAGTCAGTCGGTACTCATCCCACTTTGTGTTACCGTTCTTAAATTTGTTAGAAACTAAATATACGTCTCCTCCCTCGGGACTGGTACTTTTCACAAAAAGACGAAGAGTTGCTTTTTGAATGTCCCCATTGATTCCAAAAACATGAAATTTCAAATATGATCGATATGCTCCATTTTGGACTTTCAAAATGTCGCTGCGCCCAAAATTCAAAGCTGGACTCTGAAGCACAATCTGCGCATCATCTGTGGGAATAAAACTCGATGTCGCTATTTTTATCTCGTCCTTGACGGTAAATATATCCTGGCTTTCTATCGTTCCAGTGGGACTCACAAGAGTTATTTTTCCTGTCACAGCACTATCAGGAACAAATGTCACGATTTGAGTGTCCGACGCGATCCGGAATTCAGCCGGTCGTTGATTGAAGCGCACTTCGCTTACACCAGTAAAATAACGTCCTGTGATAACAACCTCCTCTCCAACTTGCCCTCTTTCCGGTGTAAAAAATGAAATTTCAGGGACATGTGTAACAATAAATGATTCAGCGCTAACACTTTTTCCGGTAACGGTTGTTACTGAGATATGACCGGATTTTGCATTTTCTGGTACAGTGGCTTGAATTTCTACACTGGAAACAATAGAAAATGAAGCAGATGAATCTCCAAATGCCACATCGACTACATCAACAAAATTTTTCCCTGAAATTGTAACTTTAGTGCCGACCATACCAGTTGCCGGGGTAAACGAACTCAGCACCGGCAGCAAAGGGGGTGACAGTTGAAAGATGGAAAACAGACTGTCGCTTATGTCAAATACAGTGCTGTCAGAAACGTCGCTCACACGTACTAAACAAGAATCAGAGGATGTGTCAGGAACCGTCCAATTAAAAGAACCTGTATTGTCTGCCCCTTCCGTAATGCTCAACCAGTCTTTACCACTGTTCAAAGAATAGTCTAATTTGACAAAATTAACTGTGCCCTTGTAAGACCATACAATTGTAAAGGAACTATCAGCGGCAATCTTCTGTCCACCGTCAGGTTCTAACAAAGTCAATGCTTTGGGTTCACCAACGATAAAATCAGTTGTAGATTCGGTGATCCCTCCCGGCGTTATAATGGTAATTTTCCCTGAAGTTGCAGAAGAAGGAACAATGGCTGAAATGACCGTATCAGACAGAACAGAAAAAACCTGCGCGTTTACACCATTATACGAAACCTGTGAAGCGCCGTTGAAATTATTCCCCAGAATTCTAATCTCTGCACCAATCGGCGCTATGGGTGGCGTAAAAGAAATAATTTTCGGAGCAGGAATCGTGTTACTTATTTGAAACCCAGCACGAAAGAATCCGCCGTTCCCAAATGCGTCCGGTTCCCAAATCCAATGTGCCATGGTATTGGTTGGGATACCTTGAATATTATTAAACCATGGTGCGACACCATACGGCCCGTAATCTGTGGCATGTTGCCATTGTGAATCGTCAAAATTTATATCAAACCAACCATTTTCCCTGGTTGAAGAATAGCGCCAATTAGAATCCGTAATTAACGTTACGGTTCCATTTATCTTAACTTCTGTTATGAGGCCTCCTTGGTTGTGCGGATTTACTGCCTGAACAGCTAATACATTTAATCCATCGACGACGGGTACGGTAAATGTTTGGGCTTTATCCCATTGAGTATTGCTTCCTACTGAATCTCCGTTTACATAAAGTACGTACTCATCGTCACCGTTTATGGTAATTTCCATATCCAGAATTTGACTAACAATAGAAAATAGATTGTCGTTAATGTCGGTTAAAGCCCCGTCACTGCTGTCAGAAATGCGAACCAGTACATCATTACTCAATTGGAACGGTACAATCCACTTAAAGCTACCACTGTTTGGATAAGTCGTTACAACAGAATTCCAGCTCTGACCACCATCGACGGAAAAATCTAAATTGACAAATGCAATATCCCCCAACGTATCCCACGTAATTTCAAATCCACTGCCGTTTAATAATCGTTCTCCGCCATTTGGAGCTGTTATTGTTAACACACCGGAAGTAATTGTAAAAACGTTATCGCTTTCATCAATGACAGTTGGATGCTGTGAGTCAACAATGCGAATGAGACAATTGGTTGAAGGCGTTTCCGCGACGAGCCAATTATATTGGCCACTGTTGCTCACACTTGCAGCTATGGTGCTCCAATTGGTTCCCCCATCAATCGAGAATAAAATATCAACAAATGACGTGTTTCCAATGCTGCTCCAGGTAATGGATTGACTTGAATTGAACAACAACAACTCTCCGCCATTGGGAGAGGAAAGTGTTAATATGCCTATTTTTATTGAAAATACATTATTGCTCACATCTGACACGCTTGCATTAGAAGCATCTGATATCCGAACCAAACTGTTCGATGAAGGGGCATCAGGCACCGTCCAACTGTACGAACCGTCATTGCTCGTGGAAGAAATAATCGTCATCCAATTATTTCCACCA
>CAYVXE010000161.1:4950-8378 GCA_964455375.1 uncultured Calditrichaceae bacterium
CATCTGGCACCGTCCAACCGTAGGAACCGTCATTGCTCGTGGAAGAAATAATCGTCATCCAATTATTTCCACCATCTGTCGAATACTCTATCTTCACAGAGCTGATACTGCCGGAACTAGTCCACTGAATCGAATAATTGTCGCCCGTAAACAAGGTCTCCTCGCCATTCGGTGACGTCACTGTAATTGAGTTAACCGGTGGTGGTGCAGCACCAGTGGATTCATACCAAATTAAGTCTTTATCATCACGAATTGCCGCTGCAATATCCCCATCGCCATCCCCGTCAAAATCAGCAATAAAGACAGACCTCGGCCTGTTCACCTGATCAACAATCAATCCTGAACCGAAATTCTGATGTCCGTCATTGAGCCACACTTTAATATTGTTAGCATCAAAGCCGGCCGCTGCGACATCTATATCACCATCACCATCCAAATCACCCGCAGTGACCGACCAGCACTGACCATATCCAGATTCAATATTTCTTTCTGAAAAACTTCCACCGCTATTTTGCAACAAGTCCACATCACCAGTATTGCGTTGTGTTCGCAAAACATCGTTATCACCGTCTCTGTCAATATCTACGATGAACACACTCCACCCACCATCTGAAGCAAGGTATTGTTGGCTGAAGTTTAAATTCCCGTTATTTTTGTACCAGCGTGTTTTTCCTGAACTGCTAGCTGCAATATCATTGTCTCCATCACCGTCCAAGTCTCCCACAGCAACCGAATGAGCTCCACTCATATTTGAATCGATAACATGTTTTGAAAAATTTCCACCACCTGTATTTTCAAAAAGAACGATCTGACCGTCAATCCAAGCAGATGCTAAAATATCATCGTCTCCATCACCATCCATATCGGCCGCTACCACTGTTTCCGGATCCTGTGCTGTATTATCCGCTATTATTTTTGTAAAACTTTGACCGCCATTATTTCGCCAGTACAAAACTTCGTCCGTCGTCGGTGACCCACCGAGTATATCAATATGACCATCCTGGTCAATATCATCTGCGTACGCAGTCCAGGCGCCATTCAACGAACCAACAAATCGCTTACTAAAGCTTCCCCCGCCATTATTTTTCCACCAGTGAACACCGCTTTGTGATGCAGTCACTAAATCCATGTCGCCGTCTCGGTCGATATCTTTACTGTAGACCCAATAAGCGCTGCTTAAATTGCTATCAATTATATGCGTATTAAAATTTAACTGGGCAAATAAAGGGATGGAATAAAGAAGTAAACTGAAAATAATACTCGCATAGAACCTAACAGACTTCTGTTGCATTGCTTCCTCGTGTAGTAAATCAGGTTGTGTATTCTAATACCTTACAGTCAGGTTTTCGTAAAGTGCCTGAGGAAATTAAAACTCTCCTTGATGAAATCGTTACTTAAAGTCCTATTTTCATCTTTTGACTTATCAAAATAAAATTACAAACATTCACGATTGATGCGGAAATAATTGAACCGAAAATCAACTATAGTTGGATCAACTTACCTATAAACAGACAATGTATAGCAGAAAACCTCGAAAATATCATTTCAACAAAACGTAGCGGTGAGAAATTTCCTTTGGCAAGTCCCCCCTGCAGTTTAGATTTATTTCCTTACTTTGTATTGTTCAAATGACAAACAGAAGATGCGTTTTCGGCTAAACACCAAGCAAAAAACCTCCCAAATTAACATTCGGGAGGTTTTCAATTTTTCTATTTCATTAGAAGCATCTTTTTCGTCTCTTTAAAATCACCCGAAACAATTTGATAGTAATAGATACCCGAACTCACTGGTAACCCGAGATTATCTTTGGCATCCCAGGTGACTATATGATATCCAGCATCCCTGTTTTCATTTAGTAAGGTACGAACTTCCCTACCCAAAACATCAAAAATCTTAATCGTCACGCGATCAGAGTTTGGTAATTGAAAACGTATCTTTGTTTGAGGATTAAACGGATTTGGATAATTTTGGCTCAACTCAAACGTTTCAGGTGCTGCAACATCTATCGAAACAGCATCATGCTGCGTTTTTACACCATTAATATCCACATCCTCTAACTTGTAAAAGTAGCGCTCCCCAGCTACAATCTTTTTATCTGTAAATTGATATTTACCATCAGATGCTGTGGGAATTAAATCATCATTGATTTTTTTGAATTGACCGTTCGGTGTCAAACTCCTCAGCACATTAAAACCGGTATTGTCAATTTCTCTACTCGTAGTCCACGCAACTTTTACACCATCAAAACCCGTAAACTGCGCTGTAAATGTGGCCAATTCAACGGAAGAAACAATATCGACACTTTCCCATTCCACAATCGCCGTGTCCATACCGTCACTCACCTCAACCCGAACCCGATAAGTACCAGTGAGGAAATTATTGGCAACTAATACGAAAGACGAAGAAGTTGACAACAATGCACCTGTATTATCGTTTTCAGTAAAAATGCGCCATTCGTAAGTCAGTTGATCATTGTCACCATCTGTTGCAGTCACGGAGAAATTAATGGACTCACCATGACGAAATACAAAAGATAGTTCAGAAGGTGAAAAGTCAGTTATAACAGGCACATTATTTCTATTGCGGACTGAGATTGTGATAGTTTTTTCATCAAAACCACCTTTACCATCCATTGCTTTAAATGTTACTTGATGATCCCCGGCCTGGCCTTCCGCGGGATTCCAGCTAAACAAAGCTGTTGTAGAATTGAAAACTGAACCAGGAGGAATTGAAGGTGCAGCGTACGAAATCAGATCATTGTCCGCGTCTGTTGCCTCGAGTTGAATATTCAGCAAGGTTCCTTCTGTGGCAACGGTGTCATTTAATCCAACAAAGACCGGGAAATTATTTGTCACACCCGTTGCTGTAAACACCACAGGTGAACCACTCAATCCTGATGCGATTGCCCAGGCTTCATTAATGCCTGCATTAGGACCTAATGTATATTGGTTTTTAGAGAGTCCGTTCGAATCAGTGACCGTACTTAAAAATTCGAGACTACCACCACCATTCGTTACGACCCATTGGATCGAGCGTCCTTCAACCGGATTTCCGAATATATCCACAACTTTAACCACAAGCGGGTTCACTAAATCACGACCGACAGTTCCTTCGACATTCGTATCACTAACCATAATGATATTTGTGGCTGTACCGGGGATAACCGTAATCGTAAAAATCTTGAAGAATCCTGGTAGCCGATCAGAGGTTGCTTTTACCTTCAGAGTCCCTACTGTATTCGGCAGTCTGATCTGTGCGTTAGCAATTCCCTGGCTGTCTGTTAGATTATCAAAACTTTCAACTAAACCACCGCCTTCTGTTACCTGGAAAGTTGCTGAAACTCCGGGAACAGGATTACCGTTTACATCCGTTGTTTTGATGGAAATCGGCACTAAGGACTGCACCGGGCCACTGCTGCCATCGCCGGA
>CAYVXE010000162.1:0-8220 GCA_964455375.1 uncultured Calditrichaceae bacterium
TCCCACTTCAGTGGGTTCTAGCGTGGCCGCCAGCCTGTGCTGCACGGTAGTCGGGCTGTTTAAAAAGAAGGAAATAGGTAACTCGACATATATGTCCAGAAATTAGCCTACAGACGATTTGCGAGCGGCCCGCAAGCGGAAATTAAATGAATCGTATTATGCCCTCAAATCCAGACATTTTAGACAACCCTGAACGAATCTGGCAAATCCGGACTTTTGATAGCCATATTCTTAACCTGACACTCATGATTTCTTTTGATATTTAGACATTTGGATTTTGTTGTTTTACGACTTTGTTGTGGTTGGAATAATCAACGTGAGTTAAGGGTTGCATCGGTAGCGAATAAACTCTTGCGCCTTAAATCTTTATTCTTTATTATACAGCGTTAACATTTGACCTGAGTGCAGATCTATCGTTTAATTAAAAAGGAGGGATATTCATGGCGCGAAAACGCATTAATGTCGGGGGGGAGATCGTTGAATTACCCGATATACCGAAAGGGATGATCACGTTTGGCGTGGTTGCTGCAATTGCAGTTATTTTATTATTCACATCATTTTACACGGTTGACGCAGACGAGGTCGGTATTATTCAACGATTTGGAAAATATATCGCACCACCGAGACAGCCGGGACTGCATTTCAAAATACCGTTCGGTGTTGATACCGTAAAAAAACCCAAAATTCAGAACGTTTTTAAACAAGAGTTTGGCTTCCGTACCATTAAGGCAGGAATTCAGACACAATATTCTCAACGTGATTTTTCGGATGTGTCGTTAATGTTAACCGGTGATTTGAATTCGGCTGAAGTCGAATGGATTGTTCAATACAAGATTAAGGATCCGGAAAAATATTTATTTAACGTCAGAAATGTGACCGAAACCCTGCGGGACGTGTCTGAATCAGTGATGCGGCTCATCGTCGGTGACCACAGTGTTGATGAAGTCATCGTTTTAAGCCGACAGGACATCGAGGTGGAATCTCAGAAACAAATCCAAAAACTCCTGGATGAATTTGAAACGGGAATAGATATCGTGACGGTAAAATTGCAGGATGTTAATCCGCCGAAACAGGTACAACCTGCATTTAATGAAGTAAATGAAGCGAGACAGGAAAAAGAGCGCATCTTAAACGAAGCGCTGGAAGCATACAATAAAGTCATTCCGCAGGCGAAGGGGCAGGCAGAGCAAACGATTCGTCAGGCGGAAGGTTACGCCACGGACCGCGTAAACCGTGCGAAAGGGGACGCCAACAAATTTGTGGCTGTCTGGAAGGAATATACCCGCGCAAAAGATGTTACCAGGAGACGATTATATCTGGAAACCATGTTGCGCGTGCTTCCGAAAATAGATAATATTTATGTGGTGGATGAAGCACAAAAAGGCCTTATTCCGCTTTTGCAACTTTCTAAAAAGGAGGTGAAAAAATGAAAAAGTTTCCTGTAGTAATCATTGTTGGTCTTTTCATTTTGATTGTTTTGGTTTCGAGTTCTGTTTTTACCGTGGATGCGACGGAACAGGCTATCATTCTTCAATTTGGTGAACCGGTGGGGAATCCCATAAATGTGAATGGTAAAGAAGCAGGTTTGCATTTCAAAATTCCCTTTATTCAGACAGTGGTGTCTTTTGACAATCGGGTTTTGGAATGGGACGGTGATGAAAACCAAATTCCTACTTCGGATAAAAAATATATTTGGGTGGATACATTCGCCAGATGGCGTATTGCTGATCCGCTTAAATTTTATCAATCGGTTAGAAGTGAGATAACTGCACAGAGTCGATTGGATGATATCATCGACAGCGCCACCAGAAATTATATTTCCGAGCAGTTACTCATCGATGCGGTGCGGAATACGAACCGTAAAATGGAAACCACGTTAGCGGAACAAGTTTCTTTCGGGACTGAAACTGCCGCCCAAAATATTGCCGCCGGCCGGGAAAAAATTATGCAGCTCATTCTGAAAAAAGCAGCAGAGTCCATGCCTGCGTTTGGAATCGAACTTTTAGACGTTCGGATAAAACGTGTGAACTATATTCAGGAAGTGCGCCAGAAAGTCTATGAGCGCATGATTTCCGAACGGAAAAGGATTGCTGAAAAATTTCGCTCGGAAGGACAGGGTAAGAAAGCGGAAATTGACGGTGAACGGCAGAAAGAGTTACAGAAGATTACGTCCGAAGCTTACCGGACAGCGCAGGAAGTAAAGGGTAAGGCCGATGCCGAAGCAACCCGGATTTACGCCAACGCCTATAATAAAGATCCGGAGTTTTATTCATTTATTCAAACGCTCGACACGTATAAAAGTACCATCGGTAATAATTCCACGTTGATATTAAATACCGACAGTGACTTTTTGAAATATTTCAAAAAAATGTATAAGTGAAAAAGGATGTCCTGATAATCGTCGGTCCCACGGCCGTAGGGAAAACCGACCTTTCAATTGCTTTAGCACAGGCATTAAATGGCGAAATTGTTTCAGCTGATTCACGGCAAATTTACCGCTTCATGGATATCGGGACTGCCAAACCGACTGGCGAACAGTTGGCGGCAGTCCCGCACCATTTCATCGATATTTGTACACCGGAGGAACGTTACAGCGCCGGCAGGTTTAGCGAGGAGGCGCGTGCAACAATTGTTGATATTTTATCCCGTGGGAAAGTCCCGCTGGTCGTGGGTGGTTCCGGCCTTTATATTCGCGCCCTGGTTGACGGTCTGGCAGAACCCCCGGTTGGCGATGAAACGGTAAAGCGAACGCTTAAAAGCCGTGCGGCGCAAGATGGCATCCAATCCCTCTTTGAAATGTTAAAGAAAATCGATCCGGTCACTGCCAAAAAGCTGCATCAGTCGGATTCTCAGCGCATTATGCGGGCTTTGGAAGTGTATGAAATCACCGGAGAGCCGTTTTCGTCGTTCATTCAGAAGCCGCCGAAGCCGGCGCAATTTAGCGCGTGTTTTGTCGGTTTAAACCGGGAGCGCACGGAACTTTACCGACGCATTGAAACACGTGTGAATATCATGTTGGAGAGCGGTCTGGTGGATGAAGTCAAAATGCTGCGGTCCAAAGGTTTTCATCGTGACTTGAACGCGTTACAGACGGTGGGGTACAAGGAAGTTTTTTCTTACCTGGCCGATGAAATTGATTATGACCACATGGTTGCGTTGATCAAGCAGAAAAGCCGCAATTATGCTAAACGGCAACTGACCTGGTTCCGTAAAGATAAACGAATCGTGTGGGTCGATTTAAGTCGTAATTTCGGCTCGGCAAAAATAGAAAAAATGATTGAGAACATCTACTGTAAAGGCGATGCGGGCCTGCCAGATTTCGCTTGACTTTTTGGAGGAATTTATTTAACATTGTGTCAATGAGGTCTGAACGCGAATGTAGCTCAGTTGGTAGAGCACAAGCTTCCCAAGCTTGGGGTCGCGGGTTCGAACCCCGTCATTCGCTCTAATATAAATCTTATAAAAACAATATTTATTGTTTAGAAAATGAAGATTGAAGTTACACCTTAAATATCAGGTTTTATCATTGTGTCGGATCCATTTTAGATCCCGTTTTACCTCAAAACCTTCCAGCTATTCTCTCCAGACATTTTACAAACTTCATTAGTAGTAAATTCCTACAAAAAATACCGTAACAACATTATACAATACGTTTTATTAATAAAAATTACTCCCTATTCGCTTTTGATCTAACATAATAGATCGTACCGTCTGAGTCCCTCGTAGAACCCCTACCGAGATATATCGATCCCACCATGAGAATTCCTAAAACGACGGTTACAACCCGGATGACTTTATCACCACGATAGACAAAAGGCGTTAATGAGTAATCCAGTAGAATTGTCCCGATAAGTCAGGCAAGCCGGACACCCAAAAAGAACGTAGGCCCAGGAAAGAATCCAAGGCGTTCTTTAAGGTTCATGACCGATCGATTGTAAAATGGTCTGGGTACACGAGTGCAGATTTCGTTACCATGATGAACACGCTCAAACAGTATGAAAACACCGTGAAACTATTGCATGTCGGTGATGCCGATTATAACAATTTGGGGTGGATCCCGGTGCGAATACACAATGTTCGGTGCAAAATTATAGGGAATAAGGGTTTAAAATATAGCTTTGAAATCGACTATGTCATAACGGGTGTCTAAGACACTTCTTATGTAGGAAAAATATCTGTACAGACGATGAGTCAGTGTATATCTAATGGAGTTTTCTCTTGAATTGAAAAAATACGTTATCATATTCCTGTTGTTTATTTCATCTGTTGCCTGGGGGCAAAATGCCAGCAGGTACTATTTGTTGTATTCAGCAATGGACAGCCGGTCACGGGTGCGAATGTGGATTTGTATTACGCAAATACGGCAGTAAAAGCCTTTGATTTGACCGAGGATGTAAGCGTGTCCGGTTTATACTACAATGATGCTGTGGCGCGATGGGAGTCTATGATCTGTATGTGAACGGGCAGATTACCACGAAGAAGGGAATTGTGTTACTTACACCCAAAATTGTGAGGATTGCAAATAACAGGATAAGTTTATTCGCCTGGGTCCCTGGGACGTTTTAAAAATATGTGTAGTATATGTTCGATATATGTTGCCCAGAAAAGAAACCGTTTTCTTTTGAGTTGCTATCGCTTCAAAAAAGTTTATTTAATTTCTTGACAAATTCGCACTTAATTGTTAATATGATTCATCTGTCTCCTGCTTCAAAGCCGCGCGATATTTTATATTTTGGGAAGAGACGTTATGGGATGGCATACACCTCTTTATCTTACAGTGAAGTCAAAAATATTTTTTCAATATAGAACCCTTACGAGACGACATCGTTATTTGTAAAATATTGATGAATAACAATAAATTTGCTGTATTAGCATATATAGAATAGCAATATAACACTTAAATCTATTCTGATTAATTTTAGAAATAGTTTATTCATTAAATTCTGATGATTTTGCTCAATATTTAGGATGAATAAACTAGGTAATGTTTTGCAAGAACACGAAGCGAGGAGCCGGCTCAATTTACTCGGCTGAGTGTTCAGAGCCATTCGCTTTAGATGACGAACCTGGAATGTAAATGAAGATACGCGATGCAAAACGCAGTGACCTCCCTTTCCTTAGGAAAATGCTCTTCGAAGCGTTCCACTGGAATCCAGATCAGGAAAGGCCCCAATTTCAGGTATTTATAGAAAATCCGGAATTCAGTAGGCTCCTGGAGGATTGGGGACGCGATGGAGATGAAGCCTTAATTGCAGAGATAAGTTCTATGCCAATCGGTGCAGCCTGGTACAGACAATGGAGTCAAGACGACCATACGTATGGTTTTGTCGATACTCGGACACCAGAGCTTGGCATCGCCATTGAATCTAACCAACGTTCAAGAGGCGTAGGCAAAGCTCTACTATATGCTCTTTTAAATAGAGCACATGCTAATGGGATTGGAGCGATCAGCTTAAGTGTAGAACCGAACAATTTTGCATATAATCTTTATAAATCAAGAGGCTTTGTAAAAGTTGGTGAGTCGGGGACTTCCTGGACGATGAAACTCACATTTGAAGCCGCAACAAATAGAAATCCAACATAACCCTTTGCTTTACTCCTGCCTGTGGATTGGGCAGCCAGGTGACGCTGCCGAAGGAGTGTGATTTTCAAGTTTTGCGAATTAAATGAAGGTCCCTATTTTTATTAAGTAAAGTGCTCTGAACGGCAGAGCAGGTGAGCAATTGAACGTTATACGTTTAGCAATTTGAATATTCAATGAGAAAAGTGATTTTAAATGTTGCAGTTAGTTTAGATGGTTTTATTGAAGGCCTCAATGGTGAATTTGATTGGTGTTTTACTGATCAAGAATATGGAATGACAGATTTTATGCATAGAATAGATGCAATATTCTTTGGACGCAAAACTTATGAATTAGTATTGCAGATGGATAAAAATCCTTATCCCGACAAAATCAAATACGTTTTTTCAAAAACTGTAAAAAATGTTGACGTTGAAGGTAATACAAAACTCATCAGTCAAAATATAGAAGAAACAGTAAAAAAAATAATTGATCAAAAGGGTAAAGATATTTGGTTATTTGGGGGAGCAAACCTTTTTACTAGTTTGTTAAATGCTGGATTTGTAGATGAAATAGAATTAGCAGTGCATCCAATATTACTTGGGAAAGGAAAACCTTTATTCGAAGGAATAAAAGAAAGAATTTACTTTGAGCTAATTGACTCAAAAACATATTCAACTGGTCTCGTTCAATTATTCTATCGACTAGATAAAAATAAGAATGTATAACAAAAGTTTCCACCTGTCTGTGAACCTTCCCTGGAAAAGTGGACATCTTTTTCAAACAAAAAGAAGGAGGTTTGAAATGGCTCGCCCTAACGTTTGGATACACGCATTCAGTTATTTTCATGCCTGAAAGTTAAGTGCAACGCAATCCGTGCAACAGGTGAAATTAATCGTTATGTCTCTAAACCTATATCAGACGGTGTTTCCTTTACATAAGTACTCCTGTTTCTAATAAGAGAATCTGTTAATGAGCCTTATCCTTATTGTTTCAATTGCAATTCGCCTGCTGGCCATAGGCTGGTCAATTGTTTTGCTAAGGCGAATCCGGGATTGGCGCATGGGATTTTTGACTGTAACGCTCAGTCTAATGGCGATGCGCCAAACCCTTACCCTGTTTACAGAAAAAGAATCGTGGATGATTTCAGTTACGTGGCACCCTACGGAACTGCCCGGACTGGCGGTTAGTATTCTGGCGTTTCTTGCCGTGTTCTTTCTGGAGCGTATTATTAAAGAACAGAAGCAAGCAGAGGACGCCTTAGGGGAGAGCGAAGAAAGATATCGCTCATTAACCAACGATGTGCTTGACAGTTCAGCCGTCGGCGTCTTTATCCTCGATTCTGATTTTAAGATTGTCTGGGTTAACCAGTCTGTGGAACACTACTTTGGGTTACAACGTGAAGACATTATCGGAAAAGATAAGCGTCAGCTTATCAGCAGGCGAATTCAGGCGATATTTGCGGATCCAGAGGGCTTTTCTGAAAAGGTGTTCGCTACCTACGATGATAACACGTACATCGAGACCTTCGAGTGCCATGTGCTCCCTAATGGCGAGCGCGCAGAACGCTGGCTTGAGCACTGGAGCCAACCAATTGGTTCAGGGCTGTATGCCGGCGGTCGAATTGAACATTACTATGACATCACAGAGCGCAAGCGAACCGAAGAGGCGCTGCGGGACAGGGAATTAATGGTACAATCTCTCATTACTCACGCACCTTTCAGCATTTGGGTATGCAACGGCGAAGGAACGGTTGTCTTTGCTAACCAGGCAGCGCTGAACCTGTTTGGCGTGACTGACCCGGCCCAAATCATCGGCCGATACAACATCTACCGCAATGCCACCGAGGCCGAGAAACCGTTTTTGGACTATTTTGAACGCGCCTCGGCAGGAGAAGTTGTCCGTTACCACCAGGATCTGGACTTGACAACAGTCAAATACGAGACTTCTCGCCGGGAAACCTTGCACTTTCACACTACGATTTTTGCCATCCCACTCAGCGACCAACGACCCAACCTCGTCGTAATTCAGGAAGACATCACCGAAAAAGTGCGGGCAGATGATCACATCAAACACCTTCAGGCCGTGCTTATGGCGATAAGAGACATCAATCAACTAATCGTCCACGAAAAAAATCAGAATACGCTGCTACAAGGGACATGTGAGATTCTTCATCAGACTCGTAATTACAAATTCGTATGGATAGGGTTGGTCCAAGATGGGGCGAAGGAGATTCTACCCGCAGCGCAAGCGGGTTTTGAGGAGGGTTACTTAAAATCGATAAAAATCACCTGGGACGATTCAGAGACAGGTAAGGGACCCACCGGGACAGCTATCAGGACCAGAAAACCTTTTGTTATGCGTGATATCGCCGGTGATCTCCGTTACAAACCATGGCAGGAGGAAGCCATGAAACGCGGCTATGCCTCTTCACTTGCGGTACCTTTGATTTACAAAAACAAAGTATTTGGTGCTCTAAATGTGTATGCAACTCTCACTGATGCGTTTGATGAGGAAGAGATGGGTCTACTCGCTGAGGTGAGTCAGGACATCTCCTTTGCTCTCCACACTATTGAACTGGAAGAAGAACGCAAGCAGGGGGAGGAAAGACTGCATCAATATCAAGAGCAGCTCCGCTCTCTGGCTTCTGAATTGACTTT